>NZ_RZGQ01000099.1 GCF_003989735.1 Legionella sp. km772 | reverse complement strand
AAGCTCTCCTGGCCTATGGACTTGTGGATAAGCCATTCTGAGAGTAAGGTGAATGAACTAACAAACCGGGAATAGCTCTTATTTTTCCTGAATTTTGTTCCAGATCCCCGGACCTAGCTAACCCTTTATTTGCTAAAGGATAGCCCTTGGCCAAAAGCTCTATTAAAAACATATTGACGAGCTCTTTCGGAGTCTCTTCAGGTCGCACTTTTACTAGGCTTCTTGATTGTGTAGCGCCCATAAACTCCTACCTCAATTAAAGGTTAAAATGATTACTTTAGATCTTGTCTGCTAAAATCAAGCTTGATTTTCAAAGTGCCAATCAGTATAAAAGATAGGCTAATCCTGTCAAGCTAAAGTAGGAGGTTTTTACAGCAAATCACACTAATTACGAACTCTTCTCCTTAATAAAGAAGAATTCGTATCTTAAACTATAGGCTTAAGCGCTATATTGAATACCAAGCATGAAGCTATTTGTCATCGGGTTTTGAGTATTTATATCTAAAGCAACGTTAGTCACTGCGGCAGGAGTATAAGTAAAGGTTGTTCCTGTTGAAGCCCCAAAAGCAAATAACCAAGAACCTGTAATAGCCCAATTAGAATCAATATTATAAGCTGCACCTAATTTTATTGCAGGCAACACTGCCGTGCTATTATGCTTTTCATTTAAAGTATAAACACCAAAAGCTGGTGCAACCACATCAGCAAGGGAAGCAGTATTGCTAATCTGCATATTCTGAATTAAGCCCCCTACTTTAAACGATAAACTATAATAGGTTTGTACCCATGCCGCACCGATTAAGGCATCAAAACCACTTAGGGTAAATTTACTGGTTGCATTAAAAGGCGCACCTAATGAGAGGACTGGAAGATTAAAAGTTGTGCGTCCATAATAACCCCAGCCTAATTCTCCGGTAACACCGAAGGAGTCGTCTATCATATTAATTAAACCTGCCGCTAAACGAGCAGTGTATTGATTTTGTTGTTTTTCAGCACTAATAGATCTAGTCGTAGCTGAAGTTCCAGTTCCAGTAACAAATTCAAAGCCATTGATTTTATTATAGGTATAACCACCTTCTACCGAAGCAAAAGCGGAAGGGGCACAGCCAGAATCACCCATAGCACCGGCGTTAACCGCTGTGGTTAGAGATAAAGTGGACATTAACGATACAAAAGCTATTTTTTTCATAATTCAAAACTCATTCCATTTGATTAAAATTCTTAACTAGACTAATTTAAAACAGATAATTGCTAATTACTAGTAAAATCAACTGATGCTTAAGGCGAATAGGTTAAATTCTCTTCCATCCGCTCCAAATCTTTAACGGTTATTGGAAAATCAATTTCCCAACGGCGTTTTGGTTTCGGTATAGATAAAGGACTGCAATATTTTTTTATTTGTGCCTCAGAAATCCCTTTAATGGAAAATTCGCTCTCTAATAAGTCGCACGCTAGCTTCCAATCGCCAATCACCTCTTGGGTGAATACATCGTCTTCTTGACGCATGAACTTAAGTTGAGTAGAAGACATATCCCAATATAATGCTTTACTCCCCTTATCCGTCACTACAGCCACTAAAGTTTTTTCATCACGAATCGCAACAGGATTAGGGAAACGCTCTAAGCCCAACAAATTCTTGTGCAAGACTTTTTCACTTGTTTCAACCAAAGTTGATTGCATTAAATTGAACCAATTACCGCGCATTTTTTTCGCAAGCACATAGACATCGTGCTGTTTATAAAAAAGAAACTCGTCCCTATCTTGAATAATTGGATCTTTGCTGTCTTGAATTAAAATAGGATAACGGGGCGCCTGCATCCCCATTGCGGGTTCCAGGAAATATTGCTGGCCACCGATAGGAACCACTAAAACGACATGGGTTGTAGGTAAACGCAGTACACTAGCATCATTAACAGGTTTTCCCACAAGTCCTCTTGCTGCGCAGAAAATTGGTTTAAACCCTAGCTGGGTTAATGCGGAATAAAGCAAAGCATTCGTTTGAAAACAATAACCTCCCTGATTCATGATCCGAGCATGATTGAAGAAAGTTAAGGCATTTCGTTGCACAGGATGTTGATGAGCTGCCTCACGTATCTCAAAATTACTATAGGGAAAAGCCTTTATATGCGCAAAATATACTTGCTTTAAGGCTTCTGTTTTATCGCTTGCTAATAAATCTTGAAAAGCGCTGAAATCGAGTTTTATTTTAGCAAAATAATCAACTAACTTTACCTCTTTCATGGGCTAACCTAGATGATAAATAATAACCATACTATCACAAGTAATAAAAACAACTAGATGGGTTAAAAAAAATTATCTTGGTTAAATTTATCTTCAACTAATTTCTAATTAATTGATTTATCGCTATTTTTATATAGAAAATTTTTTTTTCAATAATTTGCACAAAAAATAATTTTATGAACTATGCTTTTTAAGAGAAAAACAAGATGCGTGGTTAATATGACTATTCACTTAGAGCATGAGCCTTATCTAGAGAGGTGCGTAAAATGAGTAGCCTTAGAAAATACTTATTCTTTTTTTGCTTATGTTTTTTACTTCCCCATGCTTATGCCACTAAACTGGTTATCGGCACCCTATCTTACGATTCTCCTTTTTCTAATACCAAAGAAAATGTTTTTGCTGATTTTGAAATAATGATGATGAAAGAAATATGCAAACGAATCCACAGTGAATGCGTATTTGAAACGGTATTATTTCATGACATCCCCCAAAAAATGAGTAAAGGAACTATTGATCTAGCCCTTGGATCCATCATCATAACCGAGGAAAAAAGAAAGAATTTTCTTTTTAGTCTTCCTTATCAAGACAGTCATTTACAATATGTTGCCTTAAAAAAGTCTTCCTTGAATACCATCCAACAACTCACAGGGAAAACCATTGGGGTTTCTTTTCGCTGCCCTACGAGGAATCTAGCCTTAAAACACATTGACAACACTATTCAGGTTAATGAGCTTCCTACTAATATGAATATGCTCAAAGCGCTAGAAAAACAAAAGATTAGTGCAGTATTAACCCATTATCACCACGCTATTCAATGGGCAAACAAAAGAAAATTTAAATTGTTAGGACCAAAATTTCGTATCGGCGAAGGCTATGGAATCATGACTCAACTTCATCAAACGAATCTGATTAACCAAATTAATGAGGCCCTATTAGGTATGGAAAACGATGGTACTTATATAAAGCTTTATAAAGAATATTTATAAGGCTTTATAGCCACCAGCTAATTCTTGATACAAGCTTACTATACTCATTAACTGCAAAAGCTTATCTTCATTAAGGTTAATATTAATTCTATCCAAAGTAATTTTAGCCTTTAACATTTCAATATAATTTTGAATACCTTGTTTATATAGCCGTTGGTTCAAACCATAGGCTCGCATTAAATATCGTTGCGCTTTTTCAGTGACTTTATATTTGTTGGTAAAATGCTCATTTGCAGCCAAAGCATTAGTGGTATCCCGTAAGGCCTTTTGTAAAGTATCAAGATAATGATAATAGGAACTCTTATCTAAGCCTTTAGCAGTAGCAATTTCACCTAAAACTGAGGCTTTAAGAATAGGCAATTTAATTAATTGATCATTAAAATAAACGTTCTTTTCTGGCCACTTGTAGGCGTTATTACCTGCGGCTTTCCCTCCTATCAAATCAAAAGTTAAGGTTGGTAATAAATGAGAGCGAGCAATGCCAATTGCCTGATTAGCAGCACGTAAACGGCTATCAGCCATTTGTAAATCAGGTCTATTTTCTAATACTGTTAGCGGTAAGGTGCCTGGGATCAGTTGCTTATTATTTAAATCAGAAAAACGAACCTTCGATCTAAATTCACCGGGATTGAGATTAATTAAATACCGAATAGCGTTTTTACTGACAATAATATTGCGTTCGATCACCTCAAGTTCACCGCGAATCACTTGGGCCTGACTGTATAATTCTTGCTGTTCAATATCTGAAGTTAAGCCGCCCTTATAGGTATTTTGCGCAATCTTAGCTAGCTGGGTTAAATCATTGGCTAAGGTATTCAAGAGTTGCTTGCGCTCCATTTCCGCTTGATAGGTAAAATAACTCGCACAAAGTTCCGAAATTACAGTTAACTTTAAAGCATCGTCTTCCGCTTTAGCCTGAGCGAGCATATATTTCGCTCGTTTTTGCTCTTTAATTTGTTGATAAATATTAATCACATAGCTCGGGATAATCACTCCTAATATTCCTGGATATCCCGTGGCTGGATTTCGCGAATAGCCGGTCATCATATCTACAGTTGGTATCCATTGATAATTGATTTTTTTAAGTTCACCTTCTGCCGCATCAATAGCTCCTCGCGACCTATTTAAGTTGTTGTTATGCTGCAAGCCTTTAACGATTAAGTCATTTAATGTTGCATCATTAAAGCCCTTCCACCAGGCCAGATAGGGAAGATTTTTCTCATCGTTCTTATTGGTATAATTATTTTTAACTGGCCATTGTTCCATGACCGGAATAACCGGTTTATGAAGTTCTTTTTTAGGAAGCGTACATCCCGTTAAAAAAAGAGAAAAAAGACAAAGCACTCTAACGAGGTAGGGCATGTAGTTCTCCATTATGTTCCTGAACATGGGTTGCTCGTATAAATTGCTTTAATTTTTTTAAATCCATTTGTACTTGCTGGAACAAAAGATTGTAATCATACTTTCCATAGTTTTTTGTATAACCCGAAATGTATAACGCTTTTAAATAAACAAAGATTCGTGAATTCAGCGCTAAAAACTCATTGAAATCATCTCCTAAAGTGCCTTTGGCCCGGCGGATAAATTGGGAATTCCTGGCTAATTTTTCCATTTCGAATAAGCTATCGGTGTAGGAGACACACGCATCAAACCAATCGGAACGGCGAATTTTGTTTTGATTTAATAGGTGAATTAAATGATAGAGTTTTCGCACCATTTCCGCTTGATTATCAATGATAAATAAATTAATTAATTTGTAATGGCTAAACCAAAAGTACTCAAAAATTAAAATAATAATAAATGCGATAACTGTGCACATGACATAATCTGTTAAAAAGAACGTCAAGGGAAATACACTAGTAGAGGTATCAAAATAACCAGTACCAATAACAGAGGTATTGACTGTAAAAACGGTAGGTACACTATAGGCTTGTCCTGCAAGAAAATAAGCTAGATAAATAGTAAGTGGTATAATAATAAGCAATAGGCGATAATCGATATGGCCAAGAAACCAAAGCAAATACCCACTAAGTAAGCCTAAAAGCATCCCCCAGAACCGATGATAGGCGCGCAGAATAGTCGTTCCATTATCAAATCCTGCATAAATCATCATTACCGCAAAACCAGTCCAACCAGCACGAGGATAACGCAGACCTTCTTGCACAATAATGGTAAAACAAAATACGGTGCTAATTTGTACTGCTCGCAGAGAGCGGTAACTTAATTTGCCAAACATCAAAGATCGGTGCATAAATAATTCCAGCTCAAAATAAGGCGGCGTAAAGTTTTTAATTCATAACTTTGTGTGAGTAAACGATGATCCTGACTGCCAAGTAATACCGTTTTTTTTCGTTTACAGGCCTCCAAAAGTAACTTTATATAACGAGTAAATAATTGGATATACGCCGTTTTGATTTTTTTCCTAAAAGAAAGTAAATAAGAAAGCGACATAATTAACTCAAAAGACAGCAAGGTAATCTTTAATACACTGTAATAATTAATGCTCCGCGGTAACATTTTGGAATATTTATTCATCACGATAATTCCAGGAAAAATAGGAATCGTCTGTACATTCTCTTGAGAGATCTCTTCACTTAAAAACTCTAATTTTGAAAGCACTTCTAAAAAGGCCCTTTGCCAAATGACAAAATAGTATCTTTTAGGAAAGAGGTATAAACCCATAAAAATTAAACCCATGGCCACCAAAACCTCTAAAACATGGTTTAAGGCTATATAGAGATTACTATCAGCATTTTCATAAATTAAGGAATAAACGGCTAAGCTTAGTATCAAAGGAACTAAAGCAAGCATCTTTCTTAAATGATGAATAACGAGATAATAAAGAAATAAAGAATAAAAAAAGACAAAAAAAACAAAAAACAATTTATAGACTGAAAATAAACCGAATAAAAAAATAGAAAGCGCACAACCGGTTATCGTGCAAAAAAGAAATAAATATTTTTCTTCTAAAGTAGAACCTATTATTTCGGCGGTAAAAGCAGTCAAAGGCACATAAAAAAAATAGAAATAAGGATTATTTACCCCGTAAATATAATTGAACAAAAATAAGAACTGCAAAACGAATAAAATTTTTAAGCCATTAGTGCGATGCTCTCCATATTTATCATAAGTAAGAATCTTATCTTTTAGTTGAGATATAAACATAGGCACTTGAACCGGGATTTAGAGGATAATTAGGATCAGGATCTAAAATTTTAATCTGAAGCGGGAAGCGCTGGGGTAGCAATAACCATTCATTTTCATTCTTTACTAATTGAATTTGACTTTTAGCCGAGGTTTGCTGACGTTCGGCTGCCCATAAAGAATTGACCACTACGCCATGGAAAATTTTATCAAAATAATACATACGCAAAATAATATACGCTTTATCCCCTGCCCTAACCCGCCGTAAATCCGTTTCATTAAAATTGGCTTGAATATAGTAATTTGCCGTATCAATAAAGGAAAATATAGGCTCGTGGATTTTAATTGGGGTGTTCGGGGCTAGATACATATTATCAATCACCCCATCACTAGGCGCTCTTACCGTTGTCAGCTCCAAGTTAATTTGTGCATTATCTTTTTTCGCTTTTAGACTTTGTACTGTGTGTTTTTGTTGTTCAATTTCCGCTATTAAAACCTCAACTTCTTGTTGTAGGGCATCACGTTTATTCTTTAAGGTATCTACGTCATAAGAAAGCTTTTTGACTTCCAAAATGGAGACGGCTTGGGCTACATAAGAACCTTTTTTTAACTTTAACTCATAATTGGCTTTCGCTAACTCAGCATCTGTTGACTTAATTAAGGCTTCTGCCCGTTTAATTTTTTTTTCAAAAACTTCTATTTTTTTGATTCCTTCTAAATAATCGGCTTTTGCTTGTTCTAAAGCTAATTGATAAGGAACCTGATATACAGTAAAAATAGGCTGATCCTTTTTTACCCTTTGACCATTTTTTACATAAATATCCGTTATAAAACCAGAAACATCCGCGGCAACTGGCGTCACATTAGTAACCACGAAGGCATTATCAGTAAAAGGAATTAAATAAGAAAAAAGATGAAAACACCCTATCAAGAAAGCAATGCTAATAACTACTATGGGAAGATTTATCTTTTTTTTAAGACGGGTTAAAACTTTAGAACTACGAGAGTAAAAGCGCGTCCATTTTCTTTTTAAAGTTCTCATCTATTTCTGACCACGTTCCATTATATGTTGGTGAGAAACTCACCAAATACTTATCAACATCAAGCTAACTAGTTTCTGATGCTTAAAAAGGCACCTTCCTCTCAAGTATTAAGAATAAGATAATCTTTATTTTTAACAAAATATAGATCTAGAAATTAAATTTATTGATGAAACATGAGCTTAGAGTAATTAATTAAAAGGCCGTCTTTGCTTAAAATTTACACATTCCAAAGCCAATATGATTCTATACTTAGCTTACAGGACTACACGTTTGTGAAAGATAACTGTTGCAGCCTTGTAACTGTAAAATAAATCACAGAATTAAGGAGGATCTCATGAAAGCACAATCGCTGTGTTTTTCACGATTAGTTAGAACAACACTGATGCTTAGCACACTTCTCTTAGTCAGCATGTATACTTCAACATCAGAAGCTGCTCAAGGTTGTGGCTATGGCATGCACCGAAGCTATTATGGTGGTTGTATTGCAAATCATCCTGGATACTGGTCTAGGCCTGCCCCTTATCATCCCGGATGCTGGAGAAATGGCTGGGGACAATTACGTTGTTATTAATAAATGTACAATAGCCACTAAGTTATGTGGCTATTGCTCTTACCATCCACAATTCATTTAGCTCTTTTCTTTCCTCATAAAGTTCAAACCCCGCTTTAGTATATGCTTTAATTGCCGCTTTATTATCAAGATCGGGGTCCACAAATAGATGAGTATATTGCTGTTTTAAATAATGGCTAATGAGATAATTAATCGCCTCGCTTGCCAGTCCTTTATTTAAAAAATTAGGCTCTCCAATATAAATATCTAAAGCCGCTAAGTGTTTTGGCAAACGATCTAAAGGGGCGCTACGGGGAAAATCACGAGCATTATAGTATTGCATATAACCAATTGCTTCGGCGCCAGAGTAAATCATAAACGCGTGAATAGGATAGGTCTTATTTTGAACTAATTTATAGCCCCTAGTATAAGAGCTGTATTTCCTTTTTATATGCTCTTCTGTCCAAGTAACATTTTTATCCCACCATTGCTGAACATGAGGCATTTGAAGCCATTTGAGCAATAAAGTAAAATGTTTTTCTTCTAAAGGCCGCAATAAAATGGTCATTATTGAGAGGAAGTGCAAAAGATCTATAGGTACAATAACCTAAATTCTGTATTTTATGAATGGATTATTACCCTTCACTTGACCTTTTTAGCAAACCCTCTAGTGTTCACTTAAGGTATTTTAACGTTAGAATCAACATCATCCCTATCGGGAGTACTTTCAGGTGGCGTTAACTCTTTTCCCTTTGACGAATGGGATTTAAAAAAATGAGCAATTGTCTTTGTGGCTCGAAGTATTTTTTGTTCTCTTTGTTTAAGTAAAACAAGACCATGAGGTAACCAGGAGGCATCATAATTTACTCCTAGTCGAGCCTGACGTTGAATTTGGCTATGCTTTTCTCTAGGAAGATCAAATTCCCCCAGGCAATTGGGAAATGCCAGCCCCTGGTAGCCTCGAATACTATAGTTTTTTACCTGTTCATTAAAATAGGTAGTGCTCATTACTGGATTGCCAAAAAGAGCTTCACGGAAAATATTGGGGCCTGTTGTGAACAAGACGTTACACCGTAGTTGAATTTTCTGAAACTCCTTTAATTGCTCCTCAGTTAATTCTAGCTTATAGAATGCATTAAACTCTTCTCGATTTTGAGTAGCTTGATGTATAAAATGACGTACTGCCCTTACTGGACTAGGGTTAGCCATACTTTGCTTTTCCCATAGTCCGGCTGCATTACTCCAGACCTGCCGCAGTTTTTTAAAAAAAAGAGAAAAATCATCACTACAATGATAACTATGGCCCGATGGAATAAAATAATCTGGTTTTTTTTGCTGAAGAACGCACGATTCATAAAATGAGGCATTTTTAGAAGTGCATGAGTTATAAAGAGCTTGTTGAAATTTTTGTACCTCACCACTTGCTTTTGCCGCCTCAAAATCGACTACAGCAATAATATCATTATTAAAGACAAGAGTATTAAGCCCGCTGGGTTCGAGAATATTATATAAGTTATAAAGTATTGGTTTCTCCACCTCGATATACGAGCTAAAGGCTTTAGTACTCCGTACGCGTCTATCTAAATCCGTATACATCGCCTCTAAACTCAATACCCAGTCTAGGATTCTTAATATGTCTGATGCCGCTGCCGGATTACCGCCCTCATTAAAATGAAAGATTTCATCTTCATACAGCTCAATGAGCTTTTGATTTAGACTAGTATTGGACTGCATGTTATTTGTAAAAGCGTCGAGGGGAATGATACTTTGCTGGTGCGAGAAATGTTGCATCTCAACTAATGCTTTCTCTGAAAGCAAGCGGCTATCATAAATAAAATAAATCGTGCTATCAGGATTTTAGTACGCATCTGCATTAAACGAATTTTATTTTCCGCGTTCAAAAACGAATCTTTATTTGTGGATAACCATATTTTTATATGGGTTTGGGGATTAAAGCGATAAAACATAGAAATAAAAATAGGGGATAAAAATTTCATTATAGAGAATAATGAGCAACATGCATAGACAAAATAAATTATTTTAAACTATTTTTAATAATTACAAGACCTCAAATAGGGGTAGTACCAAGCCTATAATTACCTACTACTTAGAGAGTAATGCAGAATAAGATTTGTCAACTGTTTAGAGGCACATCCTAACGATTAAGCTAGAATGTGCGAGTGTTCATTATCTAGATTTGTTATGTAAATCTTTATTGAATCCTTGGCTTGAACCTTTAGAGTGCATGCCAGTACCTTTGCCGCCACCAGTACGCTCATCTTTTTTTATGCGGTCAGTCCCTTTTACATCACCAGAGCGTTTAGTATCTGAAGTATGACCTTTCATAGGGGTTTTGCCTTTGTTAGGATTCATTGAATGTGGCATTTTTATCTCCTTAAAATTAATATATAGTCCTTTAAATAAGGAACCTTATAAACTTAGTAAATGTTTCTTTGTTATTCAAACCGACTTCATATTTAGCCGTTTAAATACCATTTACTTTCATTAAAAAATCATTAATATCAATAGATTAACCAAAGTGTAAAAATTACGATAAGTTTAAATTAGGGCTGTCTTTTGAAACAGCTAAAGGGGCAGGGGCTTTTCATGACTAGAAATTAGTCACATAAACAGTATAATCCAGGGGCTTTTCATGACTAGAAATTAGTCACATAAACAGTATAATCCTGCATTTATTTGAACTGGCGAAAGAAAGGGATGTCTGAAGTATTAGCTTTTTTATCAACTGTTGAAGATTTAAG
>NZ_RZGQ01000098.1 GCF_003989735.1 Legionella sp. km772 | reverse complement strand
CAAATTCTTTCAAAGCGCCCACACAGTTTGTCTTCTATCTTCTTAATGAACTTTGCCCCGAAGGCGTGCTGCGTATTCTACGGATTTCCCTTCCTATGTCAAACACTTTTTTCATTTTTTTGAAAATAATTTCATTGTGCCGCTTTTAAGTACACTTTGGTGATCTTTCTTTTGCCAACCTGGACAATATAGGACTCATTTGTTAGTAATTCAAGTGATGGGTCCACTATTTTTTCATTATTAACTTTTACGGCCCCTTGTTTAATCATCCGAATCGCTTCTGAAGTACTCGCAGTTAATCCCGCTTGTTTTAATATTTGATTTATGGATGTAGCGCTATCAGTGCTAATAGTTACCTCATCTAAATCTGCTGGAATAATTCCTTTTTGGAAACGCTCAATAAATTCTCTATGCGCCTCTTCAGCCTGCGTATTATTATGAAAGCGTGTTATTATTTCTTTAGCAAAATCGATTTTAACGTCTCTGGGGTTTCGGCCTTCATTCACTGATTTGCGCAAGGCTTCAATTTCTTTGCCCGTTTTAAAACTTAGTAAATCTATATAACGCCACATCAGTTCATCTGAAACCGACATAATTTTCCCAAACATCTCAGAGGCGGGTTCATTAATACCTATATAGTTATTTAATGACTTGGACATTTTTTTCACGCCGTCCAAGCCTTCTATTAATGGAGTCATCATCACCACCTGGGGTTCAAGTCCATAATGCTTCTGCAATTCCCTTCCCATTAATAAGTTAAATTTTTGATCCGTGCCGCCTAACTCTACATCTGCTTTTAGTGCTACCGAATCATAGCCTTGTAATAAAGGATATAGGAACTCATGGATAGCAATCGGCTGTCCATTGGTATAACGTTTATTGAAATCATCTCGCTCAAGCATTCGAGCAACAGTATGGGTTGCAGCTAAGCGAATTAAATCCACTGCACTAAATTTACCCAGCCAATGGGAATTAAAGGCAACTTGTGTTTTATTAGGATCTAAAATTTTAAAAACTTGCTCTTGGTAGGTTTTGGCATTCTCAATCACCGTTTCTTCACTAAGTGGCATCCGTGTTACGTTTTTTCCAGTAGGATCACCAATCATAGCGGTGAAATCACCAATTAAGAAAATAACCTCATGGCCATAAAGTTGAAATTGCCTTAATTTATTTAATAATACCGTATGGCCCAGATGAAGATCGGGCGCGGTAGGATCAAAACCTGCTTTAATTTTTAAGGGAATACCTTTTTGTAATTTTTTCTCAAATTCGGCTTGTGGCAATACTTCCTCACAACCCCTCATTAATTCGGTACATACTGAATCTTCAACTATCATGTTATTAAAACCTATATATAATGATTGACCTATCTTCTCTCAGCGGGTATCTTAGCCCGGTTAACAAATTCCTGCCAATAAAAATAGCTAAAAACGCAAGTTTGTTAACCTAAGTTAAAAAAAATATAACAAAATATTCAATTATTAGGTAGAATTCATTGACCTAAAAATAGCGGTCACTTCATTCAGGGATGGGAAATATATTGATTGCAATAAAAATAATAGAATTGTCGCCCATGACAGCAGTATAGGCAAAAAATGGCTCAAAGACCCAATATAGAAAAACGACAGTCTAAAAAACCATCAGGACTAGTAATGATCTTTGCATTAGTTATTGCATGTTCACTCCCTTATTACTTAGTGAAGAATTTTGCACATCATAAAAAAACCGACTTAAGTACTAGTGCCGCGCCAAATACTCCCTCATCTCCTTTAGAACGCATAAGAATCATTGATGAATTTGAACCCAGTATCACCACCGCATTGAAAACCAGTAAAACAGAATCGAATAGTAAAACCCTTACAGAGGGCATAACAGCTGAAGTTATTCAAACCGTGAAAAATGAGGCCAAAAAAGTACTCGCTAAGGCTAAGCCCAAGGTAAAAGATAATGAATGGCAAACGATAAGACCTCGGTCAGGTGACTCCATGGCTACTATCTTCCACCGCCTAGGCTTAAGTGCAAAAAATTTACATGAAATCCTACAAAATAAAAAATACACCAAGGCGCTTACGGCGATTAAACCAAGCCAAGAATTAAAATTTTTAATCAATAAAGGCCATTTAGAGAAATTAATTATCCCCGTTGATTATGTCGATACTTTAACTATATCAAGAGCAATTAAGGGATATAATTATCAAATAAGTTCTAAAAAGACCACTAGTCAAGCGGTGTATGTCACCGCTACGGTAAATGGTTCTTTATATACCACCGCACAAAAAGCCAACATACCCTATAAATTTGTAAAATCAATGACCGAAATTTTAAAAAGGGAAGTTGATTTTTCCCACGTAAGTTCTGGAGATCAATTTTCTATTGTTTATGATGCTTATTATGTCGGTGATAAAATGGTGGGTACGGGTGATATTGTGGCCGTAACCTACACTAACAAAGGTAAAACAACGCAGGCTATCCGCCACACTAGTGCTAATGGCACTACTGACTATTATTCCGCCCAGGGGAATAGCTTTAAAAAAGCCTTTTCACGCTACCCCATTAAATTCAGCCATATTAGCTCCACCTTTGCTCTATCTCGTTATCATCCCATCCTTGATTATAAAAGAGCTCATAAAGGCATCGACTTAGCGGCTCCCATTGGAACACCGATACAAGCTACCGGCGATGGCGTTATTACTATAATTGATCGACATAATGGTTATGGAAACATGATAAAAATTAAACATGATAAAAAATACAGCACCATTTATGGGCACATGCTCAAATTCCAAAAAGGCTTATCCAAAGGCAGTAAAGTAAAACGCGGGCAAGTAATTGGCTATGTGGGACAAACTGGCCTGGCAACTGGCCCTCATTGCCATTATGAATTACATGTAAACAATGCACCTCACAATCCCACTACCACGAGCTTACCGACAGCATCACCCATACCTGCTCGAGAAATGAAGGCCTTTAAAGCGAAAACAAACGCCTTATTAGCACGCTTAAAATTATTTGAAGCAGCTCAGTTAGCCAGTAAAGGAAGAAATAAAAACCATAAACTAGGCTAGCTCTATCACTTTAAAAAAGCCTTTCCTTTAAGGGGCTAACTCGGCCTTTCTTCCCAAAAGAAAATAATTGTTTAGAACCCCCATGCCTTTTACTTCGATGGGTTCGCGTTGCTCAATAATAAAGCTATCCTCCAGCAAGAGGGCCATCTTTTCGGTGATCTGAATTTTACCCGGGATTGAGGTTGATTCCATTCTGCTGGCTACATTCACCACATCTCCCCATACATCATAAATAAATTTCTTATGGCCAATAACTCCAGCGACCACAGGACCAAAAGTCATCCCAATCCGCATCTCAATCTTGCTATGATGTTGGATATTAAATGCGTCGAGTTTACTTAACATAGCTAAAGCATAATCAGCTAAATTGATGGCATGTTCGGTATTAGGAATAGGAACTCCGGCAACAGCCATATAATTATCCCCTATAGTTTTTACTTTTTCCACACCGTAAACTTCGGTTAAATTATCAAATTCTTCGAATAAAGAATTTAGTAAAGGCACAATTTTTTTTGCACCTAAAGAGGCAGTCATGAGGGTAAAACCTACGATGTCCGCAAACATAACACTCGCTTGCGAAAATTCATCTGCTATTTGTTCTTCGCCATGTTTCAGACGTTCAGCAATAGAGGCAGGGAGAATATTAAGTAACAATAATTCATTTTCTTTAGTTGCGGCCGACAAGGAATTGAGCGCTTTAACAATAGAAATTATCATCACTATAGTCGAGAGAAACGCAAGGATAATGGCTATCACCAGATCGTAGGACATCCAACGACTGTAAGTATTATATTCACGCTGGGTGCGTGCATTAACTGTCGAGAAAAACTCTTGGATAGGTTGCATAATAGCTGCTTTTTGCTTCATATATTCTTCACCAAAAACCAATTGTATGGCTTGAGGTAAATTAGGAATCCCTTGAATGCTGTAAGTTCCAGTGCCATTATCGTACTTGCCATCCCTCATATTCATTGCTTGTAGTTCCACCTGGCCTAAAGCATTACTACGATCTTCTGCTGAATGTAATAATTCGAAGTCACTTAAGGTAAAATTATTTTTGATCATTATTTTTTCTAAAGACTCAGGAGGACCGAAAGGTTGCGGACGCGTACCGCCGATGATAAGGTCCCAATATACTTGATCATAATTCCGAGGACGAGGAGATGTCCCATTGCGTATGGCTATTATTTCATTAAAGTAATCACGATATTTTTTCTCTCCGGTAATAACATACGACCGTGCCATTCTGGTTAAATCACTGGAAGTTTGGCGTAGCTCTGCAGCAATTTTATAAGAATTATACAGCGCATCTGAACTTTTAATTTGTTGAATAGCGATGTAACGAAGCAATAATAAAGACAATAACAAACTAGTTAATAAAATCCCTAAAAAGATAAAGAAAAACAGTAAAAAACGTTCCTTTTTGACTGCTGTTTTCACGTATAATCCCTAAATTTGAGGTGTTATTTTTATGTTAACATTTTAATTATAGTAGAGAATTTCATTTCTAAGGCCTCTAGCTTAAACTTATCCACCACATTTCAGCTGGATAAAAGAGAAGGATCTGCTCTTACAATTAAGGGACAAACAGCATGTCTAGTTCTAATTAGCTAAAAAGATAACGACAAATTAATACTGAAGCAATCACTCCAGCTAAGTCTGCTAACAAACCAACCGGAATGGCATGCCGAGTTCGACGAATGCCAATTGAGCCAAAATATACAGCAATGACATAAAATGTGGTTTCTGTACTTCCCATCATGGTCGCAGCAATCTTGGCAATTAAAGAATCCCCACCGTATTGGTGAATCAATTCAGCCATTACTCCTGTTGAGGCACTTCCTGAAAATGGTCTGATTAAGGCCAAGGGTAATACTTCGGAAGGCATACCAATTAACTGCATTAAAGGGGCCAACCAATGATTCATTAAATCAAAAAAGCCTGAGGCTCTTAACATACCGATGGCAACCATCATTGCCACTAAATAAGGAATAATATTAACACTCGTTTCAAAACCTTGTTTAGCACCAGCAATAAAAGCATCAAATACATTAATTTTTTTTATTGCGGCATAGAGAGGGATTCCTAAAATAAATAATAAAAACATCCAGTTAGAAAGTTGATTTCCGAAGCCACTCATAGACTATTTGCTCCTTCAATTTGGAACCAAGACCACTTTGCTAATTGCTTTACAGCTAAAATAGCCACGATAGTAGAAATAGTAGTGGCTAAGATAGAGCTTAAGATAATGCTACTAGGATTGGCACTGCCATTAGCAGCTAAATAAGCTATGGCTGTAGCAGGAATTATTTGCACACTTGAGGTATTGATCGCTAAAAAGGTGCACATGGAATTAGTGGCCACTCTGGCATGCTGGTTCAAGCTTTGTAATTCTTTCATCGCTTGTAAGCCAAAAGGGGTTGCGGCATTAGCTAGACCTAACATATTGGCAGAAATATTCATAACCATGGCTCCCATGGCAGGATGTTCACTGGGGATATCAGGAAATAAGCGTCTTAAAATTGGCTTTAATAAAGAACCTAATTTAGAAACTAAGCCAGACTCCGTAGCAATCGACATAATACCAAGCCATAAGGACATAATCCCCGCCAGACCCAAAGCTAATTCAAACCCAAGCTTTGCTGAATCGGTTACCGCTTTTACTACTTCATTAACGCGTCCTTCTATGATCCCTACACTAACAGCAATAAGAATCATCCCTAACCAAATTATATTGAGCATGCTTGCTCCTTCATCCTAAAAAAGGTTAATATGTGTACAAATATGATGACAAACCTAAGAGGCGCTATGTCCTATTTTTTAAAATATTTAGTGCTCGGAGCCAGTTTTTGGATGAGTTTAAATGCTTTTTCATTAAATACCAAAGACATTGAACAAGAAGCTGACTCGTCAGTAAATGAACTATATCACAGCCTAGATGCCTTGCCGAATACTTCCATGACAGAGCGGCTTAATTGGTTTAGTGAGCACTTTAAGGGGACGGTCTATGTTCTTGGTTCTTTAGGTGAAGGGCCTAAAGGACGCTATGATCAATTTCCTCGCTACCGAACCGATGCTTTTGATTGTGATACTTATGTAAACACCGTCCTCGCTTTAGCTTTAGCCAATTCCTTAACGAGTTTTAAACAATGTATCAATAAATTACGTTACCAGAATGGTCAGGTGTCCTATATAAAGCGCAACCATTTTACCTCGATTGATTGGAATAAAAACAATCAAAACCGAGGAATATTAAAAGATATTACTTTAAATATTCACGATCAAAATAACCAACCCGTTGCTCTTTATTCTGCATCTCAGATTAATAAACCCAATTGGTATGCGCATAAAGATCCCTCAACTATTAGGATTGATGCCAGCACCACAGCACTACAAGCAGCGCGGTTAGATGAATTAAAAACCAAAACTAAAAATTTGGAAGTTACTACGGCTAAAGTACCCTATCTCCCCTTTACGGCCCTATTTCCAGAAAATAAACCTAACTTCTATTTATTTTCGCAAATACCTAATGGAGCCATTATCGAAATTGTGCGTCCAGGCTGGGATTTACGCAAACAAATAGGTACTTATTTGGATATCTCGCATTTAGGTTTCGCTTTTTGGGAAAAGGGTACCTTATATTTTCGCCAAGCCTCTTCTAACTACGGTAAAGTAGTTAATGTACCCTTAATAGATTATTTAAAAGAAGCACTAAATAGCCCCACCATTAAGGGGATAAACGTACAAATTGTAGTCCCCCAAAAGCCTGGTTTGTGCGATCCAGCAAGCTGAGTTAATCATTGCAGTGAGCCGGTAAACTACTTAAAGCGAATTGCGAGCATTATGGGCGATATAAGCTCCTGTTAGAGGAGCTAGAACAGTACTTCTTTGTAGCGCTTTACTGAAGTACTGCACTTAGCTCCCAAAGACGAGGAAATTGCTCTTAACTCTAGTTTAATTATTGTCTCGGTAAACGAATGTTAGTGATTTCTTTCACACTATGAGTGGTACGATAAGGATTAATATCTAAGCCGCCTCTGCGCGTATAACGACCATAAACAGTAAGTTCCGTGGGTTGACAGCGATTTTTAATATCAATAAAGATGCGCTCAATACACTGCTCATGAAATTCATTATGATTACGAAAAGAAACGATGTAACGCAATAACCCTTCCCTATCAATTTTAGGACCTTTATACTGAATCCATACACTTCCCCAATCGGGCTGAAAGGTTACTAAACAATTTGATTTTAATAAATCGGAATATAAGGTCTCTTCCACCTCCGTGCTTGACGTGGTTAAAAAGGAAGGTTCAACCGAATAGATAGAACAACTAATATCAAGATGATCAATGCACTCACCGATGAAACTATCTTGTACTGGTACTGGCGAAGGACCACCTAAAGCATTTATTCTTACTAAAACATCGGATTGCAAACTAGCGGAAAGATCCTTTGTAACAATTTTTTCGACCTCATTAAGGGATTTAAAATGCGTATTATTTAGGGTATTAAAATATAATTTTAAGGACTTCGATTCAATTATATTGGGGGAATGGCAATCGTAAATAATTTCAGCGGTTGCGACCATAGGCTTCCCTTTTTCATTTAACCAAGATACCTCATAATGATTCCAAAGATCGAAGCCATTGAACGGCACATGTTGAGGGTCAATACCTATTTCCATCCGTTTGCGTGCCCTGGGAATAGGAAATATTTTCTCCGGATTATATTGTGATTGATATTCAGATTTCTCACCAAGTTCCAATTTTTTTTCTGATAAAATATCCACACCGACTCTCAAAGCATAATCAAAATGAATTTGGAGTATAAAGGGAGAGAAAAGTTCATTCAACTAAAAGCGTGTAGCTGGCAAATTTGCATGATTAAGACAGGTGAAATGCAAGGACCTATAAAGGATTATAAGCCCTTTACTCGAATTATTTTTTAGCTGCGGCTGCCACGTTCTTTTTAGTTTCTTTTACAAAACCTACCATTGCATTTTCTAATATTTTAAAAGATTTTTGCATATAATCTAAAGCCTTATGGCCATTTTCAACTACCAGATTAACTTGTTTCTCTACGAGTTCTTCTGGATTTTTAATTTGTGCTAGCTCTTCAGGCTTTAGATAATTTAAGCTTTGGATAGTTTTAATATTTAATTCAGCAATAGCTTGAAAAGGTTCTTGTACTCTTTTAGCTAAATCGCTCCATTTCTCATAATTTTGATACTGCATGATGTTCTCCAGTTGATCTATGACGCCCAATTGTTGCACTGCACAATTTAATATTGGGCCTAATTTGAAGTTTTGTCAATAGATACAGAAAAATAATTTTGCACTGCACCATAAAATCAATTTACTTTTTAAATAATTTTTGCCATTGTTGCATCATCTCTTGCATCTGCTCGTTCCATTGCTTAGACACCTGCTGATAAGGATTACTTTGCAAAGGCTTATTCATCGCTTGAAACAAATCTTCCATCATTGATTTAAATGAAACCTGCATAGGATGATTCGCTAAGGTAATGATTTGGCGTAAAATATCAGACGATAAAAATTGGGTGGGACCAGCCTCCATTTCCACAATGATTTGTAATAAAATAGCATTAGTTAAATCTTTTGCGGTTTCAGAATCCTCAACTTTGAATTCTATTCCTTCTGTTACATAAGTTTGCAATTGCTCCAAGGTAATATATTGGCTTGTTTCAGTATCATACAATCTTCGGTTTTTATATTTTTTTATTAGTCGGCTCATTACTTATCCAAATTAAAGGAATTTGAAAAAAAAATAACACCGCTATACGGGCTATCTCTAGCGGTGTTTATTTATCATGCCTAACACTAGAAAACGTTTAGTACATATGCAGACCACCATTAATACTTAAATTAGCCCCCGTAATATAGCGGCTTTTTTCACTAATTAAAAATTCAATCGCCCAAGCGATTTCTTGCGGCTCTGCCAAGCGTTTGGCTGGAATTAAATTAATAATACCATCTAGAATATCTGGACGAATGCCTTGCATCAAACGGGTATTTACATAGCCGGGAGAAATGCTATTAACAGTGATATTTTTCATCATTAACTCTTGCGCCAGACTTTTAGTAAATCCGTAAACCCCTGCTTTTGAAGCAGCATAATTAGCTTGAGAGAACTGCCCTTTTTGCGCATTAACAGAGGAAACATTCACAATTCGCCCTGATGCCTGCGCCTTCATTCCCTCAACCACTTGCCGAGTGACATTAAACATTCCATCTAAATTGACGCGCAACACCTCATCCCATTGCTGTTTTGTCATTTTAGTAAATACAGCATCTCGGGTAATTCCGGCATTGTTGACGAGCACATCCACCGTACCGTAGCTATGAATGATCTCCTCTACAACCTCTTTACACTCGTCAAAATTAGTAACATCCATATGTCTAAAACTAACGTTTTTATACCCTTGCTCATGAAGTGCGCGTTGCCATTCTTTAGCCTTATCATCAGCCAGGACATCAAGGGCTACAACATGCTTATAGCTAGCATTGAGTTCTTTTGCTACAGCCGTTCCGATATCTCCTGTACCACCTGTAATTAATGCGACGTTAGTATTTACCATGTTGGTCTCTTTAGTTTAAATTATTTCCATGTTCTAATTATATAGCACAAAAAGCTTAATTTTGCTGCATAGCAACATATTACATGTATTGACCACCATTAACGTCAATATTCGCTCCGGTAATAAAAGCACTATCCTCAGACACTAAAAAAGCCACCACATCTGCAATTTCTTTAGGATAACCTAAGCGACCCACTGGAATATTAGCGATAATAGAATTTAATACTTCCTCCTTCATCGCAGCAAGCATAGGCGTTTCTATATATCCAGGGGATATAGTATTTACAGTAACCCCTTTACTGGCTACTTCTAGAGCAAGACTTTTGGTAAACCCATATAAAGCAGATTTAGTAGAGGCATAATTACATTGGCCGAATTGCCCTTTTCTACCGTTTATCGAAGAAATACTGACAATTCGCCCATAACCTCTATCAATCATGATCGGAATGACATTACGTGTCATGTTGAACACACTATTCAAGTTGGCATCCAGTACTTGTTGCCATTGCTGTGGACTCATTTTTCGCAAACTGCAATCTTTGGTAATTCCTGCATTATTAACTAATACATCGATTTGGCCATAGCGCTCCATAACGAGGTTAACCAGTTTTTCACAATCTTCGTATCGAGCAATATCGCCATAAACGATATCAATATCGTAGCCCAGTTGTTTTTGCTCTTGCTGCCATTGTTGGGCCTCTTCATGTTTTCCATCTTTAAAATAACAAGCCACAACTTGATATTCATTCGCTAAACGAAGAGAAATAGCCGAACCAATCCCACCTGTACCTCCCGTAACTATTGCAACTTTCTTTTGCATCACTTACTCCCTGTCGATAATGACGATTGTTAATACTACAAAATAAATTAATCTACTTGTCAATGTTACAGCAAAATATTAAATGAAAATGTGTTTTTTGCCATTTTTTTTCTTCCTTATTTGTGTAAGGATTAAATTCCGGATATTCGGAATATTCATTAATTACTCATGTTACGCACGGTCAATTTTAAGCTGCCATATTTTTAAGCTCCTGCCAAGCAATCTGGTTCGCTCTAAGAATCAATTTGTACTTAATAGCAAAGTGATTTAAATGAGTT
>NZ_RZGQ01000097.1 GCF_003989735.1 Legionella sp. km772 | reverse complement strand
ATCAAATAATCACTATAAAGATCAAGCATATCCATTTAATTCCCTCCCTAAAATTAAGGGCGGAATTCTAATGCTTTTTAGTCAAACTACAAGTTTATGTGCGTAACATGAGTAATTAAATCTAAACTGTAACCATAAGCCAAATGCTGAATGTAATGAAGG
Source organism: Legionella sp. km772 (assembly GCF_003989735.1). Classification (GTDB taxonomy): domain Bacteria; phylum Pseudomonadota; class Gammaproteobacteria; order Legionellales; family Legionellaceae; genus Legionella. Next base: position 10,693 of record NZ_RZGQ01000097.1, on the reverse strand, counting down.
AGTAAGGCTAAGCTCATCCCTAAAAAACCAGAGCCCACACCTACAACTAGGCTCACTGCAATCAGCATGAGTAATTTAGTATCTGAGTCCTCATCTTGGAGGCTAAGTGGAGTCATCTATCAATCCTTGAAGCACGAATAAAGATCAATGATGCGATTTTATTTTAAATTAGGCAATATGAAAATTAGCAAGGAAAATTTTGCTCTGGATTTCAATACCTGAAACATTAAATTTTGTTATCAATTTCAGTACCATCAGCATTCTTTTGGATCGTCGAACCATCGGAGTTCACAACAAATAATGAACCATCGGGATGTATTTGAACGGAAGAACCATCCTGATTATTGATAATTTTCGTGCCGTCACTTGCCGTTTGAACCGTCGGGCCATCGATATTTTCCGTTATTGAATTCATACTGGGTATTGCGGGTGCATTTCCTTTTTTCACAGCAGCTGCGAATAAGGAGCTGGTGAAAATGATGAAAAGACTTACCAATAATAGCAATATCCTGGACTTTTGTACCATTTTGTTTTGCCCTTGTAACAAGACCGACCAATTTATTAATTATAGTCCATTGGTTTAATTTTAATCAATATTGGCACGGAATACGCTAAAATTTTCAAAAAACTATTGCTACTTATTCCTGTTTCTGTAATATTAATTTTAAAAATTAAGGAATTTCAAAAACTTGCTTCTAGTCTAACGAGAAGTAAATTAATCCATGGAGGATTAATGTAGGATGGGGATGATGAAGAATATACCCATTTCTGATGAGGTACGGCGTTTTATTTTGAGTAATATACCTTCTGTTCCACATTTGGAGGCTTTATTGCTTATGCGTTCAGAACCTGATCATCAATGGAGTATAAGTGAATTAGCAAAAAGATTGTTTATTAATGAACAAGTAACGCAAGCAATTTTAGACCATTTAAAAACGGCGGGAGTGGCAACAGAAGTAGGAGAACATCCTGCTCTTTATCAATACAATACTCCTTATGATGAGCTTAAAAAATTAATCGATAATTTAGCTATGACTTACTCAGCAAGCCTAATTGAAGTCACTAATTTAATTCATTCTAATGTGGATCATAAAGCGATTAAATTTGCAAATGCATTCATTTGGCGGAAGAAATAAATATGATTGCACCCATTATTTATTTATTGTGCGCACTTACTTCTTTTTTTTGTGCTTGGATATTGTTTCGCAGCTATTTACGTCAACGGTACCGGCTGCTTTTATGGAGTGGACTTTGTTTTAGTTTTATCTTTTTAAATAATCTTTTTTTAGTATTTGATAAAATTATTTTTCCCACTATCGACTTTAAAGTTTATCGCCTATCCTTTGCTGTGATTGCCTTACTCTTTTTATTATATGGACTTGTTTGGGAGGATGAATCCCTATGATCAACCCTATTTTAGTAGGTGCTTTTATTATGGCCTCTATAGTGGTTAGTTTATTTTTTTTCCGTTTTTGGAAAACTACGCGCGATCGTTTTTTCCTTTTTTTTGCTTTTTCTTTCGCCATTGAAGGCTTAAATAGAATCATTTTAGAATTTTCTAAAATTCCTGAGCAAGAGCCCTTGGCTTATCTCTTAAGGCTATTCGCCTATTTGCTTATTATTGTTGCCATATTAGATAAAAATAAAAGAAGCAACCATAGTGAGCCATAGCTTTAATACTTCCGTCATAATATTGGTTCCTAAATTATTTTTTGATTTATTTATGAATTCCCATAATTATTAGTAGCCTTTAGCAAAAATCACTTAGCCATGAATTTGCTGCGCTAGCAACATCAGAGTAAAAAAGTCAATATATTCCATTTTATTCAATTAATTATAAAAAAGGTGCTAGTGGTTATTTTAATTAAAAAGTAGTGGTAGACTCAAATTTGGAATTTAATTTGCTCATTACACGGAGGTGGTTATGCCAGGTTTTTTTTCATGTTTTAAAGCATGTTGCGATACAGATGGAGATGGGGAAGTCTCTTGGAAAGAGGTCTTTATGTCCTTAGATAATACTATTAAATTTTTAAATACTACGGCACAAACCTTATCTATGTATAGTGCGGTTCTCGAGGCAGCTGGTGTTGATATGGGAAAAGCAAATGATATTTTTAATCGTATCAATATGGTATTGCAAACCGTTGATGCTGGAAATGAGGCCTTAAAAAACATTAAAATCACCATAGCTAATGGTGGGAAGGTGGGTGATGTAAATGGCGATGGTCAAGTGAACAAAGACGATGTTAAATTGTATTTCAAAGCGGCCCAAGATGTTGCTCAAGCATTGGCTAAAGCGGGCGTACAAAGTTCAGAAATGGCTGATATTCAAAAACGTTTACAAGCCATGATGGATGCCTTGGATAAAGTAGCACAGAAAAGCTTTGCCGCTCCTAGACCTGTTGCTACTGCAACAATGTAGGTGTTGAGTAGACTCTAGCCTGTATTAGAAAAGCCTAATACAGGTTGTTTGAATGCTTTAAATAGGCCTTAGTAATTGAATTATATCTTTCTTGACAAGGATATGCCTAAAAAGATAGCATATCGTTCTTATTATAAATTTTATCTGAATTATGTCTTTTAAGCAGCTGATGACAAAAAATCATATAAGCCGTGAGCAATCTCAAGTTGCTGTGTTGTCTTGGGCTGTCTTTAATTTAGTCGTCGTTGTGGTCTCTAACTTTCTCTCTCTTGCTCTGAGCCGGCCTCAACTCTAATTATCTGCCCGCCTCAGGGCGAAGATTCAAGCAGATAAAACGAAGAGTATTAATTGAGCTCTATCTAAACCGGTAATCAGTATCAGGAGTAGTAATGAATGCAATAAAACTAAAACAATCTTGGTCGCAAATCTATCCTTGGATTATTTGGACTTTGGCTGCAAGTTTTTTCTTTTATAAATATTTAATTCAAGTATCTCCTAGTGTGATGACTGATGACTTAATGCAAGCCTTTGACATTCATGGCGCTGGCCTTGGTAATTTATCTGCATTTTATTTTTATGCTTACTTAATAATGCAAATTCCGGTGGGAATAATGCTGGATAAATTTAGTCCTCGTCTATTAACCACGGCTGCCATTTTTTTATGTAGTATAAGTACCTTTCTTTTCGCTCATAGTGATAGTTTGTGGTTGGCTTGTCTTTATCGTGCCATGATGGGGGCCGGTGCGGCTTTTGCTGCGGTATCTTGCTTTAAACTCGCAGCCTTGTGGTTTAGCCCAAAGCGATTTGCTTTGGTATCAGGTATGTTTATGACAGCGGCCATGTTAGGTGCTGTAGGTGGACAAATGCCCCTATCGCTTTTAGTTGAGAAAGCGGGATGGCGTACCGCTTTACAAATCATTGGTGGCCTAGGATTAGTTTTAGGCATTATTTATTATTCGGTATTAAGAGATAAAACGACGAAAAAAGCTGCTGATTCACTTAAAAATGAAACTCACTATCATTTTGGTAAAATTATTACTAACAAACAAGCCTGGGTTTTATCGCTCTATAGTGGTTTAGCTTTTGCTCCTGTTTCTGTTTTTGGCGGATTATGGGGCGTTCCTTTTTTAGAAATAGCCTATAAAATTCCACGTACCGATGCTGCAATGGCTATTTCATGTATTTTTATTGGTTTTGCAGCGGGCGCTCCTTTTTGGGGATGGTTTTCAGACTATATTCAACGAAGAAAACCCGTCTTATTTACTGGAACTTGTACGGCGCTGATTTGTTTATCTATAGTTCTTTATAGCCCAAGCCAGGTCTTGTCTTCCTTAATGCTGTTTCTATTTTTATTTGGCTTTGGTACGAGTGGTTTTTTTACGAGTTTTGCTATGATTCGCGAATTGTTTCCTATAGTTCTCGTAGCTACTGTACTTGGGATAATGAATACCTTTAATGCGGTTTTTGAGGCTCTATTCGAACCACTAGTGGGTGCTATATTAGATTGGACCTGGGATGGTACTATAGTTAATGGCATGCATCGTTTTTCTTTGCACGGCTATCATTGGTCATTATTGTTGTTACCGGGGGCTTTAGCCTCGGCTTTGCTGTGTTTGCTTTTTATTAAAGAAACGCATTGTAGAGTGGTGGCTGAGTAGCCCGCACTTTTCGCGGCTTGTCCGCGAAAAGCAAATCAGACAGAGAAGTTTTTAAGCCTGCTCTCATCTTCTTTAATTCGTGCCGCTTGGGTCCAGACTAAATAGCCCATAACGGCCATTCCTGTGTAGATAAACATTAAAAGCGCATGGAAGGGAAGATTTTTAGTGAGATAGAGCCAAACATAAAAAGCATCGGTAATAAACCAAAAGCCCCAGGCCAGAATTATTTTATGGCACATTAACCATTGCGCCACCAAACTTAGGGTGGTGGTCAACGCGTCCAAGGCCGGGATGTTAGACTGAGTTAAAGTAATAAGGGTGGCATAAATAAATATAAAAATTATAAGAAATAGGCTAAGTAAAACTACACTCTGAGCAGATGAAAGTTTTTTTAGCTTAAGTGTGTGATGGCCTTTATTTTCATATTCTTGCCATTTGTACCAGCCGTAAGCCATAGTAAAAAAATAAAATGCTTCTAAGACCATGTCAGCATAAATACCGCTATACCAATAAAGCCCGCCATTCAGGCAGGTTGCAATCATGCCAATGCCCCAGGCTTTATTATTCATCCGAATAAAATAATAGGTAGATAGCAAAGAACATAATGCACTTATGAGATCAAAAAACATGGTTTTAATGGAGTATTTAATGAGCTGTTCTTATTTTAATCAATTTATTGTAAATAATAAAGAGATAATTAGAATTTAGAATCCTGTGAAATTAAAGAGAGATCTGCTAATCTTAACTTAGAGTACGGAATTTTAAGGAGAAAATGATGTATAAGAGAGTATTATTTGCTACTGATTTTGATGAGGTCGGAATTCGAGCCGCGGAAAAAGCAAAAAAAATAGCCGATGAAAACGGAGCTGATTTGATACTCGTACACGTAGTTGAACCTATTCCTGCGTATGCTTATCCTGGATTTGCGGGTTTTGCAGAAGTTGAGCTGTCAATCCGTGAGCAAGCAGAAAAAGAATTAGCAGACTTGGCGAATAAATTAGGAGTAGATGCTAAGCATCGCTTTATTGAGTTTGGCTCTACCAAGAATGAAATTTTAAGAGTAGCAAAAGAGCACAAAATTGATTTAATTGTGACTGGAAGTCATGGCAAGCATGGATTGTCCTTATTATTAGGCTCTACCGCAAATGCTATTTTGCATGGTGCAGAGTGTGATGTTTTAATTGTAAGACCAAAAGTTGAGCATCAATAATAAAAAATTTTTCGTGATGTAGTCTGTTATTGCTAATCAGGCTACATTTTCTTTCTATTTGGCTTATTTTAATGGAATAGCTATTTCTCAATAAAGTTGAAAGAAGTATACTATTCGTTTTATTCATTTTTTAATAATTCATGAAATTAGTACGTGACCTTAAATATTTTTCAAACCTTAATCAAGATGTCGTTGCGACTATTGGTAATTTTGATGGGGTTCATTTAGGGCATCAGAGTCTTTTAAAATTATTAAGAAAGAAAGCCGATAGTTTAAACCTTCCCTTAGTTTTAATCTTATTCGAGCCTCAGCCTAAAGAATATTTTCAGAAAGAGCAGGCGCCTGCTCGTCTTTCTACCCTAAGGGAAAAATTAAATGCTTTAAAAGGGTGTAAAATTGATTATATTTATTGCATTAGATTCAATAGTCAATTGGCTCAAACTTTAGCAAAAGATTTTATTTACCATTTATTTAATAGCTTAAGAACACGTTATCTTTTTGTCGGGCAAGATTTTCGTTTTGGAAAAAACCGTGAAGGAGATGTTGCTTTATTGCAAAAGCTAAGTGCAGATTATCATTGTGAAATTGAAATTTATCCAGATTATCTTATTCATGATGAGCGAGTTAGTTCTACTCGAATTCGTCTTGCTTTACAAAGAGGTGATTTACACCATGCAGCTTTGTTGCTAGGCCGTTCTTACAGTATGTGTGGTCGAGTAATTAAAGGTGACGGTCGTGGGCGACAGTGGGGTATTCCTACTGCTAATATAGGCTTACATCGCCTTGCCTTACCCTTAAAGGGAGTTTTTGTGGTTCAGGTACTCCTTAATAAAAAAATTATTTATGGGGTAGCTAATATTGGGAAGCGTCCTACAGTTGATGGTACAAAAAATATTTTGGAAGTACACTTATTAGACTTTAATGAATCTATTTATGGCGACATAGTAGAGGTCTTCTTCTTGCACAAATTGCGTGATGAGGTTAAATTCACATCAGTAGATGCATTGATTGGGCAAATTCATCAGGATATAGCAGAGGCACGAGCCTATTTAGATTTAAACACCGCTAATATTTAGCGTTTTGCAGAGTAGATTATTTATGGCAGAGTATAAAGACACATTAAATCTTCCTAATACTTCCTTTCCTATGAAAGCGAGTTTAGCCACGCGTGAACCCGAAATGCTTGCTCAATGGAGGGAGAAAAAGATTTATGAGCAAATTCGAAAGGCTCGCGCCGGTAAAAAGCGTTTTATTCTGCATGATGGACCTCCTTATGCTAATGGTCATCTTCATTGTGGACATGCGCTTAATAAAATTCTAAAAGACATTATTATTAAATCGAAATCGTTTAGTGGTTATGATGCGCCTTTTGTCCCTGGTTGGGATTGTCATGGTTTACCTATTGAATTAAACGTAGAAAAGAAAATAGGAAAGGCTGGGGTAAAAGTAAGTCCCAAAGAATTTCGCGCTCAGTGTAGAGCCTATGCAGCGAGTCAGATTGATATTCAACGCGATGAATTCCAACGGCTAGGTGTGTTTGGTGATTGGTATAACCCTTATGTTACGATGGATTTTACTTATGAAGCAAACATTGTCCGAGCTCTGGGGTTAATGATAAAAAATGGTCATCTCCAACAAGGATTTAAACCCGTTCATTGGTGTATCGATTGTGGTTCGGCTTTAGCTGAGGCTGAGGTTGATTATGAAGAAAAAACTTCTCCCTCCATTGATGTGGCTTTTAAAGCTATTGATCCTCAAGCTATTCTTTCACGTTTTAACATAAAAGGCGACAAAGAGGTAATAGTGCCTATTTGGACCACCACACCGTGGACTTTACCTGCGAACGAAGCAGTATGTTTGCACCCGGAAATTAATTATTCTCTCATCGAAACGTCCAACAGCTTTTTTGTAGTCGCAACTGATTTAGTTGAATCAGTAATGCAACGGTACAATCTAAATCAATATACTCGTGTGGGGGAAATAAAGGGAGGGGCTTTAGAACTTATTCCGCTCGCTCACCCATTCTATGCTCGACAAGTTCCCATCATTTTAGGACAGCATGTAACTACTGAATCGGGTACTGGTTGCGTGCACACAGCGCCATCACATGGTCCTGATGACTATCAGGTAGGTAAAGCTTATGATTTACCTTTAATTAATCCGGTAAAAGCCAATGGTTGTTTTGCGGAAGATGTGGAGCTTTTTGCTGGCCTTTCGGTTTTAAAAGCGAATGAGCCGATTATTGAGCAATTAACTACTAATCAGGTTCTCTTAGCAAAAGAATCAATTCGCCACAGTTATCCTCATTGCTGGCGTCATAAATCACCAATGATTTTCTTAGCTACTCCGCAATGGTTCATTGCGATGGACAAAAGCAACTTGCGGCAAGCAATTAAGAATGAGATTGGTAAAGTGAATTGGGTTCCTGATTGGGGACAGGCACGTATTAGTAATATGGTTGAAAATAGGCCTGATTGGTGTATATCAAGACAAAGGGCTTGGGGGACCCCGATGCCACTCTTTGTTCACTCAACCACCCGCGAATTACACCCCAATACCTTAGAGTTTATTGAAAAAATAGCTTTGATGATTGAAGAGACAGGTATTGATGCATGGTTTGAATTAGACAAAGAGCAGTTTTTAGGCGCTGATGCAGCACATTATGATAAAATTTCCGATACTATGGATGTGTGGCTGGATTCTGGTGTTACTCACTTTACTGTGCTAAGACAAAATAAAGATTTAGATTTCCCAGCAGATGTTTATTTTGAGGGATCTGATCAACACCGAGGCTGGTTTAACTCCTCATTAACGACCTCGGTGGCCATGTATGGGGTAGCTCCTTATAAAACCGTATTAACTCATGGATACACCGTTGATGCAGAGGGGAAGAAGCTTTCAAAATCCAAAGGAAACTATGTCGCTCTAGATAAATTGGTTGGCCAATACGGAGCGGATATTCTTCGTTTATGGGTTTCTTCAACCGATTATCGCCATGAAGTTAGTATTTCGGATGAAATAATTAAGCGAAATGCTGATGCTTATCGGAGAATTAGAAATACAGCCCGTTTTCTACTAGCTAATTTAGATGGTTTTAACCCCAGCACCGATAGTGTTTCCTCTGATGAGTTTTTAGAGCTCGATCGTTGGGCTTTAACGCGCAGTCAGCAATTACAAGAAGAAATTCTTAGTGCTTATGAACAATATCAATTCCATGTCATTTATCAAAAAATTCATAATTTTTGTGCTGTAGATATGGGAAGCTTCTATTTAGATCTCATTAAAGATAGGCAATACACCACGGCTAAACAAAGTTTGGCTCGACGCTCTTGTCAAACCGCAATGTACCACATTGTAAAAGCGTTCACCTTATGGTTGGCACCTATCTTGTCTTTTACAGCAGAAGAAATATGGGGATATATTCCTGGTAATACCAAAGAAAATTCTTTATTTACAGAAACTTGGTACAATGCTTGGCCTGAAATTAAGGCAGTTAATATGGATGATTGGTCTGAACTTCATCTTATCCGTGATGAGGTAAATAAAGCCTTAGAAGAAACACGCCAAAAAGGTGAGATAGGTTCAGCTTTAGCTGCAGAGGTTACTCTTTATGCAGAGCCGCAAGTCTTACCTAAGTTAACTCGTTTAGGCGAAGAACTGCGCTTTTTATTAATTACCTCAGGTGCTAGTGTTCATTCCTTTTCATCTGCGCCCGCTAATATAGTGGCAAATGAAAGCGGGGTAGGTATCCAAGTTAGTGCTAGTGCTTACGAAAAATGTGCTCGTTGCTGGCATAGACGGCCGGATGTGGGCACTCATGAAGAACATCCTGAGCTGTGTATACGTTGTGTTCATAACATCAATGGCCAAGAAGAGGCGAGACAATATATATGAAAAAATGGCATTGGTTTTTGCTGAGTATCCTAGTCATTATTTTGGACCAAGCAAGTAAATATTGGGTTGAATCGGTATTAACTCCTTATAAACCCATGCCTATTTTTCCAATGTTAAACATTACCTTAGCATACAATACCGGAGCCGCCTTTAGTTTCTTGAGTGGAACAGGGGGCTGGCATCGTTGGTTTTTTGCAGGTTTTAGTTTAATTGTTAGTGTTATTTTAATGATCTGGCTCTGGCGAACCCCTATAAAAGACCGTTTACAAGCCTTAGGCGTGAGTTTAATTTTAGGTGGAGCCGTGGGCAATTTAATTGATAGGGGTGTTAACGGTTATGTAGTGGATTTTATCGATGTCTATTATAAATACCATCATTTTGCTACATTCAATCTTGCTGACAGTGCTATTTGCATCGGTGCTGCGGCGTTGATTTTAGATTTGATTTTTCGTAAAGAACAATCCTCTTAACGCGAAGTTCTATTTTTTATCGTGTTTAAGTTCTCTTTAGCCATTTAACTGAAAGAAAAAGAAATAGAGGTTTTGTGCTTTTTCCTAAGCCTATACTACCCATGTATGGGTCCAAATGTATAAAAATGTTTATACTACAAGCTACCATAGTTAGAGGATTGAAAATCATACTAAAACAACGCAAAGCTATTAGATTATTGAAATAGCTATGGAAGTTCACTATATCGGTCTTGTTTAAATTGTATAGCCTGTATTAGCAAGAGACTAATACAGACACTTTTCAATTTTTAAGCTATTATTCCTGAGGAGAGCGCAGTTAATTGCTTTTTATTAGGATTATGGATGCTAATCGCACTGACTGCTGGGAGATTAAGGAAGTGTTCAGCCTCATCCCACTCAATTTCTGCTGGATATAAGTGTAAAGCAGGTAAACATTTATTTAAGAGAGTGCAAAAGGCTAAATTGGCTGGGAAAGGGCGTACTTGGCTGTAACCAATGCTCATTGCCGCCATTGCTTCAGAAATAGTAGCAACCCCTGGTAAATAGTTCATCGAGTAAATACTTGCTGTTTGGGCAATAGAGGGTAAGAAGCCTGGGCTGGATGCAAAGTGTACGCCAGCTTGATAGCATTGCTCTAATTGCTGAGTTGTGATAATTCCACCCGCGCCGATCTTAATATTAGGAAATTGCTTAATAACTTGTGCTAAAAGTTGCTCTTCAGTGGAATTAATTTCTACTAGAGAAAATCCTGCCTCAATAATTTGCTGCAATCGGTCAAATAAAAGATTATCAACATCTAAGGAGACAATTATAGATTGATTGCTAAGTAATTTATCGATGATCATAGATTTATATCCGTTAGTGGAACTTTATCGTTCCATGTTAGAAGACTTAGGCCTAGTTGGCAAGTATCTTCTGCCAGGGTCACCTCATGAAAAATTTTGAGATAAGATAGTGGTTAAAATAGAATCATCCCATCCAGCATTTTTTCTGAGCCGCTTAATAGATTGCCTTTTCATCTGATTTTTAGTTAATTGAA
>NZ_RZGQ01000096.1 GCF_003989735.1 Legionella sp. km772 | reverse complement strand
ATCATACTATCAAAGTTCCTATCGCGGGAGAGGGGGTAGATCGAAGTGAAATTAAAAAATCTGTGACCAATTCAAAATAAAATCTTGTCTATAAAAACTTCAGGGACGTTGCCTAGTGATAGCACTAGTTTTTGTATATGGTTTTTATTAGTTGAAAACATACGCTATCCTTTGTTATAGATGTTTAAATTTTTAGGAAAAACAAAAAATTTAAGCAATAAAAATACATTACCTGCCACAACAAAAATAGAAATCACTTGGATTAATTGATGAGGAAACCCATAAATATCTGAAAATATATATAGTGCCAAGAAATTAATAATGTAACCAATGATATATGTTACGACATAGCGTATAAAAGAATTTCTATCAATTTGGTCCGATTTAAAAGAATATTTGGCATGCCCCCAATAAGCCATTAATACACCTATGGGGTAAAGCACAGTTACCGCAAGCTTAGGCTCTAACCAAAAATAGGTAACAAGCAAATAAATTAAATAGCCAAAACCATTATTGAGGAGTCCTACAATCCCATAACGAACAATTTGCTTTACAGTTCGATAGTCAGCATAGGTTTTTAATTTATCCATAGAGTTTTTCAGTCATTAATTGCTGTCTATCTACTTTACCATTGGAATTTTTAGGCAAGACTTTTTTAACTACAATTCGGCTAGGAATCATGTAATTGGGTAATAATTTTTCTAATTCATTCAGTAAATATTGCTCTTCGGGGGATTCCGAACTAGCAACAAAGCCTATCAATTTACCATAACTCGCATTAGCCCTTTGATATACTACAGCAGCTTGATTAATGTGAGGCAATTTGGCCATTGCGTTTTCTATTTCTTCAAGCTCGATACGATAGCCCATATGCTTTATTTGATTGTCTTTACGACCGATAAAATAAAGTATTCCCTCTTCTTCCTTGACTAAATCACCCGTTTTATACATTCGCTTCATGAAATGCTTGCTATCGGTTAGGGTAATGAAGACCTCTTTAGTTCGATTCAAATCATTAAAGTAGCCTGCAGCAACATTAGGCCCAATAAGACAGAGTTCACCTTGCGCGGACTCATTGTTTTGTTCATCAAGAATTAAATAATCAAAATTAATATTGAGTGTACCTAAGGGGGGTAAACCCTCGAGATCCATAAAATCACTTTCGCTTATGGAGTAAGCACTACAAATACAAGTGCATTCAGTAGGCCCATAAACATTAGTAAGGCGAGCTTGACTGGCGAAAAAATCATACAGTCTTTTCAGTTCGGTTTTAGGATAACCTTCTCCACCAAAAACAATATGGCGCAAATGAGGCATACATTGCGGTGCAATAGCCTTCATTGAGGTAAGATACATGAGTAATGAAGGCACAGAAAACCATATCGTGCAGGCCATCTTATTAATATAAGGGACGAGCTCATAAGGTTGGTTCAGCAGTTCTCTTGAAATAGGGCTCAATGAGGCGCCAGAGAACAAAGCCACATAGAAATCGAATACGGAATTGTCAAAATACAAAGGGCTCAATTGGGCAAAATTATCATTAGGATTAATTTGAAAATGCTGTTTACCCCAGTTAATAAAATGTATTAAGTTCTGATGGGTAACAGCGACCCCTTTGGGTATCCCTGTGGAACCAGATGTAAACATGATATAAGCAATAGAACTTCCATCGACTTTTTTCATTAAATGTTCTAATTTTTCACCTCTACTTGGTGATAAAGAAGCGATGTTTTTAGTTAGCTCTAGAGCATTTACTTGAGAAAGATTAATTAACTCCTCGAGTTTGGGTAGCGATGAGGGTTGATCGTAGAATAAATAACTAACCTGGGCTAATTTAAGGATATGGTGGTTTCTAACTGCAGGCGCGTTAAGATCTATATTAACATAAGCAATGCCTAATTTTAGGGCTGCTAACATTAAAGTATAGCTTAACTCTTGTTTTGTACTGGCAATGGCAATAACATCACCTTGCTGTATGCCATAATGAAGCAAGACGCCACTTAAACGCTCAGTCCAATCCAATAATTCAGCAAAATTAAGCGTCTTATCTGCATACCGCAACGCAGTTTTTGCCTTATTTTCTTTTGCTACATCTGAAAAAAATAATCCTAAATTATAATAATCCATATTTTTAAGAATTGTTTTGCAGCAATTCCCCTTCATTTATTAATAGTATAAAAAGGATAAGGTTCGTGAAGAGGTAAAAAACCTATTGACTCACAAAGCCTCATTGAGCCTTCATTGTTAGTAAAACAGTCCCATAAAGGTGATAATGATAACTCAGAACAACGTTGAATAAAACCAAGTACCGCGTATTTTGCTAGGCCTAAATGCCTATAATTCTCTAAAGTTAAGACATCAATTTCAGTATACCTATCTGCTTCGGCGGCAGAATAGCAAATTGACGCAGGTGAATCGCCAACATAGACCACCACCGCATTAGCTTTCTTTATAAACTCTGCAGCGTTGCGCCAAAACCGCGATGTTAAGCCAAAAGTACGTTCAATTAATTGGATATTATCGGTATTAACTTGAGCATAGCTTAATCCAGCCTTGAGCTTAGGACTTATGAGCTCCTTATTTGCTAATTTAAAATGCTGCCGTATAGCTTTGCATGACTGATACTCTGCGTTAGTGAGAAAACTCGGTAGTACAGGAGCGTATAAACGAATTTTATTGATCCTGAATTCTTTATGGATAAATAAATAGTGTTCTAGTTCATTTTCAAACGATTTATCGGGTTCGCCAAATATTTGCGAAAAACCAAATGAATGCTCGACATAGAATTGGGTCGGTTTATCTAAATGATTAGCATAAACCAACCCCTCTTGTTCATTGAGTAAAACAGTAGCAATTAAAGGAAAAAAATAATAAGACCTTCGGTACAGCTGATATGCTTTATTATAATCGGATGGGCAAAGCAAAAACATTATAGGGTAAGCCCACCATTTACTGGCAATATGACCCCGTTCATAAAATCATTTTCAATTAAAGAAGTCACTGCTTGCGCTACTTCTACTGCTTGCCCTAAACGTCGCAAGGGGGTATTGTCTTGAATGTGTTTAATTATAGAGGGATTTAAAGCTTTATAAGTAGATTCTGTTTCAATAAAACCAGGTGCTACGGCATTGCAACGAATCCCAAAACGACCAAGCTCTTTAGCTAAACTAAGGGTCATCGCATTAATGGCAGCTTTGGCAGCAGAATAGGCCACTTGTCCTTCATTACCCTCCGCACTAATTGAGCTCATATTAATAATAAGACCTTTAGTCCTTTTCATAACCATTTGGGCAACAACAGCGGAGCTCATTATAAAAGCAGTATCTAAATTGGCGGTTAGACAATGCCGAAAAGATTGATAGCTATGGGCCATATTATCAACGTTCATAATATTAATCATAGGCTCACTATGAATCAGCCCTGCATTATTAATTAAGACTTGAATTGATCCATGTTCCTCAAATAAATTCTTAATTAATAATTGAACTTTATTACTATCAGTAATATCTAAAACATAAGCCTTAATTTCAGGTGGTAACTGGGCGACGGCTTTTGCATCATAATCAACCACAAGTACGATAGCGCCTTGCTTATGTAAATAAAGAGCCATTTCAAGCCCCAAATTTTTTGCACCACCCGTAATTAATATAACGCTATCCTTAATCTTCAAAATGAATACCCTTATCAGCAAGTACCGTCATAATATTACGTACAGAGTCCATTTTTACGATGTCAGAAATTTCTAAATTGATAGAAAATTCTTTTTCTAAAGAGACCACTAAATCCATTTGCTTTAAAGAATCCCAGCTGCCCACATTTTCTTTACGGAGATCAATAATTATTTGATCACTTCTGAGATTAAAAACATTTGCTAACACAGAAACTAAACGCTGATTCATAATTAAATTCCAAAAAATTTTACATAGTCTTGAGATGAATAACGTAACTCTTCACCTGAACGAGCCAAATGCACCGATGAAGCTTTAGTATTCTTAGTAATTAATGCACCTGCACCAATAATACAGTATTCATTAACGATAATTTCATTAGTTATGGTGGCATTCACCCCAATGAAAACATTTCGTTTGATTTGCGCACTTCCTGAGATAACTGCACCTGACGCCAGCCAACAGTGATCCTCTACCTGTGAATGATGTGCCAAAGTAACATTGACCCAGATCATTGAGTTAACCCCTACACGCACATGAGGCTCAACCACGGCGGACGGCATAATCACAGAGCCCTCCCCTATAGGATATTGGGTATAAATTTTTGCATCAGGATGAATGTAGGTTTCAATGTGATAGCCTAAATTTTTCAAACGGAAAAACATCGACTCACGTGTTTGATTGATGTCATTATAGCCCATGGCCATAATGATTTGGTGAGTCTCAGGCTTATACGTTGCAGCCACCTGGGAAAAAGGAATGGTTTCGAGCTCTTTAATCCCTCCTTGAGCCGCATACTCATCGTCTACGGTTAAACCCATAACTTGATAGCGCTTATCTTGAAGCAAATAATTATAAAGTATTTCAGCTGTAATAGCATTTCCTGCAAGAATGACTTTTTTCATAAAACATTCTCCAAAACAGCTAAACCAAATCCCGTTTTTCCGTAGTTATTGCCATTGTATAACATATAAATTTGTTTTTCGTGTTCAAAAATATAGGGATAACAAACCATTTCACTATCCCAGCCCTCTGTTGAGACATCAATTCCTGAAAGTGCATCATTACGTTGCCACTTTACTCCGTCGCTGGAGGATGCAAAGCCTATGCGATAAGTCGCGATGTCTTTGGTAGCTCGATGGGCAAACCACATGTAATAGAGATTATCTTTGTAATATACGCTAGGGCGACCAAAAGCATATTCGTATTCATCGGCAAAGGGAATACATAATCCTGGTTCACAAGTCCAATCAACACCATCGTTCGAATAGGCATGATGAATGCCATAGTGATGATGCCAACCATGCTCTTTCTTTTCCCATTTAACGCCTGAGTTATACCAAGTATGCCAAACATCATCTTTAATATGAAAGGCGGTTGCTGCAGCAAACAAGGGATTGTTTTTATCTCTGCCAAGAACAGGACCAGTGAACTCTTTTTCAAGACTAAGTTCATGAGTATTGAGTAGCGCACGGCCCGTGTCACAAAGCCACATCCCCTCAGGAAGATTTTGCCACCCTACATAATAGAGATAATGCTGCCCTTTATGTTCAATCAAACAAACACTAATTACCCCATCACAATCAAAGTAGCCCGTATCGCCAGGCATCAAGGCTAATTTAGGCTTACCCAAAAGGGTCATTTTATCTTTGGCAACTTCTGCATAAGATAAGAATACATGTGAACGGCTTTTTTCATCTCGACAAGTAAAAGCCACAATGAAAATATTATCTTTATAATGGATGGCACAAGGATGAGAGCCATGGGTAAAATTCGGCATATTAGGTTCAAAAACTAATCCTTTTTTTTGCCACTTAAAAGGTATGGCTTGTTCTACATGACTTAACATAATGGTTCCTAATCTACTGCGTTACATGCCGCGTTTAAGACACGCTCTAAATATTCGACTCGACTCAAGCCTTGTTTTTCTGCGGCCGCATAGACTTTATCTTTTAAGAGTGGATCTATACCTTCAAGCTGACCATAATACCTGGAACGAATGGTGCCACCTCGTTTTCCTTTATGGGGTACATCAATATTGATAGGCAAAGCCTCTTTTGAAACAATAAATTCAATCACATAAAAACAATGGTATAATTCCCACGACAATTTTACTTCTCTGGCATTAGGCGGAATAAGTGCTAAAGGGGCCTCATAGGCATATAAGGGATTATTTTTAATGAGCATATTCCCTATTTCGGTATTTTTTAACCAAGGTGCAATACCTTCATCACAAATTAATACCTGACCACCTGATTTTACGACGCGATTCATTTCAGAAATTCCTTTGCCAATATCGGAAAATAAATTTATTCCGCCGAAGTGGTAAGCGATGTCAAAAAAATCATCGCTAAAAGGTAAGTTCGTAGCGTCGCTTAATGAAAAAAATAACTCCAGATTTTGACTGTTATGAGCTTGGTATTTATTAACTCCATCAACTAACATCTGCTTCGCAAAATCTTGGGCATAAATAGTTCCACATCCTTCTAAGCGCTCAATAATAAAAGGAAGATCATTACCATTGCCAGCACCGGTAACTAGAATCTTTTTTGATTTAGTTAAATTTAAACGAGAAATTAAATTCTTTCTTAAAGTTTTTTCATCTGCGCCAAAAGTTTTATATACCCAGTCAAACGCATTATCATGCATAGCCACCGCATCAGCAGTGGAGTACTCATTTGCATTTTCAGGCTCACAAGCAAAAACGGGTACATCCGTCCCCTCCAGATAAGGAAAGAAATGCCCTTGGGGGCATTCAAGACCATCATTCCTAACAACAAGCTTTTGCTTAGTACAATAAGTACAAAAATAATTTACATTCATCTTCATTTCTTAACCTTTTTTCTGGCACACAACCCAAAACACGCGCTCATTGATACCGTAATAATCATTATTTGCAGAACCAAAAGAAAAATTCTTAAATAAAGGAGAAAAAAACTGTTCTACTTCGTGAGGATTGGCAAACGCTTGGAGTCTATAACCATTTCGATTATTGTAAGGATCATTAGCAATCACATAGGTACCGTCATTTAAACAACGGGCATTTTGGAAAATATAGGAGGCGCTATCTGCTACTGAAGCAATAAGATAACCGCCTTTTTTTAACACCCTAGAATATTCGGCTAAATTATCAATTAAGGTTTCTCCCTCATCACAATAGTAGCAACAATGTGAGGCTAGAATATAGTCAAAAAACTCTGCTTCAAAAGGGATCTTACTATTTCGTCCCACCGTCAAATCGGTTTTATAACCTAGGTTTTCAAGTCGGTTTTGAGTTTGGGAGACAATAGCTTCAGTAATTTCAATTCCACTAACATCTAACCCTAGATCGCATAGAAAAACAGTATTTCGACCGTCACCAAAGCCCACATCTAATATTTTGTCGCCGGGCTTAGGCTTTTGAAATTCGAGGCCAGGATAGCTTGCTAAAAAAGTTCTCACTACAAATTCAGTAGGATATACTTTGCTCATTGACCGTTGGGCATAATGCCGTTCATAACTTGAATTAATTTCCATTTGTTCTTCCATATATATTCTTAATTATTGCATAGGGTCTATGCTTTGTTTCTGAAAAGATCTTTGCTAAATACATGCCGATAATGCCTATAAAAGAAATTATCATGCCCCCTAGTAACCATACTGAAACCATAATTGAGGTCCACCCTTCGACATGTTTAGCCATGAAAAGTCGTCCCATCACCAGATAGAGAGCATAGAATGTTGAAATCAAAAAAACTAAAAGTCCAAAAAAGAAGATCATTTTTAACGGGGCTGCACTAAAAGAAGTTACTGCATTAACAAAATGACTAAATTTTTTGAATAAATTATAAGAAGACTTTCCTTTATCATGCTTCACAACAGTATGAGGTATTTGTTTGAAACCAGTAATTACCCACAAGCAAGAAATCACTGTTTCAATCTCTTTGTACTGTAAAAGAGCATTGACATAAGCTCTTGTCATCAACCGAGTAGTCGTTATATTTCTGGGATGCTCGATACTGAGCAATCGATTTAAGAGTGAATAGTAGAGGGCGCCGCTATAGCGCTCAAACCACCCACCTTTTCTATTTTTTTGGATCCCATAAACCACATCTGCTTTATTAGTGAGCATTTGTTGATGAAATAAAGTCAGCCATTCGGGTTCTTCTTCTAAATCACTATCAATAAGAAAAATTAACTCACCGTGCGAATGTTCAAGCCCCGCACGCATTGCATTATGATGGCCAAAATTTCTCGATAGATCGACCACCACCAAATGATTATCTCTATTCACAAGTTCAACTACTAGTTCTAAGCTATTATCAGGTGAACCATCGTTTACAAAGATAATTTCATAATCCTCACCTGCAACTTGTTGGGCTATTTTTGTAGCCCGTTGGTAAAACTCATTAATATAATCCCTAGAGTGATACAGTGTGGTCACTATCGAAAGTTTCATCGGCTCAAATATCTCATATATTTTTCCGTATTCTTGCCGCAATTAAATAATAAATCAAGTATACTCACACCATGGGTAAACTCACCCCACAATTGAGGATATTCCTCATAGCCTGAATAATCAAACCAAGTCAATTTAATGTTTTTTTCTGCAAATAAGTGCTCGTCGAGATAATTAAGAGCGGCAGGCCCCGAAATATATTCTGTAGCCCCCGCTTGCACGCACAAATTCACAAGTTTTTCAGTTTTTCCTTCACCAAGTTGATAATTGGCCGAATCAGTAAGTAAGGTTTTAATCCCTAAATAATTACAAATTGCTTCTAAAAATTGTCTATTCAGACTAGATAGATGACTATAGGTGAGCTGAGTGTAAAGTGGCTCTAACCAAGCTGCAATTTCATCAAAATGGGGGGCTCGGCGATAATTTTGCACCAGAGTTTTCCAATGATCATGTGCCCAAGCTGGACCATCAATTAAGGTATCGCGAATGCTTTGATAATATTTTCCTTTCACGGACACAGGGACTGAAAGCCATTGGATACCTTGAGGAGTCTTTATTTGATTACGATTGCGCCAATCTCGCCGCGTGTATTGCATGCAATCATAAAGTATGAACTCATCTACAGCAGCAATCAGATCAAAATACCCCTTCCAGGGAATATAGTTGGATTGAACAATAGCAACTTTTTTCATTTTTTTTCTTAATAATTAAAGTAAATAGAGCTAACAGAACATCATAGGGATTGCTGTGCCAGCATCATAGTAAAAAGCATTACTAAATTCAATGTAATTAATAGTTATGTGCACTTGCCTTATAAACTTTTAGTTCATTGAAAAATGTCCTATCTCACCTATTGACAAAACGAATTAATTTTGGTCAGACTGTAAGTCGGGACAAAAAGGAGAATGGAATGAAATTACAAATTGATAGAACCTCATTTTTCGGGCTTACATCGTCTCCCTCCACAACTGCAACCGCTGTTAGTAGAGATGTCGACGCAGAACAACAGAAAGCAAAAGCAGCTTGGCTCATTCAACGATGGTGGAAACAACTACATCTTAAAAAAACTGCGGCAGAATCCTTTCATTATGTTCATGATATGGTTTCACTAGAACAAGCACAACAAGACTCCTTTCCTAAACTCGAAAAATTTCTTCTCGACCCAAAAACGCTTAGGGTAACCCGTGAATTGCTAATCCATTTAGAACAAACCAAAGACATTATCTTGCCTTCTCGGATGAGCTTGTCCAATGTGTATCGAGCGGAACGTCAATTTTTAACCGCCTACATGATTGCGACTAAATCTAAATTTCTTTTTGAATCACCCTCCGATATTGATGAGCTTTTATTGACTCGCGCAAGAGACATGCTCAAATCTTTCGAAGAGCTGTGCGAGTTTATGAGTAGGATTTATTTAAAAGAAGACGATGTCCCAAGCTCTCCCTTGGCAGAAACCACGCCATCTGCAGATAGAGTACTCTCAAGCCTAAGTAATAAGCGCCTAGATGACGATCATCGTTTCATGACTGAAGGACACGATTATCTAGAGGTTTTTCATAAAAAACAAATGGCCTATTACGAAACCTTTAATGAATGGGAAGCCAAAAATCGGCATAAGCTTGGTAAAATTTTAATTGCTAAGTATATAGAAATTGAAGCAAAACGTTTTACAGTGTTAAACAGCCTCGACCCAAGAATGCTCGAGCTCTATGAAGCCTATGGCAAACAAGAGGACACCCTTAGAAGAAGAATCCATTTTTTACTCCGTGATGAAGGTGAGCGTTTGTTGACCGAAGAATTAGGAAAATTAAATGCTGCGCTAGAAGCGAGAAAATGGGTTAGTTCTCCGACCGAAGCTTTAGTCCACGAGTTAGCTTTAAATCCTAAATTAACACTTAGCCCGGCGGCTTGCGCCATAGCCCCCCAAAAAGATGTCACTGCGGCAATCATTGCTCTTGAGCAAAAAATGGCTAATGTTGAACCCATCATCGAGATTATTATTGAAATGCGAAATAATTTAGCCTTATTCACCCCGAATAATAGACAGCAGCTTATTCGATTACAGCAAGCCTTTAACCCCGAATTAATAAAAAGTAAAATCGCGACTCTAGGCTTAGAGCGCGGTTTATACGAAAGCATTTATCCACTATTTGAACAAATTAAAAGTCTTGAGTCCCCTGCTCACGTTCGTGAAACAGACTATTTTTTAGATGAAATTACGCGACGATTAAGCGTCCCAGGTGATAGAAGCGCTCTTTTAGGAGAGACCATTGACTATATTTACTATAAAATTTCACAAATTAATTTGGAATTAAAAAACCACCAAATTGCTCAGGCAAGAGGCTTAATTGCTCGTAACATTGTGGCCATGGAACAAAAAGAATTCCACCATCGTTTATCCAAAAAACAATTTAATCTCGACTATACTTTAGCATGGCTAGATAAATTTGTAAGCTCGCCGGAGGAATATCGACTTAACCTGCACAGTTTATGCTCAAAATATCTCGGCTCTTACGCCAGTCATGCTCTAATGCTTGCTGTATTACAACAACCCGACGCCTCTATTTTACATACCATACCTGAAACCTTTTATCTGGATCGTTTAAGATTAGTTAATTGGCATGCCCAATACCAAAATCTTCGCTATACGGTTACGGCTTTAGGTTATTTACTCATGTTACGCACATAAACTTGTAGTTTGACTAAAAAGCATTAGAATTCCGCCCTTAATTTTAGGGAGGGAATTAAATGGATATGCTTGATCTTTATAGTGATTATTTGATTT
>NZ_RZGQ01000095.1 GCF_003989735.1 Legionella sp. km772 | reverse complement strand
ATCACTGATCAGATTGAGTGAAATAGGTGATCAGTTTAGAGTGAAATCACTGATCAGATTGGAGTGAAATGAGTGATCATTTTGAAGTGAAATCGGTGATCAGATTGGAGTGAAATACGCATACGCAAGAACACCTCGTTATTACAACGGATGCCAGTGTTGCTGACTCGGAAAAAAATCGCCAATTGTTGCAAAAGCAATGCACTGTTTGGTTGCAGGTCAGTACCGAAGTGCAAATAGAGCGCACCGCGCGTAATCCTAGCTCTTTATTACCCATAAGCAATATGACAGCCTTTCTTGAACAATTACACCAGAGAGATGAACACTATCAACAAGTCGCTTATTTGATGGTGGAAGGGGATAAACCCGCTTTAGAAGAGCATGTAGAGTACATTATGCGGACTATTCAGACCAAGCTTAAGCCTACAAGAACAAAAAGAATATTAGAGGATAGAGATAGTGTTTTATTTCACAAACTGCGCCACACTCCAGTTCGTTTATCTGAACAGCAAGCTAGTTACCTCAAATTGCTTTCCCAGGGCAAAACAGCAAAAGAAATTGCGCGTGAAATGAAGGTTTCCTACCGCACTGTGGAAGGAATGATTGCGATAATGATTGACAGTCTTGGCTGTTCTTCTAGCAAAGAACTCATTGCCTTATATCATGCGCAGCCTTGAAAAGTATTTTTACGACTTGTTCTCCCCCTGCGAGGCCAGGGGGAGAAGATTTGGTTTATAGTTAATCTTACTTTAAAGTCGGAGGTTGAGGTGCTGTGGCTGTGTCCTCTTTGGTCGCTTTGCTGCAACCAAAAAAACCTGACAAACTTGGTCTTGATGGAAGGAGGGACGTCAATAAACTGGTAAATGAAACCGTTTCTGAAGCAAGAGATCGAGGTAGACGCTCAAGATCGAGGGTTTGGGGATGATTGGCTACATAGGCATTACTGTCTTTCAAGTACTGGCAAATAAAGGTTTCATAAACGCCTAGACCATTATCGAATTTTAACAAGTATAAATCAGCTAAATGTGTATCTAATTGTCCCTTTTTGTTTCTACCATATTTAGTTTCGAGGTAGGCTATTCCTTCATCACTAAGAGTAGCCCAATGCATATCTGAGTAAGCATCACGTTTACTACGGAATTCTTCTGGGCAGGGATCTACTGCATGCTCTAAAGTGGAGGTGAGGGCTACATGACGAGCCAAAGTGGCTTGTCCTAAGGTTAAATCACCCACATGATTTATGTGAATTTGGTAAGGAGTATCTTGGCCATAAGTATCTGAGGTGCGAATGTTCCAGCCCGTGTAACGTAAGAGAGGGCTGACCGCATAACTAAAGGGGGCGCCCACAGAACCTTCGACCGCGGCCTGAAAGGTTGAGAAGGTATTATTTAATATACAGCGTATATTAACCGCAGTTTGCTTTTTAAATTGATCGCGTACTTTATTGGCAATTGCAGCGCCAAAGGAGTCGCCTTGAAAAAGTATATCGTCAATTGAGATTCCTTTAGTCAAAAGGGTATTCGCTAAAGTCATTCCGGTATTAACCATGTCATTGACCTCTAATACCTCACCGCCCAGTTTAACCATTCCTGGATATTCGAAAGCATAATAACTTGCCCCTGTCACTTGAACCGCTTTAGCAATATCGCTGATGCATTCTTGGTATAAAGAACCCATGCCTGTAAAATACAGTACATGTTTACCTCTGCCTGGAGGGGAGAGCGTATCATCACCTGCTGATGCTTCAGGTTTTGGGTGGAAGCCTATCATCTCGGTTCGACAGGTTTTTTTATTAGCTAAAATCACCTCAGTTTCGAAGCGCTCAAAATCGATAGTGGCAAGTTTAGCAAAATAAGGCGAACCAGATTTTCTCACGGCTTCTTCAAAACAGGCAAAGCGTTCTGCCAAGGACATAGTTGCTAGGCCGAAACCATTTTTTATATACCAATCTTCTCTATTCGCAGGAAAAGTCCCTGAGCTGATTTGTCGTTGTAACCATACTTGAACACTTGAATTAGGCATTAACAGGCTCCTTTTTATCCAAAAATTATACACATAAATCTCAATAAGATCAATTTATATCTTTCTAAAGCATTAATAACTGTAGCCATCCTAATTTAAAATGGTACTCACTAATTAACTTACAACTCTTCAATCCATGCCAGAAAGGCTTCCCGATCTTCATGAGACAATCTTTGAAATTTAGTTTTAACAAACTCAAGGGGTATATAGGGTTTTTTTTCTTTATAAGGAAGTGCCTCTTTTAAGCTAATTTTTCCGCTGACTACTTCATTATATGTTTGCTCATCTTGATTTCTAAGTTTAAGCAATTGGCCATCATTTGATTTAGACCGAGAAGGAAGATAGGTAATGGAGTTGTCTTGAGCGTTTGTATTACTGTTCTCAGAAATCGTTAAGCGACTACTTAAGTCCTTAACGGCAATATTTTTTTCTTTTGCATAAGCTCGCACACTTCCATCCACCTCTCGGAGCACATCGCCCCATTCTGCTGCGTGTTGGCCTTCTGTATCCATCGTGGAGCGAAGCAGCCAGAGCAAATTATTATTGTTAATGCCTAAACCCTTTTCTGATTGATCTAAAACATATTCGCCAAAATTATTGTAGGCTGTATCCCAACTTTTATTGGCGATTATTTGCGAAATAAGAGCAGGTAGTTTTTGAAATAACAATTCATGGGATTCTTTGAAGTATTTATTTGCTTGAAGATGTAATTCTTCGTGATTGTTTATTTCGGTAAGGTCTTGCATAAAATGAACTCGTTACAAGGTTGAATAAGATTAGCCAAAGCCAGTAAATATCATACTTTTAAAAAGAATGAGATGCCAGGCCTTCTTTTGCGGTACAATATTTATATAAATCGGTTTGGTTGAGAGTAGATAATGATTGAAATAGGCAAATTTAATAGATTAAGAGTTATTAAGGAAGTGCCCTTTGGCGTCTATTTAGATGGCGAAGATTGGGGTGAAATTCTTTTGCCGAAAAAATTTGTCTCTAAAACGCTAACCATTGACGATCTGGTGGATGTCTTTGTTTACTTTGATTCCGAAGATAAGATTATAGCAACGACTCAAAATCCTTTAACCAGAGTAGGGGAGTTTGCTTTTTTAAGGGTGGTTGATGTTAACCCCATTGGTGCTTTCCTTAACTGGGGTTTGGATAAAGATTTATTAGTTCCTCGCACTGAACAACAACGTCCTATGGAAAAAGATAAATCTTATCTGGTTTATGTGAAACAAGATAATCAAGGACGTATTATTGCGAGTTCTAAACTTAATTATTTTCTCGATAAATCTCCTCCCGAATTTAAGGTTGGCGAAGAGGTTAGTCTATTCATTGAAGGACAAACTCCCCTAGGCACTAAGGTCATTATCAATCACAGCCATTGGGGCTTAATCCATGCTGCTGATATCTTTCAGCGCCTGTACTACGGAAAACGGATGACAGGTTACATCAAAACGGTGCGTGAAGATGGAAAAATTGATGTGGCCTTAAGAAAGGTGGGGCAAGATCGTATTCATGAGCTCAGTTCGAGAATCCTGGCCAAATTAAAAGAAGAGGGGGGTTTTTTGCCTCTACACGATAAAAGTTCCGCTGAGGCTATAATGCGTCTGTTTGGTGAAAGTAAGAAAGGTTTTAAAAGTGCGATTGGCCAGCTTTATAAACAGGGTGAAATTATCATTGAAGACCAGGGGATTCGCCTCAAGGACCATTCACGCTGATTAGAAAAAGCTCTTGACTACTAGTAATCAGGAGCTTCTTGCCAAGGCAGTGCACTTAAAATCATTAAGCCCTTTCTAAATAATCCTGCCCGAATTGATCAAGGTATTCTTGATAATTACCTAAATAGTTTTGGGCGCCATACTGCTCGGTTAATACTAGAACGCGAGTAGAGATTTGATCGATAAAATGACGATTATGACTAACAAATAACACCGCTCCCGGGTAAGTTTGTAAAGCTTCGATTAAGGCATCAATGGATTCTAGATCAAGATGGTTGGTTGGCTCATCCAAAATTAAAACATTGGGTTTTTCTAAAATTATTTTTGCCATTACCAAGCGTGCTGATTCACCCCCGCTTAACATTGAAATTTTTTTATCCACATCCGAGCCACGAAAAAGAACTTGGCCTAGGACATTGCGTATTTCTTGGGAAGAAGCGACGACATTGTCCTCCATCCATTGTAAGACAGAAGACTCTGGATCTAATAAGGTTCTATAATCTTGAGAAAAATAACCAGCGCTAACCGTTTCACTCCATTCAAAATTACCTCTATCAGCAGGGAAATCATTTAATAAAATTTTTAATAGAGTAGACTTTCCAATACCGTTGGGGCCAATGATGGCACATTTGTCACCTCGATAAATATCAAAGCTTACACCTTTTAAAACCACCTTTTCGCTAAATTGTTTATGGATGTCCTCCACTTTAACAATGGATTTACCTGATGCCTTCCGTTGATGAAAATTAAAATAAGGTTTTGCGATATTGGATTCTTTGATATCTACAAGCTGAATTTTATCGATCATTTTTTGTCGGGATGCTGCTTGCGTTGCTTTACTGGCTTTTGCACCAAAACGGTCTACAAAGGTTTGCATTGCCTCAATTTTCTTTTCTTGGTTTTTTAATTCACTTTGTTTAAGAATAAGTCGCTCTTCCTTGCTGGCAACAAATTGATCATAATCTCCGAAGTAGTTGGTGACGGTATCGTAATCGATATCTAGAATATTGGTTGATACTTCATTTAAAAAGCGCCGATCATGGGAAATAAAAATAAGCAAGCCTGGAAAGGTTTTTAAAAATTGTTGGAGCCAGGCGATAGATAAAATATCCAAGTGGTTAGTCGGTTCATCCAATAACATAATATCGGGTTGTTGATAGAGAACTTGGGCTAATAAAACTCTTAATTTATAGCCACCCGATAAAGCACTCAATGGTTTGTAATGGTATTTTTCCGCAATTCCAAGCCCTAGTAATAAGTTTTTAGCATTTTGCTCGGCTTCATAGCCCCCTTCATGCATAACAATTTCTTCAAGCTCACTTAAGCGAAAACCATCCTCTTCAGTGAAGTCTTCTTTTGTATATAATTCGTTCTTTTCAATGAGCGCCTCCCACAAAGTAGTATTTCCTTGGATGACCACATCGATAAGCTGATCATCTTCATAACGAAAATGATCTTGCTTTAAAATCCCAATATTTAAACTTTTCGCTTTTTCAACTGAACCTTGGGTTGGCGTTTCCTCGCCAGCTAAAATTTTTAAAAAGGTTGATTTACCCGTGCCATTGGCTCCCACTACTCCATAACGTTGTGAAGGCAATAAAATTAAATCCACGTCTTGAAATAAAGACTTTTTACCAAATCCCATGCTTATACTTCGTATATCTAACATAAAATAAACTCTTAATAATTAATTAAAGTTGTTGCACACCAACTTTTTTTCCTTTTAATTTTCCTTTATTAAATTGTGCATAGGCTTTTCCAATCTGACTTTGTTCAATGGCAACGTAGGAATGAGTTGCTAAAATATCGATTTTTCCTATTAAATTCGCGTGTAAGCCTGCATCTTTGGTTAAGGCGCCAAGTATATCACCAGGGCGAATTTTATCTCTTTTTCCCGCCATTAAACGCAAGGTGAGCATTTTAGGTTGTAAAGTCAACAAGGGTTTGGGGGATTGTAAATCCTTAATTAAGCCCCACTGGAGCGGTTGGGACATTAACTGTTCAAGTGCACAAAGACGCTCAGCATCTTTAGGGGTAGTGAGGTTTAAAGCGATGCCTTTACAGCCGGCTCGCCCTGTACGACCAACCCGGTGGATATGGGTTTCCGGCGCAAAGGCTAATTCGTAATTAATTACTGCTGGAAGCTCTTTAATATCTAAACCGCGAGCAGCTACATCGGTGGCCACTAAAATCGAACAGCTTTGATTACTAAATTGGATCATAGCCTCATCACGGGCACTTTGTTCTAAATCACCATTTAGTACAGTGGCGGAAAGTCCATCTTGGTTTAGTTTCTTAGCCAGTTCCTGGGTGCTTTCCTTAGTATTACAAAATATTAAAGTGGAGGTGGGTTGGTAATGACCTAGCAACTTTTTTAAGAGGGCGTATTTATCAGCCTGGTTTGGTACTTCAAAAAAACTTTGTTCAATAGCTTGTATATTACCTTGCCCTTCTTCAATTTTAACTGTAAAGGGTTTGGACATGAACTCAGTGGCTAATTCTTTAATAAGGGTGGGGAAGGTTGCTGAAAATAATAAAGTTTGTCGTTTAGCGGGACAATAGCTAAGTACGTGTTTTATGGCATCCAGAAAGCCCATTTCTAACATTTTATCGGCTTCATCTAACACTAGACGGCCTAAGCAAGCTAGTGACAAGGTTCCTTTAGCTAAATGCTTTTGGATTCTTCCAGGTGTTCCAATAATAAGATGTGCCCCATATTTTAAAGATTCTACTTGCGGTCTCATGGGGATGCCACCAGAAAGGTTTAAAATTTTGACATTAGGCAAGAGTCGGGCGAGACGGCGCAAGACTTGACTAACCTGTTCTGCTAATTCGCGGGTAGGGCATAATACCAAAGCCTGGGGTTGGAGCTGGTCAACTTTTAAAAAATTTAATAGAGTTAAGCCAAAAGCAACTGTTTTACCACTTCCAGTTTGGGCTTGGGCGATGACGTCGGCGTGGTTAAGCATCAGAGGCAGACTTTGGGCCTGAATGGGCGTCATCTTGCTATAATCGAGGGAACTTAGGTTAGTAATTAATTCTTTACGTAAAGCTAAAGAAGAAAAAGATAACTCCTCTTTAGGTTTAGGAATTTCTCTTTCTTTACAATTTTCCATGGTATTTTTCACGAGCTTATAAACGAAGGGTATAATACCATAAATTAGCCTTAAATTAAATCAATCAATTTAATTTAAATACATTAGAAAAGGACTGTTTAGCTATCTAGAGAATTCTACAAGAATAGGTCAATCTTGGTCTATACTCAAAATAACTCATCATTCCAATTGAGCACTTGCAGGAGATGCAGAAATATAACAATTGGTTAGCTCTATGTTAAATAAGGATAAATATGACAGACAGCAATGTGGCCTCCCCTTTAGATCTTTCTACTATTGATGGTTTAGCTGACTCACCTGATTCGGCACATCAGCTTGCCGTACAAACTGTACAACCTGTTGCGAATGTGGTTGCCACCACCGATAATCCCTTGGAAGCCCTACCGCCGCAACCACGACTAGTAGAGATTGCTAATTTAAATCCAGATGATCTTGCAGCAGCACATAGCTCAGCAGAAAAAATAGATTTCAGAAAAACTAATACCTTGCTTTCTCACGGAGAAAATGCACTGGCTGAAATTGCCCAATCCTCCCGTCAATTATTAACGGGGGTGAGACTTGGTGATACTGGTGAAGTAGGTCAAATCGCCGCAGCGGTTATTGATGGGGTAAAAATATTACGTATTGAAGATTTGCAAGCGGAGAGTCAAGGAAAAAATGTGGCTAGCGCACCTAAAGGTTTACTTGGTAAGCTGCTTGGTGCATTCAAAGAGGCGCGCACTGCTTATAAAGAGTTTCAGGAAAATCGCAAGCAATTTTTAGAATTGATGGATCAAGAACAAGCTAAAGCGCGTAAAACCAAAGCGGATCTTGCGGTGAGCATTGATTTATTAGATCAACAAGCAAATGCTATCCGAACTAGCCTTAACCGCTTAAAAGTTGCCATCGCAGCAGGGCAAATTGCCTTGGATAGGGGGCAAGAGGAGTTAGAGAGTTTACGTTTGCATGCAGTGCAAACCGGCGATCCGGCTGATGCGGCGGATGTGATGGAGTTTAGAAATTCCATTGCTAATTTTCGCGCTAAAGTGGCTGAAATGAGAGAGAATTTAGTGGGGTCTGCTTTACTTATTCCCATTATTGGTCAAAATAAGAAAGCAGCAGAAACCCGGTTAATGAAAATTTCCAATGGGATGTTAGTAGTTATTCCTCGGCTTATGGCTGTTGCCTCACAAGCTGCAGTTCAGGCTGATATCCGTAGGGCTGCCGCGGAGTCAGAACGTCTTGATGAGGCTGCAAGACAAATTACGGAATTAGCTTCAAAAGGTGCACATGATGCCGCAACCAGTGCCGCCCGTAGTCTTGGCGGCGATGAGAGAAATATCGAGGTTTTAGCCAAAGTGGCGGATGAAGCCATTCAAACCATGAATGAAGTTCTGGATATTGAAAAAGAAGTTGCTGCTGGTGATCGGGAGCGAGAAGCTAAATTAGCCGCTATTCGTGATCGCTTATCCCAAGGAATGCGCGGGGTTAATCAACGTACTTTAGAAGGTTAAGTAAATGAGTGATAATCCCTCCAATATTGATTTTGATACGCAGGCAGCCTGGATGAGACGCTTTCAGGCTGATGCAGAAAGTAATTTACAGGCTTTTTCTTTGCGTTTGAAAGAAGCATTATCTGAACATGTCACCATCCATGAGTCCAAACCTTTTCTTTGGGGAAACCCTAAAATTATAGGTGTAAGTATCCATCTAGGTGATTACAAGTACACTTTAGAACTTAATCGTGGCCAATTAAACGCATCTATCGCAATGGTGGTAAGGGGCATTACTCTCAATACGAAGCAAACTGACCCCTCCGAATGGTTTGCAAAACTAGCAGCCGAAACCCAAAAAGCCACCGAACAAGCCAAACGTCTTAGCCAATCCTTATCGGCTTTCGGTTCATCATAGGAGAAACTCCAGTGGGATTATTTAACTTTTTATCGGGATTAACAGCTTCTAATTCTGCGAGTACAGAACGTCAACAAGATATTCTTAATGCCATTCAAACCAATAGCGTTCCTCAATTGATTAGTACACGATTGCAGGCAAGCCGGGAAGGGGCTCGTCCTTGGTTGGCGACCTTTAGTCCCGCTGAATTATTGATCATGCGCTCTCATGGCATGCGGCCAATCGCTGCTGTATCTTCGACCTGTTGGTTACAATATGGCTGGTCATGGACTAAGGGGCATGCTCAAGGCTGGCAAACCGCAGTAGATAGGCTTCGCGAAGAAGCAAAGGCCGCGGGAGCCAATGCAGTATTGGATGTAAAAATGCGAACTATCCCTTTAAACATGGAAAACAGTATGGATTTCACTTTAATTGGTACTGCGGTTTATGTTGAAGGCTTACCACCCAGCCCAAAACCAATCGTGGCAACGGTACCTGCTTTAGAGTTTGCTAAATTATTAGAATCAGACATTATTCCGGTTGGCATTGCGGTTGGTGCAGAATATCAATGGCTTAGTGATTGGAACGGTAGAACGAATTTACTCTTTATGGGAAATATAGAATGTAGGGATTTGTCTAATCTATGGGAAAATGTGCGGCGTGGAGCACAGGAGAGCCTACGGATGAACGCACGTCCTCAGGGTAATGGCGTTTTAGCCCATGTTAGTTTTAGCCAAATGTTTGAGCAAGAAGGCGATCAAAACAGGCCTAAACAATATTTAGCCCGTCATATTGTGATTGCCACAGTGGTTGATACATCGAAACATCAAGCCATTACTCATCCTATTCAAATGGTGGTTGATATGCATGATGGGAAAACCCCACTGCAAGATAAAAAGCCTTTCCATGAATCTTATACGAGCAATGAAAGTGACGGCGGAATTTAACTAACCCTGGCTTAAAATATAATTAACAAAAGGATATTGAACCATGACAATCGAACTGACAGAACATGCTCGGGAACGCCTCCAGGGACTTCGCTCTGCGATGCATTCAACGGGTGTATTTACTTCAGATTTTAGTGTTAATGAGTTTCTTTTAGTACGAAAAGCGGGCTTTGAACCCTTAGGTTTATGTATTGGTAGTTGTGTCTACCATGTGGGCATTCAATACCGTTCTTGGAATAAAAACCAAGAAATGGATGTTTTATCAAAAGCCATGTATGAAGCACGGGAACTGGCTATGGAGAGAATGCGAGCCGAAGCCACAGTGATGGGTGCTGATGGGATTGTAGGTGTAAAACTGACCGTAAAACGCATGGAGTGGGATGAGAATTTATTAGAGTTTATTGCGATTGGAACTGGGGTTGTGCACGGTGAGGGACACCCAGGATTTAGAGCTCATGACGGAGGCCCATTTACGTCTCACTTATCTGGACAAGACTTTTGGTCCTTATTACATGCGGGTTATAGGCCTATTGAAATGGTAATGGGCTCTTGTGTGTACCATGTGGCCCATCGGGGTATGTTTGCAACCTTAAGTGGCGTCAATAATAACGTGGAGCTCGAAAATTACACGGCTGCTCTTTATGACGCCCGAGAAATTGCCATTGAACGGATGCAAGCTGAAGCGTCTGCTGCAAAAGCAGAGGGGGTCGTGGGCATGGATATCCATGAAGGAAATCATTGTTGGCAAACACATGTTATCGAATTTTTTGCCTTAGGCACTGCGGTTAACCCCTTGGATAAAGAAATAATGCCGGAAAAAATTGCTGATCCCATAATGGTTTTGTCGGTTAATGATTAAGAGCGAAGACCGAATTAGTTTCAATTAATTCGCTATCAAGGCTTTTGTATTTCCTACATAAGATAAGGTAGCGGATTGCACTATTTTGAGCAAGAAAGGTACTTTTATCGTTTACAAGCATTTCAAATTTGTTGCATAATAGGCCAACCCAACTTTTGGAATCTGCAATGTCAGACAATGGAATGAGACCTTCATCACCCGCTTCCTTGTTTTTTAAAGCCCACACCCTGGCAGAGGAAAAAAGTTCCCATAAGCACGATAAGTCTGCAAAGATGCACAATGAGGCCGAACTTGAAAAGGTTTTGCAAAAAAGTGCGTTCAAAGAAGCGAAAAAGCAATGGAAAACTTTAATCAATGATTTAGAACAAGCTTAATTACCGCGAAAAAGCTTAGGAAGTAAAGAGTTCCGAAAGGCGATTAACTGTTCATTTAAATTCACTGAAACGAACTTAAGCTTTACTCTCTATCTAATTCAGCTCCAGCTAGCTTATTGATAATTCTTAAACTCTAGAATGTTCTAATTGTACTGCCTTTCTTTGATAAAAAGATTAAGACCTTAAATGATCATTAATTTGGGGTTTCAAAGGGCTATTGTCTATACTAAATAACTCATGTTACGCACGGTCAATTTTAAGCTGCCATATTTTTAAGCTCCTGCCAAGCAATCTGGTTCGCTCTAAGAATCAATTTGTACTTAATAGCAAAGTGATTTAAATGAGTTT
>NZ_RZGQ01000094.1 GCF_003989735.1 Legionella sp. km772 | reverse complement strand
GAAAATCAAATAATCACTATAAAGATCAAGCATATCCATTTAATTCCCTCCCTAAAATTAAGGGCGGAATTCTAATGCTTTTTAGTCAAACTACAAGTTTATGTGCGTAACATGAGTGAGTGAGAGGGTTATTCATCTCTGTTATTGAAGCTCGGGCCCGCTTAAGCGACTCATTAACTTGTTGTAGTGCGGCCTCGACAATAGCTCGTTCACGAGTTTGAACATGATTTTCTAGAAAATCCATCATAATAAATACCAAATGATCAAACAAAGAGCACTTATTGTACCTTAAATGACAATAGGGAACAATAAAAAATCAACAGTAATAATTAAAATGCTATACCGCTAGGCAAACTCATAGTCCAGTACGACTACAGAATCTAAACCCTCTTCTAACATCGGAAGCAATACTTCGCTCGCAATGCGTTGATGCTCAGCATGCGCCAAATAGGCATCTCTTCCTTCTGCATGTTCGAAAGTCATTACAAAAGCATGGGTATATCCTTTATTTAACTGCTCCGGACTTAAGTTTTTTCCAAAGGTGAATCCTTTCATGGATGGGATTTCATTCTTTAAATTAGAGAGCTGATTTAACGCGGCCTCAATATCAGCCTCGGAATGTTGAGGTTTAAACTGTAAAATAACGATATGATTAATCATAGCATACTCCCTATAGGCTTGTTTTTAAGAGCCCATCATAACATTAATGCTTTAATTATCATCTATTAGTTTTTTAGGGTTGCAATGCAGTTGACTTCAATTAATAACTCAGGAAGAGCTAAAGCGACAACACCTACTGAGGTGCTCGTGTAAGAAGATACCGGCAGACACGCTTTCCGAGTGGCGAAATAAATAGGGCCATTTTTTTCTATGTCTACTAGATAAGAAGTCATAGCCACAATAAACTCTAAGCCAGAGTTAGCGGCACGCAAAGCGTAATCAATATTTTTAAACACTTGTTTGGTTTGAGTTTCAATATCTTGACTCACCACCTTGCCTTCTTTATCTTGACCAGCTTGGCCTGTGACAAAAATCAAGCCATTATAGCGAACACATTGAGTAAAACCATATTGTTCATAAGAAAGGAGCTCAGGTACCGCAATCACCTCTTTTTGCATGTTCGTTCCTTATTTAAAACTGTTGAGTTATAAATTCAGGTATCCGTTGATCCAGCCAATAAATCGGTGAACCAATCATGGAGCCCCCCACAAAGCCAACATGTCCACCTTTCTTGCTCAACTCTAAAGTAACCAGAGAGGCAAGTTCTTCATCTTTGGGTAAAATGTCAGCAGTCATAAAAGGATCATCCTCAGCTTGGAGAATCAAGGTGGGGACTTGAATATGACGAAGAAATTGTCTTGAACTGCATTCTCGATAATAATGATGGGCGCTATTAAAGCCATATAGAGGAGCAGTTACTTCATTATCAAAGGTCCAAAAGCACGTACAGTCTTTGGCTTTTTTAAAAGGTTCTGGAGCATTTTTAAAATAAGCATTGCGTTCGGCAAAAAAAGTTTTTAACTCGCCTAATAGATGGCGTTGGTATAACCTAGAAAAACCTTCATTCACTCGATCTGCTACCTTTTTTAATTCAAAAGGAACGGATACCGCAATGGCTGCATCGATCGAGCGAATGTGCTTTTCTCCAAGCCATTTTAATAAGACATTTCCCCCTAGAGATACGCCGACTACCGCTTTTTTAGTATGAGGCTCACGCTGATTTAGTAGGTTCACAAAAAAATCTAAATCTGCGGTGTCGCCAGAATGATAAGCACGTGGCAGCCGATTGTATTCTTTTCCCGCCCCACGAAAATGCATGAGTACCGCCCGCCAGCCTTGTTTATTGAAAGCGTTCATAAAACGGGCAACATAGCTTGATTGAAGCCCTCCCCCTAGGCCGTGTAAAATGATGACTAAGGGAGAATCAGGAGCTAAATTATTCGTACTCCAGGCCAAATCAATAAAATCACCATCAGGTAAATCAAGCTTTTCTGTTTTATCGATAGTTGGTATCAATGGATGATGCATTGATGAATAAATAGTTTGCGCATGGGCATTAGATAGCCACCATGCGGGTTTAAATTCACTCTCAATAATCATAAGTCACCTCACGTGATATTGCGGACTCAACTCCTGTAACGCATCAACCATCACCGCGACATTTTCTGGCGGAACATCAGGGGTTATACCATGACCCAAGTTGAAAATGTGCCCTGAGCCCTGGCCATAGGCAGCCAAAACATTTGCCACTTCTCGCCTTATCGCATCTGAGGACCCAAGTAAAACAGCAGGATCTAAATTACCTTGCAAAGCGACTTTTGAGCCTACTCGTTGCCGCGCAGTATGTAAGTCACAAGTCCAATCTAGTCCTAAAGCATCGCACCCAGTATCCGCCATTTGTTCTAACCACTGCCCTCCGCCTTTAGTAAATAAAATAACTGGAATATCAGGGTTAAAACTTTTTACATGTTGTACTATTTCTTGCATATAGGACAAGGACAATCGCTGATAATTGCTCGGCGTTAAAATTCCACCCCAAGTATCAAAAATCATTACTGCATTTACTCCAGCCTTTATTTGCTCAACAAGGTAAGCAGAGGCAGAAAGGGCTAGAGTATTCAACAACTTATGTATTGCTTTATCTTCAGTATAGACCATTCTTAAAATATGTTTAAAATCTCTGCTGCTTTGCCCCTCTACCATGTAACACGCTAAAGTCCAAGGGCTGCCCGAAAAACCAATTAAGGGCAAATTTTGCGGCATTTCCTGGCGGATTAACTGAACAGCATTCATCACATAAGCTAAATCATCAGTCATTTGGGGGACAAGCAAGCGCTCAATGGCGTGTATATCACGAATGGGCTGGTGAAAACGCGGACCTTCGCCTTCCGCAAAATACAAGCCCAACCCCATTGCATCAGGTATAGTTAAAATATCAGAAAATAAGATAGCCGCATCCAAAGCATAACGCCGTAAAGGCTGTAAAGTAACTTCACAAGCTAACTCAGGATTAGAGCAAAGACTTAAAAAATCCCCTGCTTTCTCGCGAGTTTTACGATATTCCGGTAAGTATCTCCCGGCTTGACGCATAATCCAAACTGGAGTCCTATCTACAGGTTGTTGTCTTAGAGCACGCAAAAAACGAGAATTAGTTAAATCAGTCATAAATAATCTCAAAACGCTTTAAAAACTGGTATAGTACCATACTTGTTTTAAGCCCCCTAATGAGGAAAATGATGGACGCTCTTATAATTCAAGGTCTTAGTGTACACACCCAAATTGGTGTCTATGCATGGGAGCAAAAAATTAAGCAACAGCTGTTGATTGATATCCATATACCCTCCGATTTCAAGAGGTGCAAAGATGAACTTAGTGATACTTTAGATTATGATGATTTGTGTAAAAAGGTTACCCTTTTTGTAGAATCTAAATCTTTTCAATTAATTGAATACCTCGCTAACTCGGTAGCTCAGCTCGTTAAAGTAGAATTTGGGGTTGAACAGGTTAATGTTTCAGTTACCAAACCTCATGCTGTTAAAAATGCAGGAATGATAAAGGTGAGCGTTACCCGGTAAAAGTAGGAATAAAGCTAGAGCTTACTACCCGCAAATTAAAGAGTTTCCTTATCAAAAAATTTAGTTACAAGTCTTGAATTTTATCGAAGCTCCCATATCTATGTGATTACCACAACATATTTAAGGAGACAGCATGAATACATTAAAAAGAACAATGCCCATGTACCCTGATATGGGCAATTTACTCAATGATTTTTTTAATCTTCAAAAACAGGATGATTCGTCCTATATTGAAACCGGCACATGGTCGCCTTTAGTTGATATAAAAGAAGAAAAAGACTGCTTTTTAGTTATTGCTGATATTCCTGGTGTCAAAAAAGAAGATATTAGCATATCCCTAGAACAGCATGTCCTTACCTTAAAAGGCGAGCGGGAATTTGAAAAAACCGAAACCCACCAAGGTTATACGCGCAGAGAACGGACCCAGGGGCAATTTTATCGTCGGTTCAGCCTTCCTCAAACTGCGGATGATGGTAAAATTACCGCACGCTATAGCCATGGGGTCTTGGAAATTAAAATTCCTAAAAAAGAAGCTGCGACTGAGAAAAAAATAGAAATCAGTGTAGAATAATAATCACTGAAGGCCTCTGTGGAGGCCTTCTTTATATAACCCATTCAGCTAGTCCAGGCAAATAATTTTTAAGCAATAGGTATGGATTAATAGCCTATGCACAGAGTTATCCACAGAATTTGGGGATAACATAGGTTACTGCAAGCGCATCCCTTAGGTATTCCTCTCCTGAAAAAATGAATTCCCACAAGGTAGAGCTTTAGAGGTATAACTGAAAAATAAAGATGAGCGGGACTTCTTAAAGAATTTCAAATCTATTATAGAACTATTTGCTTTATCTTTTGTATTTTCTTTGAGCTACCTACTATAGTTATAAGAGAAGAGTTCTTACTGTTGCCTTATCGAAATTTTATTCATTATTCAAAAAAATTGCAGATAAAAGATACGAATATACTATAAGGAAAACGATTATGTTAAAGAAAAGTCTTTTTGTTAGCTTAGGTATTTTATCCACTATGGGAAATGCGGGCACTTGCCCCGCAACCCAAGTTCCAATTTCGCAATGCCCCCAATTATCGCCCTCTGCGGCCTACTGTGCTAGCTATTATTATCCTGATGGAAAGGACTTCCATGTATGTTCTTTTAATCCAACGTCAAATAAATGTGTGGACAGCAGTACAACTTGTACGCCTGCTTCTTAATTATCACAAGCTATTTAAATCTTGATGCACACCTCAATTGTATTAGAACCGAGCAATTAAGGAGTACAGAATTTAATAATGAAATGGTTGGTCTGAAGAACAACTACACTTGGGGATTGCGCATGATTCGATTTTATAAATATTAAGTGCTACGGATCATCCCATTTAAACGCTCCGTCTTTGCAAGTATAACTTGTGCTTTCTGCGCTAAAGCACGATTAGGATAAGGTCCAATAACCACACGAAACCAGTTACCTTGATTGGGTGTTGAGACGGGGACAACGCTCACTTCAAAACCCTTAAGAATTAATAATCCTTTCATATGTTCAGCATCATTGCGCGCTTTAAATGAGGCAACTTGTACCACAAAATTCGCGCCCCGAGATGGCGCAACAGGTTTGGCCGTGGTTACTTGAACTGCTTTTGGTTGAGCGCTTATCGCTTGATTAGATTGGCTCACCGCAACGCGTGTTGTTGCTGTAGAGGAAACCGATGCTGTTATGGGGCGGGCGGACTGCGGTGTGGCAGAAGCAACAGCGCTATTTGCAGCAGCAGCTGTAACCTGGTGGGGATTGGTTATTGTGGCCGTCGTTCCATGCGTAGTCCCAGCTTGATTCGCTCCTACTCCTTTTTCATTAGCTAATAAAGTATAAAATTCAAATTTTTGTTTAGGCGGAATTTGTTCTTTAGGTTTTGCTTGGGCAATGACTTGTTGAGGCTCATGATTTTCTAATACTTGGGTGGTCATCCAGCGGCTTAATGTTTCAATATCAAAAATGGAAGCAGTGAAATAGCCTAAGACAAAGGTAACCACCATGACTAATACCTGCTGAGGCAAACTATTGCCTCGTCGCGATGCTCTTCTACTTCCAGATTCTCTTGCCATTACATACTCTCAGGAGCTGAAACACCTAATAACTCTAAACCGTTACTAAGAACTTGACGCACGGCCTCAAGTAAACATAAACGAGCATAGCGCAACTCTTCTTGCTCGCATAATAATTGGACTGCATTATAATAGCTATGCAAACCGTTGGCGAGTTCTCTTAAGTAGTAGGCCAAATAATGTGGTTCGCAGGTAGTTGCTGCAGCTTCGATAACTTCGGAATAACGACATAATAAAGAAATTAATGCAAGCTCATGCTGTTGCTCTAAAAGATTAACATTATCAAGGCCTATGGCCTTGTCCCAAGAAAGATCTCGTTCTTTTAATTGCCGCAAAACACTACAAATGCGTGCGTGAGCATATTGGATATAATAAACGGGATTATCATTCGACTCAGATTTCGCTAAATCTAAATCAAAATCCATATGTTGCTCAGGCTTACGGGCTGCATAAAAGAATCGTGCAGCATCATTACCTACTTCCTCACGTAATTCTCTTAAAGTAACAAATGAACCACTTCGGGTAGACATTTGTACCCGCTCACCACCACGGTAAAGGATAGCAAACTGGACTAACAAAACATCTAAAGCACTTTGATCATGCCCTAGCGCCGTTACCGCTGAGCGTACTCGAGTCACATAACCGTGATGATCGGCACCAAAAATATCAATAACTCGATCATAGCCCCGATCATATTTATTCCAATGATAAGCCACATCAGAAGCAAAATAGGTTGTCTGACCATTAGCACGTACTAAAACACGATCTTTTTCATCACCAAAATCAGTCGCTTTAAACCACAGTGCTCCTTCTTTTTCAAAGGTATGGCCCCCATCTTTCAAAGCTTGAATCCCTTTTTCAATAGAGCCATTTTCAAATAAAGATTGTTCCGAAAACCAATTTTCAAAATGAACACCAAACTCGGCTAAAT
Source organism: Legionella sp. km772 (assembly GCF_003989735.1). GTDB lineage: Bacteria > Pseudomonadota > Gammaproteobacteria > Legionellales > Legionellaceae > Legionella. The sequence continues at coordinate 4,721 of NZ_RZGQ01000094.1, read as the reverse complement.
CCTCTTTAATATCAGTCAGCACAGTATCTAAGGCGTGGCGATGAAATAAGGCAAAGCCATTTTTCCCCAATAACGCATTGGCTTTATTAATCATTGCATCAATATAGAGCTCTTTATCGCCGCCTTGAATCTCATCAGGAGGTAAGTCCGTTACTACCGAAGACCAAGGATGAACATAAGCTTTGTTATGCTCAGCCCATAAATGCTGGGCAATTTCATAAACATAATCGCCTTTATAAGCATTGACTGGAAATACTACAGGCTCACTTGCTAATTCTAAATAACGTAACCAGACGCTCACGGCTAAGATATTCATTTGCCGGCCAGCATCGTTGACATAATATTCAGAATCAACGTTATAACCCGCTGCTCTTAAAACATTGGCTAAAGTTGCACCAAAGGCAGCGCCACGACCATGACCTACGTGCAAAGGACCTGTGGGGTTGGCAGAAACAAATTCAATTAAAACTTTTTGCCCGTTACCTAAGGCGCTTCGGCCAAACTCTTTTTCTTTAGATAAGACTTCAGAGATAACTAAAGCGCGAGCGCTCGGTCGAATGAAAAAATTAATAAAGCCCGCACCAGCAATCTCAACTTTATCAATAAAAGTATTAGATCCCAGGCCTTGAATCAGTAATTCAGCAATTTTACGCGGCGCTTGACGGCAAGGTTTTGCTAAAATTAAAGCTAAATTACTGGCATAGTCGCCATGGCTTGAATCTTTAGCATTATCAACCCTCACTTCTACATCCAAGTCAGCAGGTATCTCCCCTGATTGTTGTAGTGAAATTAATGCCTGTTTTAAAAGAAGTTCAATAGTTTGTTTCATACTACTTATTAGCTCAATAGAAAATAGCTCCTATTATGCTCTTTTTCATACCATTTTTAAAGCTGATTATTATATCCCTTCAATCTCCTCGTAAGATTTATAGATATAACCATCCTGAGATAATAAAACGGCCAAAGGGCGAGTTGTATCAAAATGCGCGAAAATAATCATCATCATCACCGTAATTGGAACCGATAAAAACATCCCTAAAATACCCCAAATATAGCCCCATAATGCTAAGGCAAAGAGGATAACGAGGGTACTTAAATTTAAAGACTTGCCCAATAAACGCGGTTCTAAAAAATTACCCACAATAAATTGAATAGCAACAATACCTGAGGTAATTTCTATGAAAGGCCACCAACTTTCGAATTGAATTAAGGCTAAAGCAACAGGAAAAGCTGTAGCCACCATTGCACCAATATTCGGTATATAAGTCAAAAAGAAAATTAATAAAGCCCAAAATTCAGCAAAATCCAGATGCACCCATTTCATGATGATCCAACTTGCAATAGAGGTACCCAAACCCAACAGAGTCTTAATCCCTAAATAGGTTTGCGTATCTTTGGTAATATGGTTAATAATATTTTTCACCAGTCTTCGATGTTCTGCTTGCGAGAAGAAAGCATCTAATTTCTGCTCAAAATAATGTTGTTCAACAAAGAGAAATACTACATATAAAGAAATTAACACCGCTGAACTGGTCAGGGTGGAAAATACGCCATAAACGCTAAGGGCAATATTTTGCAAATTGACATCCTTAAACGTAGAATCAAAATCTGTTAGACCTTTGATGTGGAATCGAGCGTCCAGCTTATTAAACATAGCCGATAAATTTTCTTGATATTTAGGGGCTGCGGCAATAACATCGGCAACATTATTAGTAATAATATCAATCAAAACTTTGCAAAAAATACCTACCAGACATAAAGACAAAATCATGCTTACCCATCCTGGTAATTGAGTCCCAAGCTTTGGGATTTTTTTCATTCCATTATTAATAGTGTTCAGCAGATGCCAAAAAAAGATAGCCATCACTAAGGGAATTAAGAGGCCGCGGCCAATGATTAATAGATAACCAATGATCCATACTATGACCAAAGCAGATGCAAAAGTAATTACTCGATTCATGCCACCAACTCCAATGCTTAATGTATACTCGTCAACGAGGTTACTTTCCTGATATTATTAGAATTATAAAATTACTACATAAATCAACCGCGATATGAGTCCTATAAATGCATCATACCCTGCTGTCTAACTCTTGTGAATCCTTAACAGGTGTTGGACCAGCACTTGCTGCAAAATTAATGAAATGCGGTCTACATACAATACAAGATCTGCTTTTTCACTTACCTTACCGCTATCAAGACAGAACAAGGATCACCCCCATACACGATTTAAGACCTAACGATTGGGCTGTTATTGCTGGCCGAGTTTGCAAGACGGAAGTGAAGTACGGTAAAAGGATGATGCTCTATTGCTATGTAGAAGATGCGACAGGAATTATTAAATTACGTTTTTTTCATTTTAATAAACAACAAATAGCTGCGCTAAATAACAGCCATGGAATTCATGTATTTGGTGAAATACGTGAATTTAATAATCTCTTTGAAATGATCCATCCTGAATACCAAATTTTAAAAGAAAATGAGCCTTTTCAGGTACAAGAAACCTTAACACCAATTTACCCTCTAACCCAAGGTTTAACTCAAACTCGTTTACGTCAAATAATTAACAGTGCATTAAGTTATTCTACTAAAGAATTACATGAGTTGGAGTGGATGACTGAAGAGTGCTTGAAGCATTATGGGTTTTGTAATTTAATTGAAGCCATCCACTTATTGCATAATCCACCACCTGATGTCTCAATTCAATCCTTAGAAACAGGTTCACATCCCGCATTTAAACGCTTAGTTTTTGATGAGTTACTAGCCCAGAGATTAAGTATGCATTATGCAAGAAAGAAGCGTAATCAACTTTGCGCACCTTCTTTTCCCGTAGAAAACAAGCTTCACCAGGAGTTTTTAGATGCCTTGCCGTTTTCGCTGACTAATGCGCAACGTAGAGTGGTGGAAGAAATTGCTAATGACTTAAAGCAAAACAAACCCATGCTACGCTTGGTACAAGGGGATGTCGGTGCAGGAAAAACCGTGGTCGCAGCCCTTGCAGCACTTCAAGCAATAGCTCATGGTTACCAAGTAGCCTTCATGGCTCCTACCGATTTATTAAGCGAACAACATGCCAATAATTTAACTTATTGGTTAGATCCCTTAAATATTAAGGTTTGCAGACTTAGCGGTAAAATGAAAACAAGTGAAAGAAAAGCGACGCTTGCTGCATTAAAAGAAAACAGCTGTCAATTAATTATCGGTACGCATGCCTTATTCCAAGACGAAGTGAATTTTGCCCATTTAGGCTTGATTATTATTGATGAACAACATCGATTTGGTGTGGAACAGCGCCTTCTTTTGCAACAAAAGGGGCAAATGGCCCAACAAACACCGCATCAACTCCTGATGACCGCTACTCCCATACCCCGCACTTTATCCATGTCTCATTTCGCCCACCTTGATCTTTCTATTATTGATGAATTACCACCAGGAAGAACCCCAATAACTACTGCTGTTATAAATCAGGATAAACGCGAGTTAATTATTGAACGGTTGCAAGCTGCAATTGCTGAAGGGAAACAGGCTTATTGGGTATGTACTCTCATCGAGGAGTCGGAAAAATTGCAATGCATGGCCGCAATTGATACAGCGCAAACACTTCAAGAGCAATTGATTGGGGCTCGAGTGGGTTTAGTGCATGGCCGCATGAAAGCGCTCGAAAAAGAAGCCACCATGGCAGCCTTCAAAAATGGCGAACTTGATCTACTGGTTGCCACTACGGTTATTGAAGTAGGTGTGGATGTTCCTAATGCCAGCCTAATGATTATAGAAAACGCAGAACGCCTTGGACTATCACAATTACACCAATTAAGAGGTCGTGTCGGTCGCGGCACCGCCCAGTCCCACTGTCTGTTGATCTATCAAGCACCCTTATCGCAGACAAGTACTGAACGCTTAAAAATTATGCGTTCAACCAATGATGGCTTTATTATTTCTGAAAAAGATTTAGAGCTTCGCGGAGCCGGTGAAGTGTTGGGGACCAAACAAACGGGATATAAGCAATTTAAACTAGCCGAATTACCACGCGACAAAGAGTTATTAACCTTACTCGCTCCTATTTCTAAACAACTAGTGCAGGAAAATCCACAATTAGCTCATACGATAACCCAACGTTGGCTTGGCAATTTCGAGCATTTTTTACAAGGTTAAAAATTATTTAACATTTGTTAAAGTCAAGACTGTTTTTTATTTTTTTCTTTGTTATGATACTGCAGTTTACTCTTCAAGCCACTATTCACAGCCCTGTGGATAACTTATCCCCTCTTAAATTTTTTTTGCTAATCAATTAAATTTCCTTCGTCTTGCAACCCTTTATTAATAAGGCTGATTTAATTTTTAGCTTAGGCTTTAGAATTTATTTTTAGTCGCTGTCGCGAAATGATTTATTGAATTGGAGCTATTGAAATTTCAGGGATTTTCTGATTAGATATCACACATAAGATAACACGATTATTATTGTATTTTCAATTAAATGCAGTACGTTTTTAAAGTAGCACATTATAGGGATTGCTGATGCAAAGAATTGACTATCAATTAAATAGCACCAAAGGATTGCTCATGGCTGCCAAAGATTGGAGTATGACCAGCAACCAGCAACCAGCAATCAGCAATCAGCACTAGATTTTCCCTTATTTTCATTTTGCTCCATTATATTTTACTGTGTTTCTTTCCTTTGTTCAGGGCTTTGCTTCATCTCTTTGCTTTACTTAAATCCTATG
>NZ_RZGQ01000093.1 GCF_003989735.1 Legionella sp. km772 | reverse complement strand
GAAAATCAAATAATCACTATAAAGATCAAGCATATCCATTTAATTCCCTCCCTAAAATTAAGGGCGGAATTCTAATGCTTTTTAGTCAAACTACAAGTTTATGTGCGTAACATGAGTTATTGAAATAACCTACGGTATTAATAAACCGATTGCCTTGGAGGGCATAAGTTCCACTTAAGGATGAGTCATTCTGAATATGAGCGAATAAAGAAGCATCAATAGGCATGTTTTGTTCAAAAATCGGAAATGAAGGTAAATTATAATACTTGATTTGCTCAATAAAAACCAATAGACCGATAAAGTGAACGTTTGTGCTATTTTCTAGGCATGAATCAGCTGACTAAGGCTATTTAAATACTGTTGTTCATCCGGTGGCAGGTTATTTTTTTGGGCAAGCCACAGACATTCGGCTAATTGTTCCATAATCAAATGCTCAACTGAGAGAGGGGCTTTATATTTTTGGACTAATTGTTGGAAGAGGCTGCTAATTCCGGTGGGGCGATTAGTGGCTACTTGTTCACGGACTGCAAGATGAAGTCCCATATGCAGGAAAGGATTGGTTTCACCAAATTCAGGGTAATAGGTATGCTCTTGGAATTTATTACGGTTATCAATAATTGCTTGGTATTCGGGGTGATCTAAAATGACTTGTACCAATTGTTGTTCTAAAGCCGATAAAGGTTTTTTCTGTTGATAATGCTCCCAACTAGAAAAAAATAATTGCCGGGTTTCTTGAATGGTGTCACCGTAAAACATAATGAAGTAGAAGCAAAGAAAAAACTTATTTTAACCGAAGTAAAAAATAACAACAATGATTCTGGCGGGTCTTGCATCTATGTTAGAACTTTAGCATAAAATATTGACATCTCGCCTAGTATTATGAGATAGTTGCTTTGCGAGGTTGGACTTGCTATGTGTCATTCCACTGGGTCAATTGGCGACACACTGATTGGCCCTTTCTAATTATAATTCAAAACCGCTTAACGCTAATTTAATCCCAATAAATGCCATTATTAAACCACTAAATAATTCAATGGTCTGCCAAATAGAATCTTTTGAAATAACGTTGGCAAAATACCGAGTGGTAAGCGTTAAGGAACTAAACCAGATGAGACTTGCGGTAATAACGCCTGCTAAGAAAGTAAGTTCATGATCAGGAAATTGGCTGCTGCCACTGCCAATAATTACTAGGGTATCTATGATCGCATGCGGGTTAAGTAAGCTAAATCCTAGCGCAAAAAGCACTATTTGGGCGCGGTTATGAAGGTTTTTTGTCTCTTCTTCTTCTTTCTTTTTCGGCGTAAAAGCGCTGCGTAAGGCTTTCAGGGCATAATAAAGTAAAAAGGCTGACCCTAACCAGATCATCGCAATTTGAAAATTAGGATGCTCTAGAAGAAGCTCATGCAAGCCAGCAACACTGGCACAGACTAAAATAATATCGCAAATAAAACAAACAACAGCTGATAAAGCCGCATGGTTGCGTCGAGCGCCTTGCTTAATAAGAAAAATATTTTGTGGCCCTAAAGCCATAATTAAGGAGAGACCGAGAAGCAAGCCATTAAAATAAATGAACATAAGCCAATTTAGTTTATCAAGGTCGAGTGATTATAACACAAGTCCGAAAAAAATTGTTGCGGCCAGCCATGTCCGCGCTTATAGGGTTTTATTTTTATAGTCGTGACATATTTTTTTTAACACGTCGTGCAATATAGGGCCTATGCTGGCAATGGAGTAATCCTGTACGCGTTGAAAGGCGTTCAGCCCTAGTCTCCTCCTCAATTCGATATTTTTAAGCACTTGTTCCAAGTTATCAGCCATACTAATCGGATCTTCACTAGGAGAAAATAAAGCACTATCGGAGTCCGCTATAATTTCTCTCGGTCCTGGCAAGTCAGTGAGGACTAAAGGAAGGGAGTGACGCATTGCTTCTAGGATAACTAAGCCGAAAGCTTCTCTGCGTGAGGGCAGACAAAAAATATCCAGTTGGTCATAAAAAGAATCGCGGTCATTAACCCAGCCCTGTAAGCATACTTCTTTTTCCAGTTGATAGTCGCGGATGAATTTTACATAATGTTCTTTTTCTGGTCCGTCGCCGGCAATTTCTGCTTTGAATAATACATTTCTTTGTTTTAATTCAGCCAAGGCTGCCAGAAAAATATCAATGCCTTTCATCGAAGCAAAACGAGCACAAACCCCAATGACTGGAATTTCGCAGGCTTTGGGGGCTTTATAGGTTTTCTCTTCCGTGAACGCTAACATATTAGGTACGGTAAATACTTTATGCTCAGGAATACCGGCTTCAATAATGTCTTGGCGCATACGATCGGTAATTGCAATGATGGCATCAGAACCAAAATTGTAATGCCCCTGCACATGACAAACAGCTATTTTTGGAACGGCAGTTCTAGTTTTTTTAAACAAATAAGCGGCGCGGTAGCTGTGGGTGATAATGCAATCAGGTTGTTCTGTTTGAATTAACTTTCTTAATTTATAGACAGCAAAAAAATCATGCTGGTTAAAATTGTGGATAGTGCGTAAATGTTGGGGGGGACACACATTAAGAATTTCTGCTTTAGGATGGATGACTGGAATGACGAGATTGCCTTGTTGCTCGAGGGTCGGGATATAATTTAAAAAAACTTGCTCTAAACCGCCATTCACTTTAGAAAACATGGCATTGACTACTTTCATGGCTTTATCCCCAAAAAACGAAGTGCTAGCGAGTCCTGGCTCGCCCTTATGAATTATTGCCCTTGGCTATCCGGCTAAAAAAATCTTTCTCGTATTGGCAAAGAGATGTAAACGTGCACATAAAGGTCGTTCTACTGTTTAAGCGTCCATAGTAAAGCTTAGTGCAGCACCCCAAATTAGCACGGCTGAGTTGTTGCACTTCGTTGCCAAATGGCGATTTTTTATTTGTCTTAAGCTGATGCCAGTGAGTGAACATCTACCCAGATTTGCTCGTTATCAATTTTAATAGGGTAGATCTTTAAATTCTTTTCTTTGCCAATTTTACCTAAGGCTTTTCCTAGTATCGGTGGCCAGGGTGACCAGCATTTAGCTTCGCCCGTCGTTAAATCGAATTCACTTTTATGAAAAGGACAGACAATGCTATTTTGGTCCGTTATTTTTCCTTTCACTAAAGGTAGTTTTAAATGAGGGCATTGGGATTGAACGGCATAGGCTTGTCCTTCATGCCAAAGCAATAAAATTTTTTGATCATCAATGACCGTGGTATGGCGAGTCATCTCTTGCAAAGCACGAAGTTCCATTACTGGTTTAAAAGCCATGATTGTTCCTATTTCAAAAAAAGTAGCGCTCACAAAAAGAGCATTATATCAGCCCTGTTCAAAATCTGTTAGCGTTGCCGGCAATTAAAAAGCTGTTTTTTAATTAAATACTACTAATTTATGGCCATAAAAAACATTTTTTTATGAAAAGAGACTTCGAATTGCGGAATAACATTGCAAGATCTTAGTGCTGGGGTATAAAATGCGATAATTATTCTGTCTCCTCATGAGAGTAGTTAAAATAAGAACAAATAGGAGGGAGCGTGGGCTCTTTGTCACAAAGAATATCAATTGCATTTACCTTAGTTACTTTAGTAAGCCTAGGACAAGTATACGCTGAGCCTCTTAATGGTTCTGTTAGCTCCAGTGATAAACCCTCAGGCCATGAACAGCTGATAGATGGTTATTATCCTGCTTATCCGCCTACTACACCGGCTGCTGGCCAAGAAGACTTAGTCAAGCGCGGTGAATATTTGGCCAAAATGGGCGATTGCATAGCTTGTCATACGGATGGGAGGTCAAATAAAGGCCCCTATGCCGGTGGTTTAGCGATCGAGACTCCCTTTGGTACTTTTTATAGTCCTAATATTACCCCTGATAAAGAAACTGGGATTGGGAAGTGGACTGAACAAGATTTTATCCGAGCCTTAAAAGAAGGTAGAGATCCGCAAGGGCGAAATTATTTTCCGGTTTTCCCGTATATCTATTTTTCAAAAATTTCTGATGATGATGCACGTGCTTTGTATGCTTACTTTATGAGTATCCCTGCTATTCATCAAGAAAATACGCCGCTAGGCTTTCCTTTTGGCGTACCTGGTGCTCGTCTAAGCTTATGGGGCTGGAATATGCTCTTTTTCTTCCCCGACAACAGCCCTATTGAATACCGCAATGATCAAACTCCAGAATGGAACCGTGGTAAATACATTGTGGATGGTTTAGGCCACTGTAGCATGTGCCATACTCCCTTGAACTTAGCAGGCTCACCTAAGCAGCGTTATTATTTAACTGGTGGTTTTATTGATGGTTTCTGGGCACCAAATATTACTAAATGGGGCTTAGAGTCTGCCACTCATGAAGAGGTGGTGGATGTATTTAAGAAAGATAAATTAATCAATAACGCAGGCCCTGTTGCAGGCCCCATGGCTGAAGTTAACCACGATAGCTTAAAGTACTTAACTGACGCCGATATGATGGCTATTGCAACCTATATTAAAACAGTTGAAAGTGAAGAACCTTTGGGGCTTCCTCCTTCAAATGCCAAACCTTCCTTGGCTCGCGGACGCTTAGTTTATACAACCGCTTGTGTGATTTGTCACCAAAACGGAGAGATGAGCGCGCCACTTATTGGTGATGCGTCCAACTGGTATATGCGCTTAAACGATAGTGGTTTAGAGGGTTTATACCGCCATGCCATTGACGGGTTTAACTCGATGCCGCCCAAAGGAGCTTGTGTGACTTGTTCTGATAATGACATTATTTCTGCAGTAGATTATCTGCTAGATGAATCGTTAACTCGTGCACAAGCTAGACAGATACAAACCAAAAGTAGCGAAAACTCCCCTCATCATGATGAGGGAAAGAACCCTACAAAAAGTGAAGAAAGCTCTTCCTTGAAGTAATGATTATTTTGTATAGGTTAATTAAATAAATTTAGGTTAGTTTACTAACCGTAATCAATGAGGGATTGGGATGTTAAACAGGTTAAAAATCTGTAGATCTTTAGTACTGTTAGTCACTTTTTTCGGTGCGCAAACAGTGATGGCTGCCGCCGATCAGTGGCAGCTTAATATGTATCGTGGAGTAACGCCACTAAGCAAAGATATGTATTATTTGCATATGGTGTGTATGGTGGTCTGCGCTATTATCGGCGTCGTGGTTTTTGGCGTAATGATATATTCCTTAATTCATCACCGAAAATCTAAAGGCTACATTCCAGCTACTTTTCATGACAATCAGCGTTTAGAAATAGTCTGGTCTATTATCCCTTTTTTAATTTTGGTAGGTTTGGCTATTCCGGCCACCCGCGTTTTAATTCGCATGGAAGATACCAATAAATCGGAGGTAACTGTTAAAATAACGGGTTACCAATGGCGTTGGCAATATGAGTATATTGATCAAGGGGTAAGTTATTTTAGTAACCTCTCAACACCCTATAATCAAATTCAAAACAAAGAAAAGAAAGGGGAATGGTACCTGCTTGAAGTAGACAAGCCTTTAGTTTTGCCCGTCAATAAAAAAATCCGTTTCCTGGTGACCTCTAATGATGTTATCCACTCCTGGTGGGTGCCTGAATTGGGTATTAAACGTGACGCAATGCCAGGTTATATGTATGAAGCCTGGGCGAAAATTGAAAAAACGGGTACTTACCGCGGGCAGTGCGCTGAGCTTTGCGGGATTAACCATGGGTTTATGCCCATTGTCGTTGATGTCGTTAGCGATGCAGAATTCCAAACCTGGATTAATAATCAAAAGAAAACTGAAGAAACAGTGAATTTTGCTCAACCTGTAGTAGCAGAGCAAAAAACCTTGACTCGCAATGAACTCATGACCTTAGGAAAAGAGAAGTATGAACTAATATGCGTTGCTTGCCACCAAGAAAATGGTAAAGGCATCCCTCCACTTTATCCTGCTCTTCAGCATAGTTCTGTGGCTGTAGGTCATCCCATTACCCGCCATCTAGATATAATTATGAACGGAATTCCAGGTTCTGCTATGCAATCGTATAAAGATCAATTAACAGATGAGGAAATTGCGGCTATTGCAACCTATGAGCGTAACGCTTGGGGTAACAATACCGATGAATTAATACAACCTGCAGAAGTGGCAAGCTTAAGGCAGGAACAAAACAAACAACCTAAGATGGTTGATAAGGTTAACGCTGGAGGTTTTCGATGAGCGATACATTAACACACGATCATGATTTGCATGATGGACATGATCATGGCCCAGTCCGTGGAAAAGGCTTGCTCGGCTATATAAAACGCTGGGTCTTTACTACGAACCATAAAGATATTGGTACTTTATACCTTTGGCTCGCAATGATTAGCTTTTTTGTTGCCGGTGGCATGGCGCTGATAATAAGAGCTGAGTTATTCCAACCGGGTCACCGTTTTGTTGATCCTAACTTTTTTAACCAAATGACCACCTTACATGGTTTAATTATGTTATTCGGTGTGGTCATGCCCGCGTTCACAGGAATGGCAAACTGGCAAATCCCAATGATGATTGGTGCGCCTGATATGGCTCTGCCGCGCTTGAATAACTGGAGCTTTTGGATTCTTCCTTTTGCTTTTTCTTTATTATTTTCTACGATGTTTCATGCAGGCGGTGGACCAAACTTTGGTTGGACTATGTATGCGCCGCTGTCTACTACCTATGCTCCTCCGAGTACAGATTTCATGATCTTTTCTGTCCATATGATGGGATTGTCTTCAATTATGGGCTCGATTAATATCATTGCAACCATTCTAAATTTACGCGCTCCTGGCATGACTTTAATGAAAATGCCAATGTTCGTATGGACATGGTTAATTACGGCATTTTTATTAATAGCCATTATGCCTGTGCTTGCTGGTGCGGTAACCATGATGCTCGCAGATCGCCATTTTGGAACGTCCTTCTTTAATGCTGCCGGCGGAGGCGACCCCATTTTATTCCAACATATTTTTTGGTTCTTTGGCCATCCTGAAGTATATGTTCTAGTCTTACCTGCTTTCGGAGTTATCTCAGAAGTAATTCCTACCTTTAGCCGCAAACCATTATTTGGTTATCACTTCATGGTCTATGCAACAGTAAGTATTGCTGTGCTTTCCTTTATAGTTTGGGCGCACCATATGTTCACCACGGGTATCCCTTTAGGTGCAGAACTCTTCTTCATGTACACGACGATGCTCATTGCGGTGCCCACGGGAATTAAAGTATTCAACTGGGTAAGCACCATGTTTAAAGGGGCAATGACCTTTGAAACCCCCATGCTGTTTGCCTTAGCCTTTGTGTTTTTATTTACCATTGGTGGTTTTACGGGATTAATGCTTGCTTTAGTTCCAGCCGATTATCAATATCAAGATAGTTATTTTGTTGTCGCTCATTTCCACTATGTGCTTGTCCCTGGCGTTATTTTTTCATTAATGTCAGCGACCTACTATTGGCTACCCAAGTGGACCGGGCATATGTACAATGAGACGCTGGGTAAATGGCATTTTTGGTTATCCGTTATTTCCGTAAATATTGCTTTTTTCCCGATGCATTTCCTAGGCTTAGCTGGCATGCCAAGAAGAATTCCTGATTATGCCCTGCAGTTTGCCAACTTTAATGTGATTGTGTCGATTGGAGCCTTTATTTTTGGTTTTTCGCAATTATTATTCTTATACAATGTATTTCTCACTGTTCGTAAAAAAGGGTCAAGCAAAGATTTAGCCACAGCGGAAGTATGGGAGGGCGCTCATGGCTTAGAATGGACTCTACCGTCTCCACCGCCATACCATACCTTTACTACTCCACCTAAGATTGATTAAGGTGGGGTTTTAATGACTGAAGAGAGAAAACAAAGAAAGTTACTGATTATATTGGGTTTTATAGTACTTGGTATGTTTGCTTTTGGTTTTGCCTTGGTGCCTATTTACAATACTTTATGCAAAAGTTTAGGCATCAATGGCAAAACCAATACGGAAGCCATAGCTTATGATGCAGCAAAGGTTAAAGTGGTCAAAAACCGTGAAGTATTAGTACAGTTTGTGGCCACCAATAATAGCGGGGTACCTTGGGCTTTTTATCCGAAAGTAAAGGAAATAAAAGTACATCCAGGTGAGATAACCAAACTAGCATTTTATGCGGAAAATAAAACAAATCATCCAATGGTAGTGCAAGCGGTACCAAGCGTGACTCCAGGCATTGCTGCAAAGTATTTAAAGAAAACCGAGTGTTTTTGCTTTACCCAGCAAACGCTCAATGGTCATGAAGCAATGAACATGCCTTTATTGTTTCATTTAGACCCAGAGTTGCCAGAAAATGTGAATACAATAACGCTGTCCTACACATTATTTGATGTAACAGACAGAGCACTTAATTAAAAAACAACTAAATGCGTATTTAGGTATAGGAGAGCAAAATACAATGGGAGCACACGGTACTTATTATGTCCCCCAGCCCAGTCATTGGCCATTAGTGGGATCATGTGGATTAACAACTATGTTAGTAGGTGCTGCATCGTGGCTGCATCATGACTGGTATGGTCCTTATATTTTCTTTCTCGGGTTCTGTATTATCATTGCCATGATGTTTGGCTGGTTTGGCCAGGTGATCTATGAAAATGCGAAAGGGGTCTACGATGAGCAGGTCGATAGATCCTTCCGTTGGGGTATGTGTTGGTTCATTTTTTCGGAAGTTTGCTTTTTCGGTGCTTTTTTTGGCGCCTTATTCTTTAGCCGGATATGGGCCCTTCCTCTTTTAGGTGGTGAAATCCATCCGATTACCCATACAACTCTTTGGCCGGATTTTAAGGCAGTTTGGCCTTTACTTACTAACCCCAATAACAACATTTTTGCAGGTGCTCGTGAGGCGATGGGTGCTTGGGGATTAGCGGCAATTAACACGTTAATTCTTTTAACCTCCGGTGTGACGATCACCTGGGCGCATTGGGCGTTGAAACTTAATAAGCGCACCCAATTGTTAGTTGGGATGGCGTTGACCATCAGCCTAGGTATTCTTTTCTTATGCCTGCAAGCCTATGAATATCATGAGGCGTATACGGAAATGAATTTAACGTTAGCCTCCGGTATTTATGGTACCACCTTTTTTATGCTAACCGGCTTCCATGGATTACACGTGACACTAGGGACGATTATGTTAATTGTTATCTTAGTCCGCTGCAAACGTGGCCATTTCACCCCGGAAAGACATTTCGGCTTTGAAGGGGTTGCTTGGTATTGGCACTTCGTGGATGTGGTTTGGTTATTCCTCTTCTTATTTGTGTATTGGTTATAACACTAGCTGCAGGAGCAGGTATGAAAACGGACTTTTTTAATAAATTGGTAGTAAGTACAGGTTTTTTGATTAGCACATCCTGTCTTTATGCAGGTGGAATGGGGCCAGTCCACTCGGTTCACAATTGGACCGGGTTTTATATCGGTGGAAATGCCGGTTACCTGTGGGGTTCTTATTCTGCCCCAGTGTGGATTGAAACGCTGCTCGTTGGGAATAGTGTAATTGGTCCTTCTATTCAATCTTACAATGAAGATGTCAGTTCGTTTACCGCTGGTGGGCAAATTGGTTATAACTATCAAACCCACAGCAATTGGCTATTTGGCGCAGAATTTAGTTTTAATGGTGAGCGATTAGACGCCATCCATTATGTTACTGCGGCGGAGCTTAGCTCCACTACGGCCTACGTAGTGGATGATAGTTATGCGGCAACTAACAACTGGCATTCAGCGGTTTTAGCGCGCCTGGGTTATGCGTGGAATAATTTCATGTTTTATGGCGTAGGTGGCGTTGCGTTAGCCAATATCAATTTTGCCGCTAATTTTATTGAAAGCAGTTCTGGTGGGGTTGTTTATCCTGCAGCTTACGGTAATGATAATGAGGTCATGGTAGGTGGAACGGGGGGGCTTGGCTTAGCGTATGCACTTTCGCCCAATTTAAATATTGGTGTTGAGGCGCGTTATACCAATTATGGTTCCCAAAAATTCAATTTAGCTACTGTACCTATTTATCCTGCGGCAGGATTAATTAATAATTTCTATTATCAACCAGCCTATGCCAAGTTAAGTGTCAGCACTGGCGAAGCTGTGGTTAAAGTCAATTATCAATTCACCTAGTTGATCCAAATTTTAATTACCCTATTATAACTAGCAAGCCTTAGCGCGACGGTTATAATAGGTATTATCACCCCTAGTATGGCGTAATTAGCCTCGCTACTTAGCTGCAATCTAGATAAAAAATTAGCCTATACTTTATTATAATGTATCTATTGTTCCGAGAGAACTATGCCCCTAGATAAGGAAAAAGCAAGGGAACTTGAGCGCCTATTAGATCAAGTCTTAGAAACACAATTTGCTTTGCGACATAAAGCTAATGCACGCGCTTTGCCCGGTCAATTGCGCGAGGACATATCTGCTGTATGTGATGCATGTCAAGAGCACTTTAGTGCCACTGCCCAAAAAATACGCACAGGTACCGCGGCAGAAAGTGATATGGCTACTTTAAAAACCGTCCATGATAACCTAACTAAAGCCAATTTTTTAGTGGATAGTGTTAATCTCACCCTCAAAGCAAAGGAAAATGACTCCAGCTTTGTCGCTAAATTAGTGAGTGAAACCAAACGTATAGGCAATACGCTGGGTGAGATGATTAAGGACGACTCACGTTCTCTAGGCGATAAACTGTTTACTGGAATGAAAGCCTTAGTTGTGAGTTGTTTAGATGCAGCTGTGGGGGCTGCTAAAGGGATTCGGCAAGGCTATGTTGAAAATGAAGGCCTAGTAAATACTCTGGGTGGCATAGTAAAAGGAGGTGCAAAAGGTGCTCTCTTAGGTGCTGCCTCTGGGGCTGCCGATGCATTTATGAAAGATGAGGATAGAGCAAGGAAGCAGATTAGCGATCTGCGTCAATCCAATGCGAGCGAATTGCTAGTGCTTTATGACAAGGTTAAAGATGAGCAAGCGCCAGGCTTTGCTGCCAATAAAGCACGTATTGAGGTTTTAAAAGAAGAGCAAAATTATTTATCTGAACTTGACAATAAACTAAATAATAACCCGGATCAAAAAACTACTAAGGAAACCATAGGTTCATTGCGTGTATTGTCTTTAACCAGCGCGGGTTCTGCCTTAATGCATACCGCCTTAGAAACCATGCATGATTTTAGCTCCGCGCAAAAATTTGGTGGTTTAGAAGGACCTAAAGCCCTCGAAAAATTAGGTAAGGAGGTTGTCAGTGCAACTAAAAATTTTAATGCGGTATTAGATGATGCTTCCACCTCATTACCCTCCAAATTATTCACTCATGTTACGCACATAAACTTGTAGTTTGACTAAAAAGCATTAGAATTCCGCCCTTAATTTTAGGGAGGGAATTAAATGGATATGCTTGATCTTTATAGTGATTATTTGATTTTC
>NZ_RZGQ01000092.1 GCF_003989735.1 Legionella sp. km772 | reverse complement strand
GCTCTCCTGGCCTATGGACTTGTGGATAAGCCATTCTGAGAGTAAGGTGAATGAACTAACAAACCGGGAATAGCTCTTATTTTTCCTGAATTTTGTTCCAGATCCCCGGACCTAGCTAAGGTATCACTAGCTGTGCTTATCATTAAATACGAAAACAATTAATAAAATTTATGAAACAGATTAACACGGAACGTCTTTTACTAAGGACATGGAATGAAAAGGATGTTCTACCTTTTTATGAGATGGGCCAAGATCCAAGAGTAATGGAATATTTTCCGTCCTTATGGACCATGGAAATGGTAAAAGATTTTATTAATCGGATGGTCGTACAATTACTAGAAAAAAACTATACTTTATGGGCTTTGGAAGAAAAAAAATCTCAACAATTTATCGGTTTTGTTGGATTGAATACCCCAACTTGGGAAACGCCTTTTACTCCTAATATTGAAATCGGCTGGCGTCTAGCTTTTAATTATTGGGGAAAGGGGTACGCAAGTGAAGCTGCTAAAGCTGTATTAGGTTATGCATTTGCAAGCTTAGCTTTGTCTGAGATTACAGCGTTTACGGTGGCGAATAATTGGCGCTCGAGAAAAGTGATGGAGCGGATTGGGATGAGAAGAGACCAAAAGGGTGATTTTTTACATCCAAAATTAGAGCCGAATCACCCTATGGCATTGCATGTATTATATAGAATTAAAAACCACCTAATTAAAAATTAGGTCAAGGAGTCGATAAAATGGGCTTAGCTTCTCTTGATTTATTAAAAGAAAGAAGGTTTTTACCCTTATTTATTACTCAATTTTTTGGGGCTTTCAATGATAACGCCTTCAAGTTAGCAATGCTAACCTTAATAAGCTATCGCTTAAGTGGCAACCAAGCGCAATCAGAGTTTTATCAAGCATTAGCTAGTGGCTTGTTTATTGTTCCTTTTTTTATTTTTTCTTCCATTTCAGGCCAAATTGCTGATAAATATGATAAAGCCTTACTTACTCGTTTAATTAAAATATTTGAAGTTATACTCATCATTATTGGCGCTCTTGGTCTATATATAAGTAGTATTTTTTTGATGATGATTACGCTTACCGGAATGGGGGTTCATTCTGCTTTTTTTGGCCCCATTAAGTATGCAATTCTTCCTGATCATTTATTACAGAATGAATTATTAGTTGCTACGGGATGGATAGAGGGTAGTACTTTTTTAGCTATTCTATTGGGCACAACCCTGGGTACACTCTCAATAGGTGTGAATGCACATATACCCTATCTCGCTATTTTTATGACTTTACTTGCTTCTTTCCTCGGGCTATTTGCTAGTATGTTTATTCCTAGCGCACCTTCTTCAGTAGAGAATTTAAAAATAGATCTGAGGTTGTGGCGGGCGACTTTGACAATGTTAAAACAAGCTAATAAAGCGCCCGGTCTGTTAGTAGCTATTTTAACTATTTCTTGGTTTTGGTTAGTAGGGGCCGTATTACTGACCAAACTACCTGATTATTGTCATTATGTTTTAGGTGCTAATACAACCGTTTTTGCACTTTTTCTTGCGTTATTTTCTATAGGGATAGCCTTAGGTTCGTTATGGATTAATATGATTTTGAAAGGCAGCATTACCTTAAGCCTCGTTCCCGTTGCGATGCTTGCCTTTGCAGCCTTTACTTTTGATATTTATTGGTCTTCACCGGTGCTTAGAGAACAAACCTTTCCTTCTTTTATTGCTTTTTTTGGCTATTTAAGACATTGGCGAATTGCGATTGACTTATTGATGCTAGGCTTTTGTGGTGGGCTTTTTGTAGTCCCTTTATATACTTATTTACAAGTAGCAAGTCCCCCCGAAACCCGGGCAAGAACGATTGCTGCTAATAATATTTATAATTCTTTATTTATGGTGATAGGAACAGGCATAGTGATGCTCTTATTGCATTTTCACGTCTCTATCCCTCTCGTGTTCCTTCTTTTTAGTATTTTAAATGCAATAGTGGCAATTATTTTAGGGATCTATTTACATAAAAAATAATTGCCTGGATGCCGAACCTGACCTTGCCTCAGCTCAAGGTTGTACTCTATATCCAGTCTCGTGCAGGGAGAAATTCGGTATAAAGACGTTCTTCGGGGCTGTCTTTTTCGGGATGCCAATTATAATGCCAATGAACCTCCGGAGGCAGAGACATGAGAATAGACTCCGTCCTACCCTCCGATTGGAGACCGAATAAGGTTCCTCTATCATAAACTAAATTGAACTCAACATAACGACCTCTGCGGTAATTTTGAAACGCCTTTTCTCTTGGGCTATAGGGGTGGTTCATTCTTCTTTCCACTATAGGGGCATAGGCTTTTATAAAATGGTCACCAATACTCGACATTAAACCAAAACTATGTTCAAAACTTACCTCATTAAAATCATCAAAAAATAAGCCGCCAATGCCTCGAGCTTCATTGCGATGCTTAATAAAAAAATAATCATCACACCATTTTTTAAAACGAGGATAAATCGAGCTACCAAAAGGCTCGCAGGCCGCTAATGCGGTTTGATGCCAGTGCACGCAATCTTCTATAAATCCGTAATAAGGAGTTAAATCAAAGCCGCCTCCAAACCACCAAATAGTTTTTTCTCCCTCTTTAGGGGCGATAAAAAATCGCACATTAGCATGACTTGTTGGGACATAAGGATTATTAGGATGAATGACTAATGAAACGCCTAAAGCTGTGAATTCTCTTCCAGCGAGCTCGGGGCGATGAGCGCTTGCCGAAGGAGGTAATTTATTACCCATAACATGCGAAAAATTAACACCTGCTTTAGCAAAAACCCCTTCTCCAGCAAGGACTCGGGTTATGCCTCCACCACCAGAGGGGCGTTGCCAAAGTTCTTCCTTAAATTGAGCATTTCCATCAAGCTCTTCTAACGAGGTGCAAATGTTATTTTGCAGTGTTAATAAATAAGATTTAACCTGTTCAATGGCATCACTGGGAAGGGTATTGAGTTCGGACATAGAGATCAACTTAATATTATGAGTTTAGGTCTGCCTAGATTGACAAAAGCATTACTGGACAACTAACTTATTTACATAAGGTTATTTTCTCATTTTTTTGAAATTGGCACAATGTTTGCATTTCCATGTTTAGGTCATATACACAGGAGTGAACGATGGCAGCAATTAACCTTGATTCCTATTTTGGGCTAAGTACAAAAGCTTTGTCTGCTAGCGAACAACGCGCTTCAGTTATAGCTAATAATTTAGCTAATGCGGATACCCCTAATTACAAAGCACAAGATATAGATTTTAATGAATACCTTTCCGCCAGTATGGCAGGAGGGGCGCAACAACTAAATGTTACCTCTCCAAACCATATTGGTGCAAATTCTGATTTTAGTACTATACTTAAGTATCGGCAGGTTGATCATGTTTCTTTAGACGGAAATACTGTTGATAAGGATATCGAAACTACAGAGTTTGCAAAAAACGCGATTAATTACCAATCTAGCTTAAGTTTCTTAACTAATAAGATTAGATACATGACCATGGCCTTTAAAGGAGAATAACCATGTCCTTGAGTAGCGTTTTTGATATTGCCAGCTCTGGTATGGCAGCAGAAACTCAGCGTTTATCGACTAGTGCACAAAATATGACAAATGCAAATGTGGAAGTAGGAAATCCTAACGATGTTTATCAAGCGCGGTATCCTATCTTTGAAGCAGTGCAAGCCCAAGCAAACCAGTGGATGGGTGATAATGTAAAAGCAGGGGTGAAATTACAAGGTACTTATGTAAGTAATGCGCCACCATCGATGAGATATGAGCCCAATAATCCAATTGCTGATGCAAATGGCTATGTGTATACCGCTAATATTAGTACAGTTGAGGAAATGGCAAATATGATTTCAGCGTCAAAATCATATCAGATGGATATCAATATGTTTACTATGACGAAACAACTAATGCAACAAACCCTGCAGTTAGGTCAGTAAGGAGAAAAAAATGGTGAGTTCGGTAGGCTCTAATACAGCAACTAATTCAGCAAATGCCTCTAATGCTTCACAAGCAAATACATTAAGACAACAAGACTTTCTAAAATTAATGGTAGCGCAAATGAAAAATATCGATCCCCTAAATCCGGATTCACAACAGGGGGGGGAGTTTTTGACCCAAATGGCGCAATTTAGCTCCACACAAAGCCTTACCAATATGGAAGCATCTATAGAAAAATTGACTTCTTCACTGCAATCCAATCAAGCGTTACAAGCTTCTGCTTTGGTTGGGCGTAAAGTTTTAGTGAATAACAGTACATTAAATCTAGGGGCAGAAGGAGAGGTAAAATCTTCTATTAATGCTGTACCTGGACTAAGTAATTTAACGGCTTCTGTTTATTCTTCTTCAGGCGAGTTGATCAAAACTATCCCTTTAGGACAACCTACTCAGAGTGGAAATTTTGAATTTTCTTGGGATGGTACTGATAAAAATAATCAACGTGCTAGTGCTGGTGCCTACACGGTCAAAGTATCAGGCACTTATAATGGACAAACAGTAAAAATCCCTACTATGAGCTATGCTAATGTAGACAGCGTAACTTTGGGACAAAATGGGGATGGATTAAAATTAAATGTAGCGGGAATAGGAGCGGTATCATTAAGCGATGTACAACAAATATCTGTATAAGGGATAGGCATTTATGAACGGAAACTAAAGTCATTATTTATTCTGGAGATCAAAATGGGAAGTTTTAACACAGCCTTAAGCGGAATGAATGCAGCACAAAGAGCATTAGATGTTTATGGTAACAATATTGCTAATAGTACTACCGTAGGTTTCAAATCATCATTTGTTTCTTTTGCAGACGTGATGGCAAACTCGGGTAGCAATGCTGCTGGAAGTGGTGTGACTTCCTATGTTCAACAAGGTTTTGGTACCTCCACCATTACCCCTTCATCTAACGTGTTAGATATGGCAATTAATGGTAGCGGTTTTTTCATCCAGAGTAATAATGGCGCAATATCCTATACCCGCAATGGTCAATTTAAATTAGATGATAAAGGTGGAATTATTAATTCAAATACTGGTTTTGCCTTAGTAGGTAAACGAGTAGACGGCAGCCAAGGCCCTTTATCGATTAGCACTCAAAATCTTGCGCCAAGTAAAACGACCCAATTAACAGTGGGCTTAAATTTAAATAGCTCAACGGTAGGCGTTGACCCCGTTGCAACGCAGTGGGTTGCAAGTCCTGATGGGGAAGCTCCTTCTTCTAAATCGTATACTTATAAAACCTCAACTACGTTTTATGATAGTTTAGGTAATTCCCACGTTCTAGATATGTATTACATACGTGCCAATCCCTCTGCTGCCAATCCTTCTGAAAATTATGGCTCTGAGAATAGCTGGTATTTTGCGGCAAAAGTTGATGGAAAAGATATCTCTATTCCTGCATCGCCAACAAATAATAATGCCGATAATTTATACTCGATCACTTTTAATGGTGATGGTTCCTTTAAAAGTACAAGTCAACCAGGCGGAGCGGCGACTGCCACTGCCGGGAAAATTCCAATAACGATTCCAAGCTCTTTTTTGAATGGCGCAGCCGGTGATGGCGGTGCAGGCACCCCCATGACAGTAAATGTTGATTTCACTTCCACTACTCAATTCGGCAGTCCTTTTGCTGTTCAATCTTTAGAGGATAATGGCCATTCTACCGGTTCACTTCAAGGTCTGTCTATTGACACCAAAGGCAATATTTTTGGTACATTCTCTAACGGATTAAACTCTTTACTAGGCAGTGTACTCTTAGCAACCTTTCCTGACCCAGGCAAATTACAGATTATGGGGCAAAATGGTTGGATAGAAACCAATGCCTCTGGTAAACCTTTAGTGAGTGAAGGAAATACAGGAGCAACTGGAGCCATCCAGTCGGGGGCAACTGAAGACTCTGCAACAGATTTAACTGGCTCTTTGGTAATGTTAAACAAGGCTCAAAGTTATTTCCAAGCAAACTCAAGGGTTATTTCAGTTAATAACCAAATGATACAGACTATTTTACAAAGTGTATCTTAATAATAAGAATAAAGGAGTAAATAAATGGATCCGGTCTTATATAGTGCTGTTGATGGGGGTACTAACGATCTAGTAAGACAAGATATTATCGCCAATAATTTGGCGAATATTAATACTCCTGGCTTTAAGGCTGATTTATATCAAGCCCAGGTAATGTATCTTACCGATCAAAATGGACAAGTAACGAGTAATTCTCCATCTTATATTGTTGAATTACCGAGCACTATAGATACAAGCCCCGGTGAGCTAATGACCACCGGCAGACCCTTAGATTTTGCGGTAAGTGGCAATGGTTATATAGCCATTCAGGGGGCTACAGGAGAGGTTTATACGCGAGGTGGAAGTTTCCATATAGATGCGGAAGGACAATTACTTACAGCTTCAGGTAATCCAGTATTAGGGGATGGAGGGCCCATTTCTATCCCGCCAGCTCGTTCTATATCGGTTGGAAGTGATGGAACCATTTCTGTAGTGCCTTTAGAAGGAACTTCAAATACGGTAGCGGTTGTAGATAGAATTAAAACCGTAACAGTAGCTGGTGCACAACTTTCACGAACACCGGATGGTTTTTTAAGCCTGGCAGGAGGAGCTGCTGCAGAGGCTGATCCCACGGTTCAAGTGGTTGGTGGTGCACTAGAGGGGAGTAATGTTAATGCTGTGGACCAGATGGTACAAATGATTAGTGCTAGTAGAGATTTCGATGCGCAGATGAAAATTATGGCCACTGTCGAAACTGACGCAGATAAACTGGCACAAGTATTGCAACAATAATAAAAACAATAGCAATGAGAAATCTGGGAGTGTGTTATGGAACCGGCCCTATGGATAAGTAAAACGGGTTTAGAAGCCCAAGACCAAGATATTGCGGTTATTGCCAACAACTTAGCAAACGTCAATACCACGGCTTTCAAACAAGGTAGAGCCAATTTTGAAGATTTAATTTACCAAACAATCCGCCAAGCAGGTACTCTTTCTACTTCTAATACTCAAATTCCTAATGGCATTAGTATGGGAACAGGGGTTCGGCTTGCTTCCGTTGAAAAGCTTTTTACTCAAGGTTCAATTGAAAATACTCAAGAGCCTCTTGATGTGGCTATTCAAGGTCGAGGTTTCTTTAGGGTTCTCATGCCCGATGGTACTATTGCTTATACAAGAGCAGGTAATTTCACTACAGACAGTACTGGACAAATAGTTACACCGAATGGTTACCCTATACAACCTACTATAACCATACCACCTCAAACTACGAGTATTACTATAGGCGCTGATGGTACGGTGAGCGTAATAGTTGCGCCCAATACCACGCCCACTACGCTTGGAACCATCCAGTTATCCGATTTTATTAATCCATCAGGTTTATTGCCTGTTGGGCAAAATTTATATGTTGAAACTGCTGCAAGTGGAACACCTATCACCGATAATCCTGGCACCTCAGGATTAGGAACCTTGCTACAGGGCTCATTAGAAGCTTCTAACGTGAACGTTGTAGAGCAGTTGGTTGATATGATTCAAGCGCAAAGAGCTTATGAAATTACCGCGAAAAGTATCGAAACAGTCGATCAGATGTTGCAATTCTTAACGCAAACATTATAAGCGGATTTGAGTCATGAACATTCATAAATTAGCAATGCTTTCATTGGTCGTGCTTTCTTTGAGCGGGTGTGAGGCTTTAGATCCTCCCGCTCCGGGAAAGAATCCTGAGTTTTCACCCACCTATCCAGTCACTCCAGATCCTAAGGAATTAAGAAAAATTACCGGGGCAATCTATAGTGCTGAAACGGTAGTACCTCTTTTTGATACCTATCGAGCCAGGCATGTGGGGGATATTCTTACTATTGTGTTAGTGGAAAGTACAAATGCACAACAAAATATGACGACTACTGCAAAGAAAGAAGATCAAGATAAATCAGTTAACCCCATTTTCTTAGGAAGGCCTATTTCCCTAGGATCTGGATATAGCCTGGATATGGATTTGAGTAATAAACGACAATTCACAGGTCAGGGGCAAACTGTTCAAAATAACAAATTAGTAGGTAATATTTCGGTGACTGTTGCCAAAGTATTAGCCAATGGAAATCTTGTAGTACAAGGTGAAAAATGGATAAGAATTAATCAGGCCAAAGAGTATGTGCAACTGTCTGGAATTGTCCGTCCGCGCGATATTGGTTCGGATAATGCAATTACTTCAGATCGCGTTGCTAATGCTCGAATTTATTATGGCGGCACTGGACAGATTAATAATGCAAATGCTCAAGGTTGGTTCTCCAGGATATTGTGGAGTCAATTAGCACCTACCTAAGAGAAAGAGGGCTTTAAAATGAATCGCTTATGGCTTGGAGTATGTTTATTCCTAAGTTTAGTCATTACGCCAGTGTATGCTGATCGCATTAAAGATCTCGCAACACTTGCTGGAGTACGCACTAACCAATTAGTTGGCTATGGCTTAGTTGTTGGCTTAAATGGCAGTGGGGATACACCTGGCTCGAGATATACTGATGATGCCTTTGCCAATATGCTAACTCAGCTGGGTGTTACTATCCCTGTGGGGACAAAACTAAATTCAAAAAATGCAGCAGCAGTAACTGTTACTGCAAACCTCTCTTCGTTCATGAAAAAAGGTCAAACAATTGACGTTAATATTTCCTCCATTGGCAACGCTAAAAGTTTACAGGGGGGAACTTTATTATTAACCACTCTAAAAGGGGCTGATGGACGGGTTTATGCTATAGCCCAAGGTAATATTTTGGTATCTGGTTTTAGCGCTACAGCTGAAGACGGGACTAACAGTGTTACGGTCAACGTTCCTAGTGGTGGCCGTATCCCTAATGGCGCTACAGTGGAGGAGGATATCCCCAACCCCTTTTATTTTTCTAATACACTTACCTATAATTTGCGTACTCCCGATTTTACTACCGCTAAACGCATGGCCGATGCCATTAATGAGTTAATGGGACCAGGAACTGCAAAACCCTTAGATGCTGCCTCTGTAGTGGTCACCGCGCCTAAGGCGATGGCACAACGCGTTGATTATGTTTCTGTTTTAGAAAATATTGAATTTAAGCCCGCCGAAGAAATGGCTAAAATTATTATTAACGCTCGCTCAGGTACCATCGTTATTTCTGATAATGTTACCGTGAATACGGCCGCAGTATCCCATGGTAATTTAGTCGTTACTATCTCCGATGATATCTTTGGTACGAATGGTTTTGGGGGGTTAAATAATTCTTCAGAGGTAACCGTTGAGCAGAAAAATAACCATGCCTTTGTACTGCCTAAAGGTACTACCTTGAAAGATATTGTCAGAGGAATTAATGCCGTAGGTGCGACCCCTAATGATGTAATCGCAATCCTGGATGCATTGAAGCAAGCTGGGGCTCTTCATGCAACATTAATTGTAATGTAGGAATAAAACATGGCCATTGAACGAATTGCTAATACGGATTTTAAAAGTTTGCATGAGCTAAAACGTGAGTCCAGACAAGACTCTAAAAAGGCATTACCGCAAGTTGCTAAACAATTTGAGGGGCTTTTTTTACAATCCTTACTTAAAACAATGCGCATGAGCTCTCATTTTGTGGATGAAAAAAGTCCCTTTCGAGGAAGAAATGCCGAAACCTTCCAAGAAATGTTGGATGGTCAATATGTCGATAAAATGATTAAATCTCCTAGCGGCATTGGTATTGCTGAAATGCTAACCAAGCAATTAGGTGGAAAAATAGATAAAACAAAAACCCCCACAGAAATTGGACAAATAGCCCACCAGTATACTATACCTAAAGGAGATGCGTTAAAAATAAACAACGCTAAAACAGAATTAGCACCTAAAGAAGCGGAGTCGACTAGCAGTACGATGATTGAAAATTTTGTCAGTTCAATTTGGTCTAAAGCAAAACAAGCAGCAGCCTCTATGGGACTTGATCCTAAAATGTTAATTGCTCAAGCAGCATTGGAAACAGGGTGGGGCCAATCAGTTGCAAAGGATAGTGACGGCTCAAGTTCTAATAACCTATTTAATATTAAATCAGGTTCGAATAGTGATTTTGCTTCAGTCAAAATTAAAACAACGGAATATATTGCCGATACACCTATTAAGGTGAGTGCTTCATTTAGGAAATACGAATCTGTCGAAGACAGTTTTAATGATTATGTTGCTTTAATAAAAAATAATAATCGTTATCAAAGCGCTTTAGACCATGCTGGAAATCCGGAGCGTTATGTGAATGAATTGAGCAAAGCGGGCTATGCAACCGATCCTAATTATGGAAGCAAAATTTTATCTATTTATCATAGTCAAGAATTGAACGAGGCTATGAAAAAATGTGAGCTTGCAGAGCCGGTTTGAGTGTTTGGGAATACAAACAATTATAGTCGTTGGTTGTGTAACAACGGTTACCAACAACTAATTTGGAGTGAATTATGTCCTCTATATTAAATACTGCTGCTTCTGGATTAAGCGCTTTCCAAAGTGCTTTGTCTGTAATCGGCAATAATATAACCAATTCAACGACCCCAGGCTATTCACGTCAGACTATTCAGTTGGTCCCCGGCATTACTCAAAAATTAGGGAATGGCTACATTGGCACAGGAGTAGCTTTAAGTACCGTTGTTCGTAACGCCGATCAATTTGCTAATTATCAAGTTAGAAATACGTACAGTGTAAAATCTCAATTTGATACCTTTTATCAACAAGCCTCACAAATAGATCAATTGCTTTCGCAAAATGGAGTTAGCTTATCTTCAGGAATGCAGGATTTTTTTACCGCGTTTAACCAAATGAACTCTAATCCTGCAGATCCTGCAGCCCGCTCAACGGTAATGAAACAGTCGCAATTGCTAGCAAGCCAATTTAATAATTTACAATTGCAATTAAACGATTACCAGACGAATTCAATGGTGCAAATCCAACAGTCAGTGAATCAAGTGAATTCATTAACTACCAATATTGCCTCATTAAATAAACAATTACTTGCAGCCCCTAATTCGCCCGATTTATTAGATCAAAGAGATTCCCTTATTCAGCAATTATCTCAATATATGGATGTGAATGTCGTTAATCAAGAAAATGGTACTGTAAGCGTTAATTTATCGGATGGAACTTCTTTAGTATCAGGCCCACAAAAAATGGACTTATCAGTGGGGGCTGTGCGGTCTACTACCTTTGGTACCCAAATTTTCTTAGGTGAGAATAATATAAATTCCGTATTTAATTCCGGTTCTATAAAAGGTCTCTTAGATTTTGAAAGTAATGTTGTTGGTAAAACAAGTCAAATTATCGGTCAAATGGCGATTGGTTTAGCCCAGTCGTTTAATGAACAATGATATAGGCGCGGATTTTTAGACGAAAAAAAGGTATTTTTAAGAGCTATTCTTCTAATATAAGAGGGGAATAGAATGACCAAAAAGCGAAATTATTACACTGCATCAAAAAAATCAAA
>NZ_RZGQ01000091.1 GCF_003989735.1 Legionella sp. km772 | reverse complement strand
AAATCAAATAATCACTATAAAGATCAAGCATATCCATTTAATTCCCTCCCTAAAATTAAGGGCGGAATTCTAATGCTTTTTAGTCAAACTACAAGTTTATGTGCGTAACATGAGTAAATAATCATAAGAAAAGCATTTCAATTAAATTACACATAATATAAGCTCAATGATGTGTTTCAGTCGTGGAGAACATTATGTCTATCTATTCCCGCAGGGATGGAATATCAAAAAGTCAAAGAAGGTAGCATTGAACATGATTATTTTGTAGATCCTCAGGGTATAAAACCAAGAATTGACCTCCAAGAGCAACTAAAAGAAGCCTTACGCGCTAATACTGGGAGAAAGAAAGAGATTAATGCGGGTGATTTTATAATTTACCTCAAAAAACCACCCTTTAAAAATGAATCGTTTTTAACTTATATCCCCCATCAGAACGGTAAACACGCAACTCAGGAAACCCCAAGAATTATTTCAGGACTATCCTGCTCAACTTATCGTTCAACTAGCTATGGTACTTTATGGCATCAAATAACCCCTTTAAACGCCCAGCGGTTAGAAGAGGTATTAGCTGCCAGAGAGGCACAAAGAGATAACCGTAGACATATTGGAGATAGCCCCTTAGCTACGTAAGATTGCTCCTATATCGCCTCTATACCTCTGGGGTAAGCCCAGAGGTATAGACAATGCTAAAGCGATAATGAAAAAGAATTTTTATCAGAGCAAAGGCATCAAATTGTAAAGTCAGCGACCGAATACCTCACATTATTTTCTTTATGCGCATAAATCAGTCCATATTCTCATGCAAGATGGTGTGGATACCCTGCATAAAGTGCTACGTAAACAATATAACAGCCTTAAATGTGTACTATTTAGAGGTGTTTACCCTTAATTTTTATCAAGAAATTAGCCTTTTTTGACAAGTCCTGCTACTCTTGCTCTACTTTATATATTGACTATTTATTTTTGGATTGCCACGAATGACTGTATTAATCAAAACACCAGATGAAATAGAAAAAATGCGTGTTGCAGGACAACTTGCAGGTGAAGTTCTTGAGATGATAGGCCCTTATGTGCAAGTGGGCGTTACCACAGAAGAACTAAATACTATTTGTCATGATTATATAGTAAATGTACAAAAAGCTATTCCCGCACCCTTAGATTATAATGGATTTCCGAAATCAATATGCACATCTATTAATCACGTAGTCTGTCATGGCATTCCGGGAAAAAAAGCACTAAAAGATGGGGATATTATTAATATCGATGTTACGGTTATTAAAGATGAGTATCATGGCGATACTAGTAAAATGTTTATTGTAGGCACCCCTTCAGTCAAAGCAAAACATGTAGTCCAAATCGCCCATGAATGCTTATTTATTGGTATTGATTTGGTTAAACCAGGCGTACAATTGGGCGATATCGGGGCTGCAATACAACATCATGCAGAAAAAAACCGCTGTTCCGTTGTTAGAGATTACTGTGGCCATGGAATTGGTAGAATTTTTCATGAGGATCCACAGGTCTTGCATTATGGTGTTCCTGGTACTGGTATGAAATTAGAACCCGGTATGACCTTTACGATCGAACCTATGGTCAACGTAGGAAAGCATCACACCCGTCTACTTCCCGATCAATGGACAGTAGTTACCAAGGATCATAGTCTTTCAGCCCAATGGGAGCATACACTGCTGGTAACCGATAATGGTGTAGAAATATTGACCTTACGCAATGAAGAACGATAATCATCTTTTAAAAGATACGATTAAGCAGTTTAAAGAACAGTTATGCAATGAATTTAATACTTCCGCTAATATTATCGCCATTACGCGTAAATTAGCGGTTTTTATTGATGCTCTTCTTATTGATCTTTTTAATAAAAATAATTTAGATAAAAACGATAGTTTTTGTTTGCTCGCTTTAGGCAGTTATGGGCGACGTGAGTTACAACTTCATTCTGATATTGATTTACTTTTATTACACAATCCATCTATTTCCTCTGAAGAATTACAAAGTGCACAAAAATTCATTCAAGACTGTTGGGATATTGGTCTAGAGGTTAGTCATCAGATAACACCTGTTGATCTCTGCGCTGATTTAGCTGCTAAAGACTTAAGTGTTATTTCCACCTTAATGGACATGTTTCTTTTATGTGGTAAAGGAAACTTAATGGAAGAGCTTATTTATCAAATCCAACCACTTCACATGTGGCCAAGTCATCAGTATTTTTTTGCAAAAGTGCAAGAGCAACAAAAGCGTTATCTAAAATATGGCGAAACCGCCTACAACTTAGAGCCTAATGTAAAATTCAGTCCAGGCGGGTTACGTGACATTCAAATTCTTTTAAGTATTAGTAAACGACATTTTAAAGTAAAAAAACTGGCTGATGGAATTAGTTATGGTTTCATTACCGAAAAAGAATATGAAGAGCTTATGTATTGTCAGCATTTTTTATGGCGTGTACGCTTTGCCCTTCATATGCTGGCTGACAAGCCCGAAGAACGCTTATCTTTTGATTATCAAATTAAATTAGCTAAAGCCTTTTCCTACAGTGATAAGCCTCATTCTTTAGCTATAGAGCAATTTATGAAAGATTATTTCAAAATAATTAAGCGTAATCGCGAGCTTAATGAAATGCTTTTACAATGGTTCGATGAAACTATTGTTCATCATCAAAAGCAAAAGTTAATTCCACTCGATAATGATTTTCAGTTATCCAATAATTACCTCGAAGTACGACATCCTCGCGTGTTTAAACAAAAACCGCAGGCTTTATTAGAATTATTTCTGTGGATTGCTAAACGACCTTCTATTGAAGGGGTAAGAGCAAGTACTATCCGTTTAATAAGGGAATCATTATTTTTAATCAACAAACGCTTTCGCGAAGCTGAAGCTATCCCTGCTATTTTCATGAATATTCTTAAGGCCAATAAAGATCCCTATGAAGCCTTGCAAAGAATGAGCCGTTATGGTGTCTTAGCGCATTACTTAGATTGTTTTGCTTCTGTAACGGGACAAATGCAATATGATCTTTTTCATGTTTATACGGTCGATCAACATACTTTATTTGTAATTCGCAATATCTCTCGTTATTTACAAGAGCAATACCAA
This sequence comes from Legionella sp. km772, assembly GCF_003989735.1. Lineage (GTDB taxonomy): Bacteria > Pseudomonadota > Gammaproteobacteria > Legionellales > Legionellaceae > Legionella. The sequence goes on along the minus strand of NZ_RZGQ01000091.1, from coordinate 8,735 downwards.
CAGCAATTTCCTCTTTGCTCTAAGGTGATGGCAAGCCTCGACAAACCAGAAATTTTATATTTGAGCGCTCTTTTTCATGACATTGCCAAAGGTCGAGGTGGCGATCACTCTGAACTTGGGGCAATAGAAGCAGAAGCCTTTGCCCTAAGACATCAGCTACCAGAAGAAGATAAAAATTTACTTATATGGCTAGTCAAGGAGCATTTATTGATGTCTCAAACGGCTCAGCGTAAAGACATTTATGATCCCATCACCATAAAGCAATTTTGTGCTCATCTAGCTCAACCCCGTTACTTAGATTATTTATATCTTCTGACAGTAGCCGATATTTGCGGCACTAACCCCAAATTATGGAATTCCTGGAAAGATTCTTTGCTGAAAGAATTATACCAAGCCGCAAAGATAATGATGCGCAAGGAACAACAGCTACTGGATGAAAATCTATTAATTGCTACGAGAAGAAAAGAAGCCTTAAGTTTATTAGAAAAGGAATATCCTGAAAAAGAGCTTATTAATCAACTTTGGGATCAATTTAGAGGAAAATACTTTCTGCATGAATCGCCAGAGGTTATCGCCTATCATACCAAAGCTATTTTAAATTGTACCCAATTCCCTTTAATCCTGATCATGCCGCACCACAGTCAAGCCGGAACAGAGGTATTTATTTATATGCCTCATAAAGATGAACGGTTCACCATTACCACCTCAGTGCTCAGTAATGCGCAAGTAAACATTCAAGAGGCATTAATTAGTATTTGCGATAATCATTTCGATCTGGATACTTATATTATTTTAGATGAGCAAAACCAAGCTCTTTATGATAAAAATCAATTTGATGAAATTCAAAAATCTTTATATCGGCATTTAAGCAACTCCAACCAACTCCCTCTAGTTAAGCAAAGACGTCTATCTCCTACTCTTGCCCATTTTAAAGTGAGGACGCAAGTTAGTTATAATGAAAACCCTATAAATGGCCATACGGAATTATTTTTAATTACGAATGACAGACCGGGTCTTTTAGCTACGATTAGCCGGGTATTTCTTCGACTATCGATTCATTTGCATAATGCGAAAATTGCCACCGCAGGAGAGCGAGTCGAAGATATGTTTTATATAACCAATAAAGACAATTTACCTTTAGATAATACGGAAAAAGAAGAGGTAAGGAACAGCTTAATAAACGAATTGGGGGACACTATATAGCTATGAACAAATCAATCGTACTAATTTGCGGCTTAGGCTTAATGATTAGCCTAAATTTAGCCAGCGCCAAAACCCTTAAATGTCCACCAGGGCTTAAAGTTAATGAGTCTTTAGGGGAAAGCATGCCAGGCTGGGAGGAATTTTTAGATAATTCGAATAATGAGCATCACCTCAATAAAATAACTTTTTATTCAGGGCATCCGAATGAGCATGCAAGTTTGGCTCCGGATAATGAAAATACAAAAGGGAGAAGATTACGCTGGGCTTTTGGTGAAGATAAAATATGGGTAGCCTGTGGGTATTCAAATACTAACATCCAACTGATTCAAAAATTAGACCCTCATATTAAACACTGCACCGTCACCTACGATGCTAATTTTACTGAATTAAAAAACGTGGATTGCAGTTAGCGGATTGATTGCTAACCCTATTTGTATACAAATAAAGCTAGGTGGCATTCACTTGAATATGAATTACAAATGAGCCCCCACATAACTTAATACTAATTTATAAGGTATAAAGAAAACGATGTTGGTAAGCGTATAAACGAATAGATTCATTCGCGTTAATCCATATCCATAATTTACTACAGCACAGGGTAAAAAGGGCATTAAACGTGATAACGCTAGAGATTTCCACCCCAAAGTCTCAAGGCGTTCTAGCCATTGTATCAATCTGCCCTGTTTACTGTTCGTAATAAAAGATAAACCGTATCTACGACTTAGCATAAAGGCAATAACCGCACTCACCACAGCAGATAATAAATTAATTAAAAAGCCATAATAAAACCCAAATAAACCACCCGATAAAAGAACTAGGGGTTCAATAGGTAAGAACACTAAAGCGCTTAAGCAATAGAGCAGGAAAAAACTAAAAAAAGCATAAACACCGAGTCCTGGGATCAGCTCAATCAAAAATGGCCTATAACTATGTAGTTCCCAAGTCAGCCAAGCCAAAACAATCAAGATAAGAGCTTGCTTTAGCCATTTAATCTCAACGAGAGGCATCATTATCAAGCCTACAAGTTTTAAAAAAATGCTGCAGTAAAGAAGCACATTGTTGCTGCATTATCCCCTCATCAATAAGGACTTTATGGTTCAAAGGATAACCTTGTAAAAGATTATATACAGATCCAGCAGCCCCGGCCTTAAAATCACGCGTGGCAAAAACTACGCGCTTAACCCGAGCATGAACTAAAGCGCCAGCACACATGGCACAGGGTTCTAAAGTTACATATAAGGTAGAGTCTAATAACCGATGATTAGCTAAAGTTGCCGATGCATGGCGTAAAGCACGAATTTCTGCGTGATCAGTGGGATCATGAGTCTGCTGTAAAGCATTTCTGCCATAAGCAAGGAGTTGATTTTCTTTACTTACGAGCACGGCTCCGACAGGCACCTCACCTTCTTCTCCAGCAAGAAGCGCCTGTTCATAAGCCTGTTCCATCCAAAAAAGGTCGTTCATTCCCATTCAATAGTTGCAGGGGGTTTACCAGATATATCATAAGTGACTCGCGATACGCCAGCCACCTCATTAATAATCCGGTTTGAAACTAGACCTAGGAAATCCCAAGGTAGATGACACCAATGTGCCGTCATAAAATCGATGGTTTCTACTGCTCGTAAACAAATCACATAATCATAACGACGCCCGTCACCCATTACACCTACGCTTTTAACCGGTAAAAAAACCGCAAAAGCTTGACTTATTTGATGATAGATGCCGGCCTTATGTAATTCCTCAATGAAGATAGCATCGGCTTTACGTAAAATATCTGCGTATTCTTTTTTCACTTCAGCTAAAATTCGAACTCCTAAACCAGGTCCTGGAAAAGGATGGCGGTACACCATATCATGAGGTAAGCCCAATTCTAAGCCTATTTTACGGACTTCATCTTTAAACAATTCACGAATAGGTTCTAACAATTTTAAATTTAATGTTTCGGGTAGGCCACCTACGTTATGATGTGATTTAATGACTACAGAAGAACCATTATTATCCGTTGCAGCAGACTCAATAACATCAGGATAAATCGTACCCTGTGCCAGCCACTTCACATCATTTAATTTATGAGACTCTTCATCAAAAACCTCAATAAATACGCGACCAATTATTTTGCGTTTCTCCTCAGGACAAACAACGCCTTGTAGAGCAGATAGAAACTTCTCTTCAGCATTAACGGGAACGATATTAATCCCCATATGCTGACCAAACATTGCCATTACTTGCTCTGCTTCATTTAAACGCAATAAACCGGTATCCACAAAAACACAGGTTAATTGACTACCTATCGCTTTATGCAATAAAGCAGCAACTACAGAAGAGTCAACGCCTCCCGATAAGCCTAGGAGAACTCGATCACTACCTACCTTTTCCCGGATAGTCTTTACCGCCTCATCAATAATGTGGCTAGGAGTCCAAGTTGTATCCGCTTTGCAGATAGTCACAACAAAGCGTTCTAAAATGCGCATACCTTGTAAGGTATGAGTGACTTCTGGGTGAAATTGCAAGCCATAAAGGTGGCGGCTTTCATCAGCCATACCAGCAATAGGAGCATTCTTAGTTTCACAAATCACTTTAAAGTCAGGTGGCAGTTGAGTTACTTTATCACCATGACTCATCCATACATCTAATAAGGCTTCACCTTCGGTAGTCGTCCGATCCTCAATATGAGTGAATAATTCACTATGACCATGCAATTTTAATTCAGCATAGCCAAATTCTCTTAACGAGGAGGATTGTACTTCTCCACCTAGCTGAACAGCCATAGTCTGCATGCCATAACAAATTCCTAAAATGGGTAGGCCTAAATGAAAGATCCACTCTGGCGCTCTAGGATTGGCAAGATGAGTGACCGTTGCAGGCCCCCCTGATAAGATTACACCGCAAGGATGCAAACTATTAAATTGTTCTTGGCTTATAGAAAAAGGATGGAGCTCGCAATACACACCCATTTCGCGCACTCGTCGAGCAATGAGTTGAGTGTATTGGGAGCCAAAATCTAAAATAAGTAAGGGACGTTTTTTTAAATCGGTCATTATTAATTATCCACTTGATAATTGGGTGCTTGTTTGGTAATACTGACATCATGAACATGGGATTCACGCATACCCGCATTAGTAACTTGAACAAATTCTGCTTTTTTATGTAATTCACTAATTGCATCGCATCCTGTATATCCCATACAAGAACGAAGACCACCGATTAATTGATGAATGATGGTGTGTACCGAGCCTTTATAGGGGACTCTTCCTTCAATCCCTTCGGGTACTAATTTTTCTGCACCTTGAGATGCATCTTGGAAATAACGATCGCTTGAGCCTTGAGCTAAAGACATCGCACCTATAGAACCCATTCCCCGATAACTCTTATACGTACGTCCTTGATATAATTCAATTTCACCAGGGGCCTCTTCAGTACCAGCAAACATCCCGCCAAGCATTACGGTATTCGCTCCAGCTGCTAAGGCTTTACATACATCACCAGAGAAACGTATACCACCGTCAGCAATAATAGGAATTTTACCTTTTAATTCTGTAGCAACATTGGATATAGCAGAGATTTGCGGCACACCTACGCCGGTAACAATTCGTGTAGTACAAATGGAACCAGGACCGATACCAACTTTAACCGCATCAGCACCAGCTTTATATAAATCTCTGGCAGCTGCAGCAGTCGCAATATTTCCACCAATGACCTGCACACCAGGAAATTGCTCTTTGATCCATTTAACTCGATTTAATACACCTTGCGAGTGACCATGAGCAGTATCCACTACCAGAACATCAACACCGGCCTCAACTAATGCTTCAACCCGCTCATCAGTCCCCTCTCCTACACCAACCGCAGCACCTACCCGTAACTGGCCTGAACTGTCTTTGCAAGCAAAGGGATTATCTTTTGCTTTTTGAATGTCTTTAACCGTAATTAAGCCACGTAATTTGAACGCATCGTCAACAACTAATAATTTTTCAATACGGTGTTTATGTAATAGGCTGCGCACCTCCTCTCGGCTTGCGCCCTCTTTTACGGTAACTAAATGTTCTTTATGAGTCATCACATCGGCGACTTTAAGAGAAAGATTCGTTTCAAAACGAATATCTCGACTGGTTACTATACCGACCAAATGCTCACCATGGACCACCGGAACACCAGAAAAATTATAGCGTTCCATTAATTCAAGTAACTCTTTGACAGTAAGATCAGGGGTAACGGAAACGGGATCTTTTACCATTCCACTTTCAAATTTTTTAACTTTACGAACTTCATCAGCCTGATTTTTGATGCTCATATTTTTATGAATAATGCCCAAACCGCCCTCTTGCGCTAGTGCTATAGCCAAACGAGCTTCTGTTACGGTATCCATAGCCGCAGATAATAAGGGAATATTAAGTTCAATTTCTTGCGTCAATTTAGTTTTTAAAGAAACATCTTTGGGAAGAACGAGTGAATGTGCAGGTACTAATAAAACATCATCGAAAGTTAAGGATTGTTGAATGATAGACAGAGCCATGTAACCCCACTCCAGCAGCAGTTAAAATTAACAGAATAGTCTACCAGAAAAGAGGAAAAAGTTAAACATATAATTCAGAATTATTACATTTTTAGCACTAAAAAAAAGTTTTTACTAATTGTTCCTGAGAGAGCTTGAATTATAGAGTTAATCCCGTGTACACTGCTGTTTAAATATTGTGTTGAATCGAACAACAGGAAGGGTTCAGCCTTGGCTAAAATAATTGTTATTACATCTGGTAAAGGTGGAGTAGGAAAAACTACTTCTTCCGCAGCTATATCCTCAGGCCTTGCGCTATTAGGGCATAAAACCGTGGTTATAGACTTTGATATTGGTTTACGTAATCTTGATATTATCATGGGTTGCGAGCGTCGCGTTGTCTACGATTTCATTAATGTAATCAATGGCGAAGCAACTTTAAACCAAGCCCTTATTAAAGACAAAAGAATACAAAATCTTTATATTCTCCCTGCTTCTCAAACTCGAGATAAAGACGCCTTAACTATGGAAGGTGTTGAAAAAACATTAAATGAGCTTGCTAAAGATTTTGATTTTATTATTTGTGACTCTCCAGCTGGCATTGAAGCAGGAGCCTTAATGGCTATGTACTTTGCAGATCACGCTATTGTGGTTACTAATCCTGAAGTCTCTTCAGTCAGAGATTCTGATCGAATTTTAGGAATTTTAGCCAGCAAAACAAAGCGAGCTGTAGAAAATTTAGAACCCATTAAAGAGCACTTATTACTTACTCGCTATGATCCAGAGCGTGTGGAAAAAGGCGAAATGCTTTCAGTGACTGACGTAAAAGAAATTTTGGCTATCCCCTTAATAGGTGTTATCCCTGAATCTAAATCCGTACTTAAAGCATCTAATACAGGCACGCCCGTTATCCTTGATGAAGCAAGTGATGCAGGTCTTGCCTATCACGATGCAATTGCCCGTTTTCTCGGTGAAGAAAAGCCCATGCGCTTTATAAGCACAGAACGTAAAGGAATATTACGTCGCTTATTCAGCAAGAACAAGGAGGAAGTGGCGTTATGAGTATTTTTAATTACTTACGAAGAAGAAATTCAACTGCATCTGTAGCTAAAGAACGCTTACAAATTATAATTTCTCATGAGCGTTCCCAACGCAATACAAAAGATTATTTACCAAAGCTGCAAGAAGAAATTCTTGCAGTTATTGCTAAGTACATTAACATTAATCGTGATCAAGTAAGCGTAAATTTAGAGCGCATGGGTGATAATGCTGTTCTAGAATTAAATATCACTATGCCCGACGAAGTACTCGCAGAAGCATAACTAGCAATAATTCATTATATTTTAAACTGCACAATGTTTTAAATAACAATGTTGCCGATTGCCCCTGGACTAAATTTCTTTCTTCTAACAAGAACTAGAGCTTAAATTTTATTTTTTTTCGCCTACAATATATATAATAATAATAAAACACTGCCATACTAAACTACGAATGTTGAAAAAGCATGGTTTCCTACCAAGAATTTAAAAGCATTGTGTAGGTCTAACATAAGGATATGTACCTTGAGAACTCTGGTTATTCATGCACTCTGTTTGCTTTTGTCATTACCAGCTTTTGCAAACTCATCGAACTCTTTTCGTTGTGAGGCGATGCTCCCGCAAGAATTTCAAGTACCCTCATTAAAATACTGTAATCAAAAAATTGTTTATATACCTGCCAGTGTAGAGGATAAATATAATAGCCCCTATTTTGACGTCTATATGACAGATCAAGTGTTAAAAAACAATAATATGGGAGCGATGGTGGTAAATCTACCCAATAAACAAAAAAAGATAGTGTATCGCTCTGCCTCTTTAGCAGGTTCGCCCTTTTGTTTAAACGAGCTCGTATCTAAGCGACAGGTGAACACCATAGTTAATTTAATTGCGCGTCCTATAGCACACGCGCAGTTTTTGCAAGCATTAGAAGAAGATGAATTTAGATCCATCGGTGGAGCATCCTATTTTCATGTATTAAATTATGGAGTTACACCTGACACTATTGTTAATGCCCAATTTTTTCAGTTAATAACCACTATAATTAAACAAATACTTCATACCAAAGGAGATGTTTTAATTCATTGCGTATCAGGCGAACATGACACTGGTATTATTTTTGCGATTTTACAAAAATGCTACAATAAAATTCCTGTTGATATAATTAAAAAAAGCACCTTATGCCATATTGGACCCCAAGTCTATTCCTATCAAAAAGCATCCTATAATATTCTGTCGCAAGTTATTGACGAGTATCCATGTTCTTTACTGACAGAATAAAAAAACTCATCTGAGTACATTAAAGTCTATGACTAAAGTCCCTAAAGTGCGATGCGGATTGGGAGACTTTAATTTCCCTCTTGAGAAGCCAGTTTTATAGTTAGGAGAGATATATTGCTCAAAAATATTGTCATCCTGTTCGTTCATTTTAAGACCTAAAAAGTCCTCTTGATCTATCTAAGTCACCTAATTTCAGACGAGAGCTTAAATGTTATAACGTCATCACGAAAAGCGATGACCCAGTTTTTTTAAATAATTTTTGAATTAAATTATATAAAATGAAATAGTTTATACTATAATTTTTAAAACTAACCTTAGGTGGAACAATCATGAAACAATTACTAGTAGCTGTGTTTTTATCAACTCTCAGTCTCACTACTTTTGCAGGCGGATGTACAAGCCCCGCATGCATGAGCGCAACGGAATCAGTGATTACAAGTTGCAAAAGTCAGCCTAATACCTGCAAGGCGGTTGTTGAAGCCGCATGCATATCTTTTCCCAGCTATTGCACTGAAATAAAAGAGCAAGCAGCGGTCTATTTAGAAGGTAAATAAACTATTTTGCTAACAAACTATCTTAAAAGAGAGATTATTCTTAGCCAGATAACTTAGCTAGGTCCGGGGATCTGGAACAAAATTCAGGAAAAATAAGAGCTATTCCCGGTTTGTTAGTTCATTCACCTTACTCTCAGAATGGCTTATCCACAAGTCCATAGGCCAGGAGAG
>NZ_RZGQ01000090.1 GCF_003989735.1 Legionella sp. km772 | reverse complement strand
CCAGTCTTTTGGATACATCACACCAGCGAGCATGTATTTTGGACACAGCCCACAAGTATGAGCCCCGTGTGTCATGGCTTACCCACAGGGTCCACAGGCCTATCCGAGACGATGAAAGCTCGCCTGGCCTATGGACTTGTGGATAAGCCATTCTGAGAGTAAGGTGAATGAACTAACAAACCGGGAATAGCTCTTATTTTTCCTGAATTTTGTTCCAGATCCCCGGACCTAGCTAACAATAAATGACCCAAGTAAACTGCAAAAATTAATTTGTAATTCATTGTATTACTCTGGGAAATTATTCCATCAGGAAAGGCATTCAGGCAAATTACTGTAGTTGCTGCAATAATGATTAGGAAAACAAAATATAAAACAATAAGGTATAAAACAAAGCTTAGGGCTATTCTAGTATTCCGTTTGAGTTTTTTAGGGTCTATTTTTTTTGCAATGAATAAAATTATAGCCGTACTGATAGTGAACAATAAATTAGCTTTTATAAAAAGGGAGCCGGTAATTGGAAAAAAAAACTGCCCATCTAATTGGTGTAAAGAAAAAAAATAAAAAAAAGTTAAGGGAATAAACAGCAGTGGCAAAAAAATTAATGTGCTAGATGCAAGCTCTGTAGTTAAGGCAGCTTCCAGTAAGGATTCGGCAACGCAGTCGAGTTGTAGGAAAGAACGCCAACAAAATGGGGCGATATAAATAAATAAGAAGGTATTTATCAAAAATAATAAGTTAATGGGTGTAAATAGAAATTGGATAAACATGCGCTACTCCTGTATTTATTATATCTTCCAAAATAGAACTCTAACCTAGTGATTCGAAATAATCCAAATAATTACGAGCCTGTATCCACTCTATTAAAGGTCTATCTGTATTTGCTTTTTGGACGCAGTAGTTGGGAATTTATAAAGCAAAATCCTCGCCTAAATAAACGGCGCGGACTTGTTTATTGTCTAAAATGAATTCTGGAGTTCCTTCGCAAAGAATTTTTCCTTGGCTCACAATGTAAGCACGTTCGCAAATATCCAAAGTTTCACGTACATTGTGATCAGTTATCAAAACGCCGATGCCTTTATTGCATAAATGTTGAATGATTTTTTTGATGTCAATTACGGAAATGGGATCTACTCCGGCAAAGGGTTCGTCGAGTAAAATGAAGGAAGGTTCGATAGCTAAGGCTCGTGCAATTTCTACTCGCCGGCGCTCACCTCCAGATAAAGACATACCTAAACTTTTAGCAATATGCGAAATATGAAATTCTTGTAATAAGAGATCAAGCTTCTCTTCACGTGCTTGCTCATCTAAATCATTTCGTAGCTCAAGAATAGCCATAATATTATCGGCCACCGTCAATTTACGAAATACAGAAGCCTCTTGGGGGAGATAGCTTAATCCAAGACGAGCTCTTTGATGCATTGCATAGGAAGTAATTTCTTGATTGTTTAAAATAATTTGACCCTCATCACAGGATTGTAAACCTACAATCATATAGAAACAGGTTGTTTTGCCTGCCCCATTAGGACCTAATAAACCAACACATTCACCTTGCTTAACATGGATGCTAATACCATTCACAACGGTACGTGATTTAAACGATTTTTTTAAAAGCTTTGCTTCTAATAGACTCATATTATGATGCTTTCTTTTCGGGGTATAAAATAATTACGGTTCGTGTTTTACCATTACTTTGTGATACGACATGTTGTTCTTGAGTATCATAAATGATTTTAGCTGCAGAAAGTGAATTGGGCCCTTGCTCAATACGTGCATTGCCAATAAGTTCAATAGTATGTTTTAGCGGATAATATTTAATAGTATCAGCATAAGCATGAAAGGGTGGTTTATTTGGATCAGTCTGGGTCCAATAATGTGCTTGTTTTCCCTCGCCGCCATTTGCTATTGCTAAACTAAGTTGGTTTTTAATCGTTCCTAGGGTAACTGCATTGGCTGCATGAAGATTGGTTGTTCCTTGTATGAAAACAACATTGCCCGTGTAGGTTCCTTTATGTTTTTGTTGGTTTAAGTCTGCTGTATCGGCGGTGACATGCATGACTTGCTCTTTATCAGTAGGAAGGGCAAAACTGCTTCCCACCATGAAGATAAACAATAAGAATAGAAGATTAACCTTTTTCAGTGGGTGCATAGCTGCCCTTAGCTCCATGAAGTAGTTCTACTCGCTTTTCCTCAAGATAAGCATTCATTCCTGTTGATTCAATAATATTCCCTGGTTGCTCAAAAGTTACAAAAAGCTCAGTTGTGGCTCTTTTTTCTTTAGGAAAATAAGTTACTTCCTCCGTTTTTAAAGTACTTTCTTGCGTTTTTTTGTCTGGATTTTGATGTACTACTACTTTATTGATAAAAGTTATTCGTTCCCCGCCTTGATAAGATTTAGCGGTACGTGAATTAATTTCCCACTCGGGCTGATCTTTTTCTTTGATCACAATATGGGGGGTTTGCAAAAGATGTATATTGTCTTTTGGAATATGTTCCATCAAGGGTGTAGTTAATAAATTAGCGAGTTCGCCGTTTTCATTAAATTGACGTACTGTAAGTTTGGTGACAGTACTGTCGATGGTGGTTGATAGCGTTTCATTGTCTAAACGGATCGTGGGCTTTAGTTGCTTGTAATACCAACTAGAGCCGATGAGTAGAAGGGCTGCAACGAGTAACCATATAGTTTGTTTAGCCATATTCATTGTTGTAAATAATCTTGTTGTAAGTATTTTTCTAAAGCGAGATGTGTTTTGTCTTGGACTTCTAAAATAAAGTCACATAATTCCCGTACGCCACCTGCGCCGCCTTTCCCTTCGGTTTGCCAATCCGCAAATTTTTTTACCAGAGGGACCGCATTGGCTACCGCAACCCCTAGTCCTACTTGTTGAATTAAAGGTAAATCAGGCAAATCATCACCAATATAGGCAAATTGCTCATCCGCTAAATTAAGCGTTTGTTTTAATTGTTGATAGGCATTTCGCTTATCCACTTGGTTTTTAAAATAGTGTTTAATTCCTAATTGTTGCATACGATGATCGATCACCGCATTTCGCGAGGTAGTAATCACAGCAACTTCTATGCCAGCAGACATTAAAAGTTTTAATCCCATTCCATCTTGGACATGGAAGGATTTGAGTTCATTGCCATGGTTATCAATGTGAAGCAATCCATCACTTAATACTCCATCTACATCACAAATAAGACAAGAGATTTTTTTTGCTTTTTCAATGAGTTCTTGCATCATTTTTCCTAAAAAACACCAGCTTTTAATAAATCATGTAAATGGAGAACTGCATAGGGCCTATTTTCTTCATCCACAATCACCAAGGAGGTAATACTATGTTTTTGCATAATAGCAATAGCCTCAGCTGCTAACATGCCTTTTGTAATGGTACGGCAATTTTTGGTCATGACCTCTTGAATTGGCGTGGTATTAATATCACATTGGCGATTTAAGGTGCGCCGGACGTCACCGTCTGTGTAAACTCCAGTTAAATGGCCGCGGCTGTCTACGACACAAGTCATGCCTAATTTTTTCTCAGTAACTTCGATCAAGGCTTCACTAACGGTAGCGCGCTCACTGACCACTGGTAATTCATTGCCTTTGTGATAGAGATCATCAATACGAAGAAGTAAGCGCTTACCTAACATGCCTCCGGGATGAGAAAGAGCAAAATCTTCTGCACTAAAGCCTCGTGCTTGTAAGAGTGCAATCGCTAAGGCATCGCCCATTACCAGTGCAACAGTCGTACTGGTAGTGGGGGCCAGCCCCAGGGGACAAGCCTCTTGTTTAATGCTTACATCTAAGTTCACATCAGCCGTTTTAGCAAGAACCGATTCACTATTACCAGTTAAGGTAATTAAAGGGACTTCTAAACGTTTCAATAAGGGAAGTAAGGTGACAATTTCTGCCGTATTCCCGGAGTTAGAAATAGCAACAACGGTATCTTGGCGGGTGATCATTCCTAAGTCGCCATGACTCGCTTCACCAGGATGCATAAAAAAAGCAGGGCTACCTGTACTGGAAAAAGTAGCCGCTAATTTATTAGCAATATGCCCTGATTTGCCCATGCCGGTAACAACAATACGGCCTTTACAGGCTAATAAAAGCTTACAGGCATTTTCAAAGCGCTCATCAATGCGTTGAGTTAACTCAAACACGGCTTGTGCTTCAGTTTCAATAACTGCGAGTCCAAGGGTACAAAAATTCATAGGCCATTGTTCATTTTTTGTGTATTTTTCATTCTATCATAAAGTTTTTAGCTGATGTATCCTTATTTTTTGTTAAAAATAAACTTTTTTTAAAAGAAATATAATTAAAATCCGCAATTTTTTAATTAACCGGTATATACTTCAAGTTCATGCAAAAAGTGGAATATTGGTATGCCTGTAAATTGGGTCGACATAAAAAATCTTACTTTCACCTGGGATCAGCGCGTTATTTTTGACAACATTAATATGGCAGTGGAGCAAGGTAAAATCACTGCTATTATGGGGCCAAGTGGTTCTGGTAAAACCACGTTATTGCGTTTAATTGGCGCTCAATTAATCCCCAATGAGGGCAATATTTTAGTTAATGGTCAAGATGTTCATCAGTTATCACGAAAGGCTTTATATAAAATACGGCGAAATATGGGTTTATTATTTCAAAGTAGCGCTTTATTTACCCATTTATCGGTCTTTGACAATGTTGCTTTCCCTCTAAGAGAACATACTGATTTAAATTACTCCATGTTACGTGATATAGTATTGATGAAATTAGAGGCAGTAGGTTTAAGAGGGGCCGCAGAGTTAATGCCTGAGCAATTGTCTGGGGGAATGGCCAGAAGAGTAGCATTAGCAAGAACAATCGCTTTAGATCCTATGTTAATGATGTATGATGAGCCTTTTACTGGCCAAGATCCTATCTCGATGGGTGTTTTAGTGCGTTTAATCAAGAGACTTAATGAGTTATTGCATACAACTACCATTATAGTCTCCCATGATGTAGAAGAAACCTGTTCAATAGCAGATTACATTTATTTGATATCGCGTGGGAAAATAATTGGCCAAGGTACTCCTTTAGAGTTAATGCAATCATCTGACCCCCAAGTAAAACAATTTATGCATGGTGAAGCGGATGGGGCTGTGCCCTTCCATTATCCAGCAAAACCTTATATGGAGGAATTATTAGATGCTTGAGGCAATTGCGCGTTTAGGTGGCCGTGGTGTGCATGTTGTGCAAGGCATTGGTAGTTCAGGATTATTTTTATTTGCTATGCTATTTAGAAGACCTAATATTCTTCGTTTATGGCCTTTATTGCGTTACCAGCTGTATTTTGTTGGGGTGCTCTCTTGTTTAATTATTGTAGTATCCGCTCTATTTATTGGAATGGTGGTTGGACTGCAGGGTTTTCATACTTTGCAAAAATTTGGTGCTTCCAGTCAATTAGGGCAACTTCTGGCGCTAAGTATTGCGCGAGAATTAGGTCCAGTGATTAGTGCTTTACTCTTTGCTGGCCGCGCAGGTTCTGCTTTAACGGCAGAAATTGGCTTGATGAAAGCCACAGAACAATTGTCTAGTATGGATATGATGGGGGTAGATCCTTTAGGTCGCGTTGTTTACCCACGCTTTTTTGCAGGACTTATTGCTTTACCCATACTTGCTATCATTTTTTCTGCGGTGGCAATTTATGGCGGGTATTTTATCGGTGTGCATTGGTTAGGTGTAGATGCAGGGAGCTTTTGGTCCAATATGCAGGCTGCAGTTAATTTCCGTATTGATATTTTAAGTGGCATTATTAAGAGCTTGGTTTTTGCTTTTGTTGTAACTTGGATTGCAGTATTCCAAGGTTTTGAGTGTGTGCCTACGGCGGAGGGCATCAGTAAAGCGACTACGAAAACTGTGGTGTATGCGTCGCTTGCTGTATTAGGGCTCGACTTTTTGTTGACTGCAATGATGATTGGAGATTGGTAAATGAATAAGCAACGTTATGTAGATATTAGTGTGGGCCTTTTTATGTTGCTGGGTTTATTAGCCTTATTAGTAATGACCATGAAAGTGAGTAGTTTTTCTAGTTTTATGTCAAAAAAAGAATATACAGTCACTGCGGATTTTACTGATATTGGGGGACTAAAGGTACGGGCGCCTGTTACTGTGGCTGGAGTTAAAATTGGTGAGGTAAGCCGCATTGACTTGCAACCAGGCGAGTTAAATGCACGAGTTACTATGAAATTGCGTAGTGATAAAAAAATACCTTATGAAGATTCTTCTGCACGAATTTTGACCGAAGGCTTGATCGGTTCGAATTATATTAGTATTGTTCCCGGTTTTGAGGACGAAGGTAATAAAAATCATCCTTATTTAAAAAATGGCGATGTTATTGCTAAAACCCAAGAAGCTGTCATTCTTGAAAACCTTATTGGTCAATTGTTATTTAATATTAATAAAAAATAGGTGAATCATGAGATTAGTTAAAACAATTTTATTCGTTGTTTGTTGTTCTTTGTCTCAAATGATGTTTGCTCAACCTTCTCCTGTACCTATGCTAGAAAACAGTGCGAATCAAATTATTACGACCCTAAAAAATAATAAGTCCAGCTTAAAAACTAATCCCAATATCATTTATAAAGCGGTAGAGACTTATTTTTTACCTAATGTCGATGTAGCTGGCATGTCCCGTTCAGTGTTAGGTCGTCAAATTTGGCAAAAAGCCACACCAGCTCAACGTACGCAGTTTTCTAAAGCATTTACCCAATTGGTCATTCGGACTTATTCTAGTCCTTTAGCACAATATAAAGATGAGACCGTGCAATTTTTACCTATAAGAGGTTCTTTAACTAATCGTTTCTTACGTATTAATAGTGTGATTGTTCGCTCTGAAGGCCAAAATATTCCTCTAAGCTATAGCCTTGTTTCTAAAGATGGACAATGGAAAATTTATGACATTAGCGTGGAGGGGGTAAGCTTATTGCAAAGTTTTAGATCGCAATTTGCTCAAGTATTACAGAATTCAAATATCAATGAAGTAATTCGACAAATGCAAGACAAACAAGCAAAAAAGGCTTCTTAAGTGAATACCACTCATTTTAAACCAGGCCATGAGCTTACTTTTCATTCCGTCATTACGGTTCGGAATCAATTAATTAAGTTCTTAAAAGCGGACAATAATGCAATTTTTTGCCTGGATTTAACTGAGGTAAATCAGTGCGATAGTGCAGGGCTTGCACTATTAATCGAAGCAAAAAAATTATGCAAGCAGTATAATAAACAGTTTGAAGTGGTTGGTATTTCTGCAAAAACGCTCTCTTTAGCTGAGTTTTGCGGTGTAAATCAGATTTTAGAGCCTGCTTAAGTGGTAAAGAACTAAAAAAATAAAATAGGCTGGGCCTTGCTCCAGCCTATTTTATTTTTAGCCGTTTGGCGGTAAATGAAGAAAGATCAATGTGTAGCGGCGGTATTATTAGAGGGTAGTAATTTGGGGCTCGCAGTGGAGTAAGGTTGAGTGCTGACTATTCTATTTTCCCAGGTTTGGGGCCAATACAGGCTACATTTAATTTTCTCAGGATGGGAATGAGAACTTAAAGTTGAGGCCCTTACCAACCGCTGTGGTAACCCTTAATTTACTAAGATTCAATCTTTTTTATTTTTTTACATCTAAACGGTGTAAAAAATTGTATTTATTTCAATTAGTGAGCTAAGTTTTATGATAAGCAATGAAGAAATTGAAGCGCAATTTAAAGCAATTGATGATGTAGCTTATGTCAAAGTTGAGGGGGATGGTTACCAATACCAATTAACTATAGTAACCGATATCTTTATACATAAATCAAAAGTTGCAAGACAACAATGGGTCTATGCCCAATTAAAAGACTTGATTACAAGCGGTAAGCTTCATGCTTTAACAATGAAGACTTGGACAAAAGAAGAATGGGGGGAGCAAAAAAATGGATAAACTATTGATCAATGGCGGTAAAGCTTTAAACGGTGAAGTGGTTATTTCTGGTGCTAAAAATGCTGCCCTACCTATCATGGCGGCTAGTTTATTGGCTAATGACCATGTAACTATTTCAAATGTCCCTCATTTAAAAGACATCACAACGATGATGGAGCTTTTAGGTCAATTAGGAGCTCATTTAATTGTTGATGAAAAAATGAATGTGCAAGTAGATGCAAGTCAAGTGAATGAGTTTGTAGCTCCCTACGATTTAGTTAAGACAATGCGCGCCTCTATTTTAGTCCTAGGTCCAATGCTTGCCCGTTTCGGGAAAGCTGATGTCTCCTTACCTGGTGGATGTGCTATCGGTACTCGGCCGGTGGATCTTCACCTTAAAGCATTAAAAGCCATGGGGGCCGACATTACAGTACAAAATGGTTATATCAATGCTCGTTGTAAAAAAGGACGTTTACAAGGACGCCGCTTAATGTTTGATACGGTTACTGTAACTGGTACTGAAAATATTTTAATGGCTGCTGTTTTAGCGGATGGCGTGACTACGATTAAAAATGCTGCTCGAGAGCCTGAGGTAGTAGATTTAGCTAACTTTCTTATCCAAATGGGTGCAAAAATTACTGGTGCCGGTACTTCAACTATTGAAATTGAAGGGGTTGAAGCCTTATCTGGTGGCTCTTATTCCGTAATGTCTGATCGTATTGAAGCAGGTACCTATCTTGCTGCAGGTGCTTTAACACGAGGCCATGTCACCGTAAAAAAAGTACGCCCTGATACTTTATTATCCCAACTATGTAAATTTGAAGAAGCGGGTGCAGAGTTAACTATTGGGGAAGATTGGGTAAGCTTAAATATGAACGGCAAACGTCCTCAAGCAGTAAATATTGCTACGGCACCTTATCCTGCTTTTGCAACCGATATGCAAGCACAGTTCATGGCAATGAATTCGGTAGCGGAAGGCTCCTCTACCATTGTGGAAACGATATTCGAAAATCGTTTTATGCACGTGCAAGAATTACAGCGCATGGGGGCACAAATTCAATTAAATGGGAATACCGCTATTATTAATGGGGTAGATAAACTCACTGGCGCACCGGTTATGGCTACTGATTTGCGCGCTTCTGCGAGCTTAATCTTAGCGGGTTTGGTTGCCGAAGGTGAAACTGCAGTAGAGCGTATTTACCACGTTGATCGAGGATATGAACGTATTGAAGAGAAGCTTTCTTTATTAGGTGCAGACATTAAGCGAGTTTCTGAGCGGTGATTAAGCGTGAAGAACTAATTTCTTACCTGGATGAGTTATTAAATACGGGAAAGTATAATGACTACGCACCAAATGGCCTCCAAGTAGAAGGATCATCTCACATCAAGCGTATTGCCACTGCTGTAACTGCCTCTGAAGAAGTTATTCTTGAGGCAGTAAAATGGCAGGCCGATGCGCTATTAGTCCATCATGGCTATTTTTGGCGAGGTGAGGCGCCAGTGATAACCGGTATGAAAAAACAAAGAATTAAGCATTTATTGCTTAATGAAATTAACCTACTGGCCTATCATCTACCTTTAGACTGCCATTTAGAATTAGGCAATAATGCTTGTCTTGCCAAATTTTTTCCTTTGCAATCAATAAGCGCCCATAAAGTAGGAAATATTGATAATCTGTTATGGGCAGGTGTTTTGGATAAGCCCGTGGAGGCGGATTCTTTAACCGAGTTAATTGCTAGAAAACTAAACCGTACCCCCTTACATGTTTCAGCTATTAAACAACCCATTCGTTCCATTGCCTGGTGTAGTGGTGGTGCTCAAGATTACATAGAAGAGGCTTATAAATTAGGTGTAGATGCTTATCTTAGTGGTGAGGTTTCGGAACGCACTTATTATCAGGCTAAAGAATTAGGCATTGATTATTATGCCTGTGGTCACCACGCAACCGAGCGCTTTGGTATTCAAACCCTAGGTCAACATCTTGCCAATCACTATCAATTAGAGCACTTATATATAGATAGTGACAACTCTATTTAAGGGTATCAGAGCCAGTCACAATTAAATCAAGCGATACACTTAGCACTTGTACCATCAAGCTATCCTACGTTAACATGTGCACATCGTCTCAAAGGATTGTAATAATGTGCAATTTTCGAAGTTTAGTGGTTTTTATTTTTTTACTATGTTCATTTTCTTTGCCAGCAAAGACTACGCCTAATCAAGCATTCAGAAGCTTTTGGCACCCTATGTTTCTAGGCGAGCGTTTAAATTATTGTAGCTTAGATGGTAAAGAATGTGGTAAACAGGTCGCTAATCGCTACTGTAAAATGTTAGGTTATGATTCTGCTAGCCAAAGTAGTATTGCTTACAATGTGGGATTAACCAATTTTATTGCGAGTAGAGCCCAATGTAAGGGCTGGCGTTGCAATGGATTTATGGTTATAAATTGCACTGAAAGATTAACCCATAATCCGCCAGAAGCTTATCATTACCGTGAAAAGCAATTTGCTTACCCACGATATAATGATTACCGCATAGATTGGTGTTACAGGCAAGGCAGTGGGTGCGGGGCACGCGCAGCAAATTCTTTTTGTAGCCGGATGGGCTACATGAAGGCTAAACGTTTCTTAAAAGAAACTCAAATTTCAGCCACTAAAACCATAGGTAGCGAGGAGTTGTGTTTTGGTAATGAATGCAAGGCATTTAAACTCATTATTTGCTCTCGTTAAGCGTTATATCGTGTTGAGGCGATTCGTCAATTTTTTAACAAAAATTTGACAGTTTTTATAACGATATAGGATAGAACATAATAAAAACTGTCAAATACTCTGTCATTGATTTGACAGTGCTTATTAAAGTGTTAGATACTAAAAAAAAGCTTAAGCTAAAGGATGGAGCATGATGAGTAATGACATTTATATCATCGACGAGAATAAAAACCGTAGTGATAAGCTTTGCACCTTATTTGATTTTATCGATCACAAAGTACAATTATTTACTTTTGAGGAACTGGAAAATACTTCTGCTCCAACCCCTGGTATTATTCTCTTGGGTGCCCCACCTTCTCATGAACTAATGCTCAAGCAATTAGTCTTTTTAGTAGAACAGTTTGCGCAAACGCCTATTTTATTACTTGATGGAAAATTGCCGCCTACTCAATGGGCTGAGCATCATGTTATTGCTTGTCTAAGTTTTCCTTTTACCTATCCACAACTTCTTGATGCTATACACCGTTGTCAAATTGCACGTGAAACACTAAAAACGCTGAGCAACCATCAAAATAAAACCCCCTTGTCACGTTTAGTTGGAAATAGTGATGGTATCCGTTTTGTGCGAAGGCTTATCGATCAAGTTGCCAATACTGACGCGAGTGTTTTAATTCTTGGCGAATCAGGAACCGGTAAAGAAGTGGTTGCTCGTACTATTCATACGCTCTCTTCAAGGTCCGCAAAACCTTTTATCCCGATTAATTGTGGTGCTATCCCTGGCGAGTTATTGGAAAGCGAATTATTTGGCCATGAAAAAGGCGCCTTTACGGGTGCTATTACCTCCCGGCAAGGTCGTTTTGAATTAGCCAATGGAGGAACCTTATTTCTTGATGAAATAGGGGATATGCCTTTAGCGATGCAAGTGAAATTACTTAGGGTATTACAAGAGCAAAGTTTTGAACGGGTCGGTGCCAATAAAAGTATTACTGTAAATGTCAGGATTATAGCCGCGACTCATAGAAATTTGGAGCAAGCCATTCAAGAGGGGAAATTCCGTGAAGATTTATTTTACCGTCTAAATGTATTCCCCATTGAAATGCCTCCTTTAAGAGAAAGAAGAGAGGATATTCCTCTATTGTTTAATGAGTTAATTTCGCGTATTGAAAATGAGCATCGGCCTGTAGTCAGGGTCACCTCATGAAAAATTTTGAGATAAGATAGTGGTTAAAATAGAATCATCCCATCCAGCATTTTTTCTGAGCCGCTTAATAGATTGCCTTTTCATCTGATTTTTAGTTAATTGAA
>NZ_RZGQ01000009.1 GCF_003989735.1 Legionella sp. km772 | reverse complement strand
GGAAAATCAAATAATCACTATAAAGATCAAGCATATCCATTTAATTCCCTCCCTAAAATTAAGGGCGGAATTCTAATGCTTTTTAGTCAAACTACAAGTTTATGTGCGTAACATGAGTTATTAAAAAATAGTCTATAGTTTAAATAGTCGACTCTCTGCACAAATAAAAGATCAACTGTATTTAGCTAAAAATTAAAATTGAGTGCTTGTAGGTGGCAGTAAGAGTCAGCGTCAAAAAAGAGGGTGAAGCAATTTAAACTATGCTTATTGCGTAAGAGGGAATATCCAATATTCGTTTTACATTCAGCTGTATTAATGGATTTTATACAAAGGAATGGCGATTAGGATGAAAAAAACATTATTTTATAAATTTGGGGCGCTCATCTATCCAATACGATGGCTTATTATCGTTCTCTGGTTTTTAATTCTTTTTGCCTGCCTTCCCCTATTGCCGCATATAATTGCTCCATTTAAAACTACTGGATTTATTGCTGAACATTCTGAAAGTGCAAAAGCCGAGCAAGAGCTCAACAAAAGCCTCAATTATGACCACCATAATCAGTTAATGATTATGTATACCAGTAAAAACTTAAAAGCGACTAGTAAGCAATTTAATAAAAGAATTAATGATTCACTGAAAGACTTAAAAAATTTTTCTTTACCTTATGAGCTGCTACTCCCTAGTGCAAACAGCAAACAGATATCCAAAGATAAACATACCGCCTACGTCGTGGTTATTGTTAAAAGCTTAGAGGCCCTGCATGGTGAGCGGTTAAAGGAATTAAAATCATTGATTACCATTCCTCCTGACATGACTGTCCAAATAGGAGGGGAGCCCATTTTTGTTGAAGATGTCAATCAACAAACGCAAATAGACCTCTATAAAGCCGATATGATTGCAACGCCGGTTGCCATTGTTACCCTGCTTTTTGTATTCGGCTCTGTAGTGGCCGCTTTCCTGCCCATTTTTTTAGGCGGCGGCTGTGCATTAATGATTTTAAGTTCACTTTATATCATTGGCCATGCTTTCACTTTGTCGATTTTTACCATCAATATTGCCCTGCTTTTAGGCTTATGCCTTAGTTTGGATTATGCGTTGTTTATCATTAGCCGCTTTAGAGATGAATTAGTCAAACAAAAAACCATTATCGATGCCTTAGCTGCCACCCAAGCAACGGCAGGCAAGGCTATTTTTTTTAGTGGCCTGGCGGTCTTTGTAAGCCTTAGTGCATTGTATTTCTTTCCTATCAATATTTTATTTTCGGTTGCTGTAGGAGGCATGATGGCAGTATTTGTGGCGGTAGTCACCGCCCTTGTGTTTTTACCGGCAATTCTTGCGGTATTACAACAGCGAATAAATTTATTGGCGGTAAAAATTCCTCATCCTTTTAAACATTTTAGATTTTGGCGATGGATGGCCGAGCGGGTCGTCAAACGACCCTTGGTATTTTTTATTCCTATCTTCATCTTTTTACTGGTATTGGGTTATCCCTTTCTTTCGGCTGAATTTGGCTTGTCTGATTATAAAATATTCCCAGAGCAGTCAAAAAGCCGGGCTTTTTTTGACACTTATGAACAAAAGTTTAACGGCCAGGAGCTAAACCCCATCCTCCTGCTCGTTAAAACCGATGCGCCTCCTCTCTTAAGCAAAAAAAATATTTATAAAATCTATGATTTTACCCAAGAGATAAAAGAAAACCCTTTGGTAAAACAAGTGAATTCCATTGTCACAACGAGCCCTGAGCTTTCTCGATATCAGTATTACCGCCTGTACACGCAAAAGAAAATTAAGGATGAGGACGTAAAAAAAATGCTTGATACCACCACAAGCCAAGACAGTACCCTTCTTAATATTGTCAGCAAGTACTCGTTAAATTCCGAACAAACGAATAAATTGATCACTAACTTAGAAACCTTAACACCACCAGCAGGCATGCGGGTCTATCTAACGGGAGTACCCGTAATTAACGAGGATATTTTTGATAGTATTTGGGAAAACCTCCCTTATGCCCTATTATGGATTATGGCTTCAACTTACCTAATTCTACTAGTACTCTTGCGCTCATTATTTTTACCATTTAAAGCCATCTTAATGAATTTACTTAGCCTCTGTGCTTGTTATGGAGCCTTAGTGTTTATTTTTCAGGAGGGGCATTTAGCTGCCTGGCTTAATTTTCAACCGCAGGGTATGTTAGATCTTAGCATTTTAGTTATTATCTTTTGCGCTTTATTTGGATTTTCCATGGACTATGAAGTGTTTTTATTGTCGCGCATTAAAGAATATTACGAGGCCACCAAAAGCAATCATCGCAGTATTATTTTCGGCATAGAAAAAACCAGCCGCATTATTACTAGCGCGGCACTCATCGTAATTTTTCTATGTGGGTCTTTTTTAGTGGCCGACGTCTTGATGGTTAAAGCATTTGGTCTGGGCATTGCCGTTGCTATCTTTGTCGATGCCTTTTTAATCCGAACCCTTTTGGTTCCCTCAACGATGATTTTGCTAAAAAAATGGAATTGGTATTTACCCAGATGGTTAAATAAAATCTTACCTAAATCTACGGGCGAATAGATTAACAAAAAATTAGAAGAGGCTTTTCCCTTCCCTTATGGAGCCAAAGTTTGACCGCAATAGATTTTAGTTAAACTAAAAATCAATATCGTGGGCAAGCAAACGCCGATTAGCACGAAAATAATTAAGCGGCGACAGTGCTAATAGATCGGATAGTTTTTCCATATAAATACAGGCAAAACGATCTACTTGGTAAGCAAAATAACTTTCTTCAGCACCCGCTCTAAAAATTCGTTCCCACTTTGGATTGTAAAAAGCACTCTGCTCTTTTAATAACTTAGATATCTCTACATCTAAGGCAGTAAGCTGGGACTGTAAATTATAAATTTCTCCATCGTAGGCAGTTGAATGTTCATCAATACCCCGTGTGCATAAAGCAACATATTGCTGTTCTAAGCCTTTTTTGACATCCATGGCTTCGGCAATACTTTTTTCAATCGGCATAGCCTGAACCTGAGCTGCGATTTCTTGGCCAAGCTCTTCAACCACTAAAGCCGTGCGCCAATTACAGTCTTTCTTCAAGCGTAAGATATCACCATAAATATGATCACCAATGTATAAAATTTCATCCCCGCGAATATTCAATGACTCAGTAAATTTTTTCGCATTTCCACCTTGATAAACTCCAGGTCCAATAGGACCCTCTGCATTAGTCATTAAACCCGTCTCTGGATTTACCGATAAGAAACGCAGGTTATCATAAAAAAATCGGGGTTTATTGGCTAAAGTAACGACGTATTCGAACAGATCCTGCCATGACTCGCCTTTATCGAGAAAGGGAGTAATGGCATAATCTAACAGCAATTTAGTGTAGGAATATTCTGAATTAGTTAAAATAAATATTTTCTTTCCATGGCGAAGGTAATGTTTCAACCCATCCACCACTGCTTTTTCTTTTATGACATATTTTTTTAAATTTTTGGCAATAATCTGTTTTAAACTCCCATCGGAATGGACTTTGTCCACACAATATTGCACATCGGCTGCGATGGTTTGATAACTAGGCATTCTAATCCCTAACTCATCTTTTAAGTCGACTAATTGACTATATAAAACACAAAAAGAAATAGAAAAGGAGGTATCAATAGGCATGTAATTCGGATCGCCTAAGTCTACATAAATACTGCGGTAAAAATTTTGTTGATCGCTAAAACTAATTGATTTAGTCCCATGATAGCTTTGTCGAATGGCTCCATAACGACTTAGTTTTAAAATATTGCCATTTTTGGTATCAATTACGAGACCACGAATTGCATCATGGTAATTAAATTTAAATGATTTAATTTGCTCAGGATAGTTTTTTAACTGTACTAAACGCTCGGTAATGAGCTGATAAACTAAAGCTTCAAACTGTTCGGAATTATAACGAATCAAGGTGTGATCCATATCTACACCGATTAATTTTATTTTCCTCATATTCAAAATACGGTTTACAAATACTTTTTGCGTATCCATGAGCGCTTACCTGTCTTATTGATGCGTTTTTTTCTCGATCTTCACACAACGGAGCTCTTGTTCCGAAGCCACTAAAATTTTATCCGCCCGGCGATGAGCAAAGAGACCATTTTCTACCACCCCAGGAATAATATTAATGCTGTTTTCCAGCTCAAGGAGTGAGTGCATGGGCAAATTAAATACATCCAGAATAATATTACCATTATCGGTTATAAAGCCCTCTCGATATTCTGGATCACCACCTAATAAAACAAGTTGTCTTGCCACAAAACTTCGTGCCATCGGGATCACTTCTACGGCCAGAGGAAAATCACCTAAATGGGTGACCATTTTTGACTCATCCACAATGCAGATGAATTGTTCCGCCACATTCGCTACAATTTTCTCACGGGTTAAAGCACCACCCCCACCTTTAATCATCTGGCCTTGGGCATCCACTTCATCAGCACCATCGATATATAAAGCAAGTTCTGCAGTAGCATTTAAATCGATGACCGGAATACCCGCTGCCTTTAATAAGGCTTCAGTAGCCCGTGAACTAGCAACACAAGCATCAATGCGATGTTTTATTTGCGCAAGTTCTTGAATCAAACAATTCACGGTAGAACCAGTACCAATGCCCAAAGTCATATTATCTTCAACATACTGAAGTGCTGCTTTAGCTGCTTTAATCTTTAATTCCTGCATCATCCTGCCTTCTGTCTTTGCCGAACCACTTCATATAAAGAAACACCAGTGGCTACAGATACGTTCAAGCTTTCCACCGTTCCTAGCATGGGTAAAGAAAAAAGACCATCGCAATGCTCGCGAGTAAGTCGCCTTAAACCCTCTGCTTCGGCACCCATTACAATGGCCAGCGGTCCACTACAATCAGTCTGATATAGACTAGCCCTTGCTTCACCTGCTGCGCCATAAATCCACACCCCTTGCTCTTTTAAGGTATCCATTGCCCGTGCTAAATTAGTAACGCGCACTAAGGGCACCGACTCTGCAGCACCACAGGCAACTTTACTCACAACTGGGGTGATGCTTGCACTCTTATCTTTAGGGATCACTAAGAAATCCACCCCGGTTGCATCCGCAGAACGTAAGCAAGCCCCTAAATTATGGGGATCAGTAATACCATCTAAGATTAGAATTAAGACAGGGGTCTTGCTTGCTTCTAAAAGAGGGATGAGATGCCCCTCATTATATTCGGGCAATGCAGAGGCTTCGGCCACTATTCCTTGATGATTATAACCAGCGAAGCGCTGATTCATTTTTTGTATAGCCATAGGCTCTATAGGAATCGCCGCTTGCTTTGCCTGATTAACTAGATCGTGGACGCGCTTATCATCCCGCTCTTGGCTGAGATAAATTTTAAATATCTTGCGATGAGGGTTATCTAATAAGGCCGCTACCGCATGTACTCCATAAACAAAATGCTCACTCATTCTTTATATTTTCTTCTACCGGTTCAAAATCAATTTTGCGTTCATCAAGATCGACTCGCGCTACTAAAACGGTCATTCTATCGCCTAAATGATAGACATTGCCCCCACGAGTACCCACTAATCGATGCTTGCTAGCGTCATAATTATAATAATCATTTTTCAAGGAAGTGATATGCACTAAACCTTCAACATAGACTTCATCGAGTTCAACAAAAATACCAAAGCTTGTGACAGCCGAAATTCGTCCAGTGAAAACCTGTCCTAATTTATCCTGCATGTACTCACATTTTAACCAAGCCACTACCTCTCGTGTCGCATCATCAGCGCGACGCTCTGTCATGGATGTATGCTTGCCAAGGCGATTCATATCATCATGAGTGTAACTAAATTCATAGACGGGTTTATTATCCAGTAAATGTCCTAAGGCGCGATGAATTAATAAATCCGGATAACGCCTAATTGGCGAGGTAAAATGGGTATAGGCAGAGTAGGCTAGACCAAAATGCCCCTCATTGGCTTCAATATATTGGGCTTGTTTTAAAGAACGTAACATCACCGTTTCAATAAGGTGTTTCTCAGGTCTATCGCCGATGGAATTCATAGTGCGTTGGAAGTCTTTAGGCCCAGGCTTTTTACCCCCACCTAATTGCAAACCTAACTCCCCTAAAAATTGGCGTAGAGCAGTAATTTTATCTTCTTCAGGCGCCGCATGAACACGGTACAAAGTAGGAATCTCAGCTTTTTGTAAAAAGCGCGCCGTGGCAACATTAGCAGCTAACATGCATTCTTCAATAAGCTTATGAGCATCATTGCGTATTACAGGAACAATACATTTAATTTTTTTATTTTCATCAAATTCAATACGTGTTTCTGTAGTTTCAAAATCCATTGCCCCCCGCTCTTTACGCGTCGTCAGCAAGACTTGATACAGGCTATAAAGCGCCTCCAAAGAGGGCCACAGATCTTGATAGGCTGGGTCAATTTTTCCTGCAGCCAACCAAGCCCCAACTTGGGTGTAAGTCAGGCGTGCCTGGGAATGAATCACCGCGCGGTAAAATCGGGAGCGGGAAATTTTTCCTTCCGCACTAATGGATAGCTCTGCAACCATACAGAGGCGATCCACCTTAGGATTTAATGAGCACAGGCCATTAGATAAAGCCTCTGGCAGCATCGGCACTACTTTGCCTGGAAAATAAACGGAATTACCACGCCGCGCCGCTTCTTTATCGAGAGCCGAATCTTGAGCAACATAATGGCTCACATCAGCAATCGCTACATATAATTGAAAACCACCTTTGGGTTTAGTGTAGCAATACACCGCATCATCAAAATCTTTGGCATCATCGCCATCAATGGTAACAAAGCCTAAGGAACGTAAATCCGTGCGTCCTTTGATTTGTGACTCAGTGACTTGTTGAGGAATTTTTCCCACTTCGCTAAGGACATCACTAGGCCATTCAAAAGGAATGCCATGGGCATGTATAGCTACTTGAATCTCCATACCGGGAGCCATATGCTCGCCTAAGACATGCATTATTTTACCCACAGCTTGGGCATGTTTACTGGGAAAAGCAATAAGCTCCACCAAGACCATTTGCCCATTTTTAGCATTGCCGATTAATTCCTGGGGAATTGAAATATCTTGGGTTAAACGTTTGCTATCGGGGATAACGAAGCTTATACCATGCTCACTGAAAAAACGACCCACAACCGTTGCATTAGCGTGCTCTAAAACCTCATGGATTTTACCTTCTGGCCGCCCGCGGCGATCCATACCGCTTTGATAAGCAAGGACCAGATCACCATGCATTACCGTTTTCATTTCCTTGGCCGAAAGCAGCATGTCTTCCCCGCCGTCATCAGGAATAAAAAAACCATAGCCGTCAGGATGGCCTTGTACTGAGCCACGCCGTAAATTAATTTTTTGTAAAAGGCAAAACCGTCCTTTCCTGTCCTGCATGATTTGGCCATCGCGCAACATCGCCTTTAAGCGAAATCCTAGCGACTCCTTTCTGCTCTCTTGCTCTAAGTTTAATTGATCAAATAATTTATTGCGTGACATAGGTTTACCATAATCGTTAAGTACCTCCATGATGTACTCACGACTCGGAATTGGATCCGCATATTTTTCACTTTCTCTTTTATAAAAAGGATCTTTTGACTTTTTACTCACCCATCACCACGCATTAATTATTGATTGCTTTAATATTATATATCTTGTTCTACCACTTATCGTTGCTAGTGGCAAGACAGATACTTTTATCTTCTTATTTATCCAGCCTTTAAAAACACTATTTATTGGCTGGCAATACAAATCCTCGTCCGCCGATTGCGGCTGTGAGCTCAGCTAAAGGTAGATCCTCGCCGGCCCAGAAGGTACCCTGGCTATTTTCGGGAAATTTTGCCCCCTTCCATTGGCAAACTGCAATAGCCCCTTCACAGGGAATTTCCTGCTCATGGCCTGGCTTGGACTCAATACAACTGACGACAAAAGAGGGTTTATCCACCGCTAATGCCGACCAATGATCTGCTTGGATACGGCTTGTCCATCCAGCACTCGCACTAGGATCAGTGACGGGATGGGTTAGCCATAAATCACTTTTAGACAGATTATGAATGAACACCACTTTTGGCTTTTTAGCCTTCAAAGTCACTGAGTCCCCTTGTACTGCTACTGCCTCACAACCAGCAGGTAAAGTCGCTTCCGCATAACTAATAAAAGGAAGTAAGCCCAAATAAAGACAAATTAAAAATCGCATTTTTTCTCCACAGAAAATGAACTACGAACCATTAAAATTACATTAGAAAGAACTACTTACTATGATTATATGAAGCTTCTATACGCAAACGATAGAATGACGAGCTTTTAAGAATTATACATGCGCCTCCAGTTGTTTACTAGCAACCTCCGGTAAAATATGAGGTGCGGAATTCGCTGGTGCAAATAGAGTTTGCTTTATTTTTCCGAAGAATTCTCTCTCGTTTTTATTAAGGGCACTACGTATAACCTCAGACAATAAAACAGAAAACGCTGAAGCGCGGTCCACCTGGACTGGCTTTTCCTCCACTTGCCACTGCGGATGTTTTATCTGGGGCTTGGCGAAATACAGAGGGGAAATATAATGATCTGCCTCATCCGCAAAGACAAGCAGCCCTGAACGGGTGGCGGGCCATCGCACTCCATAATGCCATAACCGGCTACACCACTTGATAAGCTTATGGTGTAAAGAAGGACTGTTTATCCGTCCTTGTAATTGAGCCTCGAGCCTAGACTCCAGCTCTACCTTATTTAAACGAAGTTTTAACGATTCATCTTGGCACAGCGGTAATAAAATACCTACGCTGTGGTTGACCAGTTGATAATTACCCGTTTTTCCCCAATAACTTAATAATTGAATGTGTCCATCCATATCAACCCTACCTAGGCCTGATTTTTGCTGGGTATAGTAACGCGTCAAATGAGCAAAAAGAGCTGCATTCAAATAGTGGGGATTATTAAAAATAAATTTTTGCAAACTATCAAAAATAACCGCAGCAATACTACGCTCTGCGAAATCAGATAAAAGCGCGGCTAAGGGGTAGATTAAGGTCGGTTTGTCTGCATAAGTTATAAAATAATGGCCAAGTAACTGCTCAAGGGCCGCACTCGGTCCCTGATAATACAGTAAATAAACCCCAAGGACAGGAATAGGAGGTAGAAGTTTAGTTGCCCCTCTTGCACCAGCTTCATCAGGAACAGTAAATAATGTACATAAATAACTTTTTTGCGCTGCGGAACTAGCTTTAGTAAAGTCATCGGCTAAGCGTATCAATAGGTGGCGAGGTATTGAATAAGTAATTAACCTGTTGAATTGCCCCTCGCTGTTAAAAAATAATTTAGTATAACCCGTCGCTGCACAGTAAAAGAGCAGAAAGCCTAATAGTTTAAAACCCAATGAACTATGCTTATCCCAAAGATTATTTTCACTTAAATGACGTTCTATAAATAATGCCAGAACGGCTAATTCCTCATCACCCCAGAGGGATGTAGCACCGAACAAGCGCTGGTGTTGACTGTGGAGGAAGATTAAAGCGAAGCGGTAGTAAGGGTTGTTATCCCAAGATGAAGTTTGATTTAATGTTTTGAGTAAGAATACTAAGTGTTGTTTATTAAAATAAGTACAGAGCTTGGCCAAGAGATTAAATTTTAATTGTTGAATCGCAAGCGTTTGATCATCTTGGCCAAACTTATCTAATAACACACTCACCCCTTTGGCGGTATTTATTAAGGTGAATAATAGAGTATTCCATGACTCGCCCGCTAATTCATCTTCATAGACCCCAGCCAATGTCTCGATGAGCAATAATTCTTGCCCAAACTCTTGCCCAAAACGGGCGAAAAGCGTTAAGCCGTCTAAAAACCAAGGTTGTTCATGGAAGCTGGTTAAATAGGTGCGCAAGACAACCGCTGGGGACTGTTGCTTTAAAAATCGGGCGAAATGGCTCCCATAGTTCCCTAAAAGTAAGCGATCCCGACATTTATCATGAAGGAAAAGAGCATGAAAAAAAACAAGGCCTTGGTTAGGATCCGGGATCTTAAGCCATAAGGAAAAAATATCTTTGCTGTCTAAATGGCGAATTAAAGAGCTTAAGCAAGCTGCATCAGCCAGCTTATCTAAACCATAACTGTGGTATAAAGCAAGCGCGCGTAAGTCCTTTTTTAAAGGAACCCCATAGGGATGATGGGTTTGCAGTTTTTCAAGCTCATACGCGATAGGCCTTTTTTTAAAATCTTGGACTAGGTTTGCTGGTTCATTATGAGAATTATCTTGCTTCACCTCATTGTGGGCAATAGCCTCAGCAAGCTTATTTAATGCTTCTTCAATACGAGATCGCAGAGGAAAGCCGGCGTGGGAATGCAGGATGAGTAAAATATCGCGGTAGGCTTGTTGCGATTTAGGCTCGCACCAAAAGAGATCCTCCATTCCAAGCTTCAGCAAATTCGATAAGTCGAAAGCGCTTAAATGGCTAATTACCGTCTGTTGCTCGGCTGACTTAAGATTTTTCAGCAGTTGGCTAAGTAGCCGGATGAATTCGGTATTAGTGGCCCGCACCACACTCTTACTCAATTGTCTTAAGTAGGTAGTAATAAATTGATTTAAACCTAAAGGTGGCAGCGTCAAGGGGTATTCTTCGCAAAAATCTGCTAGCTCTTGCAAAGACGCATCCGTATCAGTTTTGGTAACGGTCAATAGTTGAAAACCCAAGGTGAATAAAATTTGCGCTTCTTGCATAGAAGTTTTTAATTCTTCTAACCAACTAAGATCGCGCAAAAAATTAATACATTCTCTCCGCTTAAGTTCGGATAGGCATTCATCTCTTCCCGTAACCACTGTTATTAATGAAGTCCACTGCGGGCTTAGACCTAAGCCCTGGAGAGCTTCTAAGACGGGCATTGAACTATTTCTCAACACATCGATAAGGCTCTGTGGTTGTTCGAGTATCTGATTTATTAAGGGTTTGGCACTACAAAAGCGGCGCAAGAGAGGCTTTATTTTCTCAAGTAGGTCTTGATGCACTACCGGTGTTTCTGGCGTCGATATTCTGGAAAAAATTGCAGCCAATCCATTTGCTTCGCGTGAATTCGCTCCACCCAGAGTCTTAGAAGCATAAGGCTCACTTAAATGAAGCGGAGCAAGTAAATCAGGCCTCAACTCAAGGTGAGCTTGTTGGCCAAGTTGGAGGCTAATAGTCTCAATCAACAACTTCATTCCGACATCCCTAAAACAAACATCTAATTTTCCTAAACCAAAACACCACCGAGGTTAAATAAACCTGGTTAAAAATACTATACAGTGAATTAAGTTCATGAAACAATATACTCTTAGTAAGATTTTCCACTTAAAAGAATCAAAAGGTCATAGATGCATATTTGGGTCGACGCTGACGCTTGTCCGAAATTAATTAAAGAAATCTTATTTCGCGCAGCAATGAGAACCAACACCCCACTTACCCTTGTTGCCAATAGTTATCTTAGCTACCCAAGCTCTCCTTTGATTAAATCCGTTAAAGTAGAGTCAGGCTTTGACAAGGCCGATTGCTACATAGTAGAGCATTTGCATCCTAAAGATTTAGTCATTACTGGGGATATTCCCCTGGCAGCGGATGCAATCGCCGCAGGCGCTTTTGTTATTAACCCTCGTGGCGAGGTATATACTGCAAATGACATTAAACAGCGTTTAAATTTAAGGGATATGAATGAGCAATTGCGCTCTTCAGGAATGAAAGTGGGTGGTCCTCCTAGCTTATCGGTTAAAGAAAAAACCGCTTTTGCTAATGCCTTAGACAAATGCCTTGCCAAAAAATTACTCTAATTACCCCGCAAACCCATTTATTATTGACTATCCACTGTTGTCAAATTTTGACAAATTGCTGTTTACTTTCTAAATTTAACACAACAACTTGTAAATTATTTGCATTAGCTTACCTAAGGATATGGTATGAAACTCTTCGTTTTCCTTATGCTCTTTTTAAACGCTGTTTATGGTTTTTCCAAGGATCTGCGCGTCGGAGTCATTACAGGAGCCCCTCCCTTTTCTGAAATGTCCGATGATGGTAAGCAACCTTATTTCTTTGGTTTTAGTATTGATATGATGAATACTATGTGCAAGTTGATAAAGATGCATTGCGTCTTTAGTCCTTTAACGCTTAGCAATCAGTTTTCAACACTCGAACAAAGAAAAATTGATGTGGTTCTTTTGGCATCACCTTATCAATTATCCCAATTAAGCGAGTATGCGGTGAGTCTTCCTTATCTGGTTAGTAGGTTTCAATTCGTCACGACTCTGGATAGCCCCATTCCCAAAGGAAGTGAGATCAAAAACTATAAAATTGGTGCACTTAAAACGACCTATTATGATTTATTAATGAGCAGTCCCTACCACAAGGACAATACCATCCTTTCTTTTGATACCATAGCCAATCTAGTTAGCGCATTAATTGAGCACAAAGTGGATATTATTGCCCTCAATAGCGCTATTGCCTTTTATTACATTAATAATAATACCTATGGAATAAAAACGATCAGCAAAGAAATTACCTTAGGGGATGGTTATGGCATTATTGCGCTACCAGATAATGAGCAGATAATTAAAGAAATCAATCAAGCTATTTTGACTATGCAAGCTGATGGAACTTATTTAAGCATCTATAACAAATATTATAATGGGATGTAATTTGGATTAAATCATATCTTACGCTCTCTAGTTGCGCTAAAATAAGCCTTTTGCTTTGAGATAAACCTATGAGTATTGATTTCAATCCCAATTTTATAACTAAACTTCATAAAGAAGCTATTGAGCGCTGGAAGGCCACAGGAATTAACTACCAACATAGCGGTATTTATCAACTAGCAGAAGAAAACCACGCTTTTAATTATCAACTTTGGCATGCTGAGGATCGAGCCAGGCGGGATGATATGGGCGCTGAATACGTAT
This sequence comes from Legionella sp. km772, assembly GCF_003989735.1. Lineage (GTDB taxonomy): Bacteria > Pseudomonadota > Gammaproteobacteria > Legionellales > Legionellaceae > Legionella. The sequence goes on along the minus strand of NZ_RZGQ01000009.1, from coordinate 29,291 downwards.
ACCTTGCTAAACGGGAAATCGATGGCTTCAACCAACAGAGAAATAATCGTATGGAAGCCATGGACGAATGGTTTTTCAACTACCTCAAACCCGCCGGACCGCATTTATGTCCAGTGCATTCAGAAACCCCAGGCATGATGATCGATAGGCTGTCTATTCTTTCGTTGAAGTCTTATCATATGAGGTTACAAACCCTACGCTCCGATGCCAGTGAAGAGCACAAAAATAGTTGTGCCAAAAAGTTAGAAACCATTGATCAACAACTCGAACAATTAAGCCGTTGTTTAGGAGAGTTTGTGGATGAAGTAGAACAGAAAATACGGACGTTTAGAGTGTACCATCAATTTAAAATGTATAATGATCCTAACCTAAACCCAGAATTGTATTCGACTCAGAAGTAGCAAGGGCATTTAGTTCATTAACACTCTGAGCACGACTTAATGCTTTATCTTTGGAGCCAAAAAAACCAAAAAGTGGTAGTAGACGACCTGAATTCTTTGGGGAATCATTCCGTGTAACAACGTGGATTGACTCCCCTTCCCCTTTGGTTTTGCTAGGCCCCGAGTGAATTACCGTCTTATCTGTTTGCTCCTCAATAAGATCATTAGTTCGCACAGGAACTTCCGCGGCCGAAACTAGATCCTTATTGCTATCTAAAGCGGCTCGGCCAAACCCACGAGCCAAAGCTCTTAAGGCCAAGATAAAACCAAACAACAAAGCGCTTAAGGCACCCAAGACATACATGACTGGAGTGTCATGATAATGGCCATCTTCGCCCATTTCTTGTAAAGGGTTCCCAGCAAAATCTACAAATTTCTGCCCTTTACTTAAGCCTGAAAAGAAGGAGCGGAATACTTCGAACCATTCCTGGAAAAAATGAACCGGTGCTGATTCAACCGATAAGCCATTTTTAAGGGACGCATTTAATTGTTCAACCGTTAATAAGCGTGATTCCGTTGAGCTTAGGCCGAGCTGTCCTTTCATTGCTAAAAGCATTTGATAGGAGCTATCATCGCTAGCATTTTGCTTTTTAGTATGCTGGGCGTTAACCCATAAAGCATGACCTATGAACCCTGCGATAAGGGCAAGCCCAATAAACACCGTCGCTACAACTACTGCGGGAGGGAAGGCTATCCCTATCATAGTTAAAATAGCACTCGTTAAAAATAAAACACTTGAAAGGGCCCCGTAAGCATAAAGGCCGTGCTTCAAGCCCGTTAGCATACTGGATAAAAGACCGGTACTTGATTGCAGCCGCAGTAATTGGCGTTGAGTCTCGAAATGGTCTATTAACTTAGCCAGATCCGTTTTAAGACCTGCAATTTTTAATAAGTCTTCCGCCGTTTTATTCGTTTTTGCTTCCAGTAAAAGCAACTGCGCATAAAGGGTTTGGATTTGTTTGGTATCAATAGCTAGTAAGCATTTAGTTTGGGTAATCATGAGCTTTTGCTGAAACTCATATTCTTCATAAACCCGGGTAACAATACAAGCCAACGTATAAAAAACGCATAAGCTTGCCATGGCTATCAGTAATTGGGGCGCAAAAACACTTAAAGTCAAAACCCCTACGTATAAATATAAGCCGTCAATCACCCCACCCATCGCTGCACTAACAAAGCCTAAATATCGCTCAGTATCTGTTTGGTATTGAATGGCTCCATGTTCTTGGTAAAAATTATCTAATCCTTCTTTGGTTAAGGAAGGAAGTTTAGCCAAGGCTAGAAATAATTTCCTATTGTTAACCATCATATCTTTACGCGCTTCTCGCAAATGGCGTATTAAATAGCGGTTAGCCGCGCCTACCACCCCTAAAGCAAGCCCTACTGGTAAAACAAGCATGCTCGCGTCGGTGATCCCTAAGAGGTTCATTGCGGCAACCGTGCTACGCCAGCCTTTATAAGCATTTTTTAAGCCCTTCAATACATCGCGAAAATAGGGCCAAGCGTCGGCAATCCATTTTTTATAATTATCTTCTTTTTCCTTATCGAAATGGCAGGCTAAAAAAGAGAAACTCACTAAGAAGAGCGATTCTAGAGTAATGCCCGCAATACCGGCAGGACTCAGCATTAATTCATGCATTTCATCAGTGGTGCCCGCAAAGTAGACATCAAAGAAATACTTGAACATACTATAAGAGGAGCTTAGGGAATCAAGGACAGAGTAGGCATAATAAACGTGGCGCCCTTTATCAAGTTCTTCAGCAAGAATTCTTGATTGCGCGTCAATACGGCCAGCAAGTGCTAAAATGAAGACTAAATCTTTAGGATTTAAAGCATTATCATCATTCTTAAGAGACATGGGCATGAAACCGTCAGCTTAGATGCGACGTATTGTATTTATTCTTAACTCAAATGTCAATTAATTTTTCAGCTTGAATTAAAAAGATACAAAACCATGCGGGAATCTGTAAGTATACCACAACAATTTTAAAATTTAGGTTTATTTTTGTAAAAATATTTAGCTAAATAGTACAATAGACTGTGACTAAAGCCTCAAACCTGCTACGATATCGCCCAAAGTTAATGGTGTATCGAGCATAATGAGGATTTAATGAGATTAATATGGGCTTTTTTTGTTTTGATTTCACTCTGGATTGACCCACTTATGGCAAGAAATGCAGTACATAATTTTGGTTTTGTGGAAAAAGCGACTTTAGTGGATAAAGAACTCACCTTATCGGCAAAATTAGATACAGGTGCAAAATCGGCATCATTAAATGCAACCCATATTACTGAAATTGATATTGATGGCGTGCCTTATCTTCGTTTTACTGTTCCCACTAAAGAAAAAGACTATGTTTTTGAATGCCGTTATATTGGGAAAGTAAAAATAAAAGTCCGTGCTAATGAAGCGAATCCCAGTGCGGTCGCCTCAGCACCGATTAAACGCCCCGTAGTGCTACTTAACGTCCAATTAGGGGATCAAATTAAGGCCATTCGAGTTAATTTAACGAACCGCAAACGCTTTATTTACCCTTTATTGCTAGGTAGAGATGCAATCATTGCTTTCAATGGCGCAGTAGATCCTGCCTTAACTTTTACTTTATCTAAGAGTCGTAACCAGAATGAAAAGTAATACACGCCATGTATATGGACTGATTTTCACGCTTTTACTATTAGGCTCAGGAATCTTTCTATACCGCCACCTTGTTTTGGATGTACCACTTACGGATACCGAAACTATTAATAGCTGGATGGTAGAATCAAACTTACGCTTTATAGCGGATGGTAATGCCCCTATCAAAGCAAGCTTTAATATCCCCTATCTCCCCCCTCATTTCGCTATTCTGGATGAATATTTTGTGTCCCGGAGTTATGGTGTAACCACTAATTTAAATGGCAATAATCGTGAAACCATCTGGTCGATAAGAAGAGCTAATGGAGCACAATCACTCTATTATCGCGCGATTTTCCGCCAAACTGAAAGTGATGAATCAGCATTACCAAAACCTACTACGATCAAAACTCAAGCGCTTGAAGAAAATCAACGTTCTGCAGTAGAAACTATCATCAGCCAAGTCCGTTCCGCCTCTGCAGACATTCAGACTTTTGCCCAAAGTACGATAAAAGAACTGAATAAAAAAGACGGTAATGCTAAGTTACTGACGGGAAATGAGTTTTCTGATGAAAACCTGGTCGATGCCGCCATTTTAATTCTAAATCAATCAAAGATTTTTGCTTTATCAGTTAAGGGCATTTATTTAGATGAGCAAAGCAAAGCAGAATTAAAGCCTTTTTTAGCTGTCTTTAACGGCAAACGTTGGATTTACATTAATCCAAGAACAGGAAGCGCAGGCTTGCCCAAAGACTTCCTTATTTGGCAATATGGCAATGAGCCTTTATTTAGCGTCTCAGGAGGCAGCAAGCCCTTATTTAATTTAACCGTCTCGCCCACACCAATTAATGCTCTAAGTGTCGCTAAATCTCGCGGTATTGAAGCCGACTCACAATTATTGCGTTTTTCACTCCTGCAACTACCCGTTAATGTCCAAGAAACGTATAAAATTTTACTTACTGTTCCTATCGGTGCTTTTATTATTTTACTCTTACGTAATTTTGTGGGCATTAAAACCTTCGGTACCTTTATGCCAGTGCTCATTGCACTTGCGTTTAGAGAAACCCACGTGATATGGGGCATTAGTTTATTTGTCATTATCGTATCGTTTGGATTATTAGCCCGCTTTTATTTAGATCAATTGAAGCTCTTGTTAGTCCCGCGTTTAGCAGCCATTCTTACCGTGGTAATTTTGTTAATGATCTTTATTAGCGTAGTCAGCCAAAGCCTTGGCTTAGATTCAGGCTTATCAGTGGCCTTATTCCCAATGGTGATTCTAACTATGACTATTGAGCGGATGTGTATTACCTGGGATGAGCGCGGCGCATCAGAAGCATTAAAGTCTGGCGCGGGAAGTTTAGTTGCCGCCGTCATTTCTTACTGGGCAATGAGCATTGAAGAATTGCAATATCTAGTTTTTGCTTTCCCTGAATTATTGCTAATACTGTTAGCGATTATTCTTTGGTTTGGTCAGTACCGCGGCTACCGCCTCTTCGAATTAAAACGTTTTAAAGCACTTGCGCGAGCTGAAGCATGATTAAGCTGTTTCGTCGATTAAAAAAACAGGGCGTCTTGAGTATTAATCAACGCAATACCGATTTTGTATTGCGTTATAACCCCCGGAAATTATTTCCTTTAGTGGATGATAAATTAAAAACGAAACGCTTAGCGCTTAAGGCGGGAATAGCCGTCCCGCCGTTATATGACATTATCGAAACTGAGCAACAAATAAAAACCTTAGCGGAGCGGTTAGCACCTTATGATGATTTTGTTATTAAACCAGCCCGTGGCTCTGGAGGTGATGGGATTTTAGTATTTAAAGATAAAGTCTATGGTCGCTATCGGCAAATCAATGGTAAATTAACAACGCATCAAGAACTGACTTACCATCTCTCTTGTTTATTATCAGGCGCCTACAGTTTAGGCGGCTCTTCTGATTATGCGATTATTGAAAAGCGCGTTGTTGTCGATCCAGTTTTTGCGGAAGTGAGCTATGAGGGCATTCCGGATATCCGAATTATTACTTTATTAGGCTATCCTGCCATGGCAATGGTTCGCTTACCTACACGTCAATCGGGAGGGAAAGCCAATTTACACCAAGGTGCTATTGGCGTAGGGGTGGATTTATCAACCGGCAAAACTCTTGGTGGTGTATTCCAAAATGATACGATTGATTATCATCCGGATACCTTAAATTCGATTGTCGGGATCGAAGTGCCCTATTGGAATAAAATCTTAGAAATTGCCTCAAGTTGTTATGAGCTAACTGGCTTAGGTTACTTAGGGGTAGATATTGTCTTAGATAAAGAACAAGGCCCCCTGATGTTAGAGCTTAATGCTCGTCCCGGCTTAAATATCCAAATTGCTAATCGCGAAGGTGGTTTAAAACGCTACCGAATTATTGAAGAACGCTTTAAGGATTTTGGCACTGAATCTTCAGCAGAGAAAGTACACTTCAGTCGAACCCAGTTTGCCCGCTGAAGGCGATTCATTTTTTAGCACAAGCCGCCACAAGAATTTTTACTTAAGCGTAGGGTCTTAATTTCAAAGTTTGGAGCCTTAATTTTAGCTTAATATTCAGAGGTTATAATGCCGCGCTTGTCTTTAATCAGACCTACTTATAGAGATGTAACATGCCTAATTTTTTTGACCATAGATCGCTTGATGATAAATATAATCGCTTAAGCACGCAGACGATTAAGCACTATCCGGGGCCTAATAAATATAGACGCTTATTGCTGGATAAAATAGAAGCATTAAAGCTGTTGGAAAAGGAATATCCTCATAAAAAATCAATCCAACACGCCTTTGCGGTTTTAGATAATAGTTCAACCAAAAATTTTAAGGGGCTCAAGGTAAAAATTGCGCAATTACAAAAAGCAGCGCGAGAAGATAGCATGGAGTTTAGCTTTATAAAAAGCTGTATCTCTTTACTATTTTTACCTATTTTTCTGCCCTTACTAATATTGGAAATTATTGCCGCCATCGCCGCGGCCTACGAATTTATGATTCTCATGCAAATTGCTTTATTAGCAACAGCCATTTCCTTAACCTTGGCATTTTTACCTCCCTTAATGTTATTGGCGACTATACCTGCTGCCGTATTGGTGAGCCATTTATTAAGTGAGTTCTTTATTGATGGGCTCTTAGAACAGATCGCTTATGAAATTAGTGCGAGCTTTAACAGTTTATTTTATGTACAAAATGAGCCTTTGCAACAAGGATTAAATGAAGTAATCGAGGTGGTAAAACAAACGCAATATCAATGCGAAGATTCTGGAGTTAAGCGCTTGTTCCGCACGATTTACCAGCAATTAACTAATTGTTTTAATAATGAAGATTTCGACGAAGGGGAACAACTAAACTTGGTCTATGGATAAAAAACCGGTCTAATTCGCCTAGCTAGGTTAAGGAAAACGTCTAAGGACTAATGGGGCTATTCACCGGCCGCATGTTGGATAAACAAACGCTTAAGCGGGGTGAGCTGATTACAAAGGGTTAGTCCTAATCCGCGTAAAGCACTTACTGGTTGTGATGAAAAAGAAAAAAGTCGTTTAAAGCCTTCCATAAGCAGGATAGTTTCCCAAACTGCGGCTTTGCGTTCACGTTGGTAGGCGGCTAAAACTTTAGCTGAGGTAAGCGCCTTTTTATTTTCTTTTAGATGGCGATAACAAAGGGCAACATCAGCCAAGCCGATATTTAAACCTAGACCAGCTAAGGGGTGAATAGTATGGGCTGCATCGCCTAAAAGTAACCACTGTTTACCCACATAATTTTGCGCATGGCGCATTGCTAAAGGAAATTGGTGCCGGGTACTAATTAGCTTTATCTTACCTAGCTTATTAGTAAAGGCTTTAGTTAGGGCTTGGTTAAATTCTTCCTCATCAAGCTTCATTAAGGATTCCGCATCTTGCGTATCAATAGACCAGACGATAGAGCACTGGTTTTGATCCACTAAGGGGAGCAATGCGAGTGGGCCATTAGGATGAAATACTTGATAGGCCGTATGCAGATGCTTCTGTTCGGTCTGAACCGTGGCCACAATGGCTTGTTGTTGATAGGACCAATTAGTCAGCTTTACCCCAAGCTTATCCCGTGTTGGGGAGCGTGCCCCTTCAGCAATAATCAATAATTGACCTTGCCAGCTATGGCTTTCATTGCTTACTTGAATTTGTGACTCGTTATACTGAACCTCTCTAAGCGTTGATTGGGGAAATAAGCTAATTAATTGATGGTGTTTAATTTGGGCGAGCAAAGCATTTTTTAAGGCTGTTTCTTCAATAATATGTCCCAAATGAGCTGCCGCCACCTGACGAGAATCAAAATCAATTGCTGCACCGTTAAGCCCATCCCACACCGACATGTGTCTATAAGGGGAAAGCCTGGATGAATCCAGATGCTGCCAAACGCCTAACTGCGTTAATAAATTTTGCGACGCTTTGTTAATGGCATAGACACGAATATCGCTGGTAACCGTATTACTGGGCTCTAAATTTCCTGCATCAATTAAAGCCACTCGATAACCGCATTGGGCCATTGCCAGCGCAGCACTTAACCCAACAACACCTCCACCGGTGATCAAGACCTCAAATTGTTGATTCATACTTGTCTCGCTTATCTAAAGCAATTTGACACACTAAATCAGGAATAACACCGCTATAACCCTGGGCATACCGTGATAAACATTGTTTAAGAAAATTGCTATTATCTAAAAGAATCAAGCCCAGATCACGAGCAAGGCCTACTCCTGGAATACGGCTAGTAAATAGTTTAATTAACCCATTAGTAAAATTAATAATGGCTCTTTGATCACTTTGCCGTAGCTTGTAATATTGATCGAGCATTTTTTTATTTAAGCCATATTCGACGATGCATTGAGCTAAGGTCGCTACATCCCGCAGGCCTAAATTAAAGCCTTGACCCGCTACGGGGTGTAAAGTATGCGCGGCATTTCCCACAAAGACTAGAGGCCATTTTACCTGTTGCTGCATCAGCAATTGTTGTAAGGGATAAGAAAAGCGGGTGCCAACTTTAACGAAACGTCCTAAACGATAACCAAAGGCCTGTTGTAATTGCGCTAAAAATTCCTGCTCATTGACTGCCAATAATTTTTTTGCTTGTTGAGGTGAGCAAGCCCAAACTAGGGACATCCTTTCGCCTTGCATAGGTAACATGGCAATTGGCCCTTCTTTAGTAAATCGCTCAAAAGCCTGATGCATATGCTTCTTAGTTAAGCCAATATTAGCGACAATAGCTTGTTGTTGGTATTTTTTAATACTCGCGGAGAGTTTACACAATGAGCGTACGGTTGAGTCGGTCCCATCAGCCGCAACAATTAATCCTGCCTTCACTGTATGTTCACCAGTGGGTGTCTGAAATCTAGCTTCGTGGGTGACTGGATCTAGATGAATCAAGGTAGCGGGCGTTAACACTTGCTTATTATCTAATAATTGATGCAGGGCGCGATTGATATATTGCATTTCGACTACATAGCCTAAAGGTTTATTAGGCTCGGCGTGCAGTCGGGAACTACCAAAACGATGTTGATCAGAGACATGAATTAAATGAATCGGGGTAGCTTCTTTATGCAATAGCTCCCAAACCCCGAGCATCGATAAGATATCGACACTCGCTGGTGATAGGGCTAAAGAGCGTGCATCAAAATCGGGATTAATCTTGTCCTCAAAGGATTTACGCTCGATTAACAGACAACTAAAGCCAAGACCCCGGAGAGCGAGCATTAAGCTTGCACCGGTTAAACCTCCCCCAATAATCAATATATCCACTTGCTGATTAGTCACGCATTAATGCCTCAATCTCGGCTATAGCAACGGGTAATCCGGCAGATAATACTTCATGACCTGTAGGGGTAACTAAAATGTCATCCTCAATGCGAACTCCGATATCCCACCAACATTTATCAACATTAGGAATGTCTTTGCTAATATATAAACCTGGTTCTACGGTCAAGACCATCCCAGCTTCCAGCGGCCGCCATTCATTGTTAATTTTATATTGACCGGCATCATGGACATCTAAACCTAACCAATGTCCTGAATTGTGCATATAAAAAGGTTTGTAGGCTTCTTTAGCAATTAACTCATCAACCTCACCGTGTAAAATCCCTAAGTCACAAAGCCCGGCAGTTAATATACGAATCATTGTAACTTGGACACTATTCCAAGCTAAGCCTGGTTTAATCGCCGCAATACCTGCCTGTTGCGCCTGAAGTACTAGCTCATAAATAGCAGCTTGTTCTTTAGTAAACTGACCATTGATGGGAAAGGTTCGCGTAATATCGGCAGCATAATTTTCATATTCGCCACCGGCGTCAATAAGGACTAAATCCCCTGAACGTAAAGGCTTATTATTATCGGTGTAATGCAAAATACAAGCATTTTCGCCCCCACCTACAATGGGATCATAGGCGACACTTCGGCATCCTTGCTGGCTAAAGACATAAATTAATTCTGCTTCAAGTTCATATTCATGGTGTACTTTAGTGCATACTCGCATGGCACGTTTATGGGCTTCTACAGAAATCGCTGCCGCCCGCCGCATTAGGGCAATTTCAGCCTCACTTTTGAATAAGCGCATTTCACCTAAAAGAGGCTGCAAATCATTGAGGTTATCTGGCGCCTTCGCACCTCGTCTTACTTGAGCTTTAACAGCCTTTAAAGCATTCATCAATTCTTGTTCTAAGAGAGCATCTTTCCCAAAAGAATAATATAGCTTCTCTTTACCTATTAGTAATTTAGCTAACTCAGCTTTAAGCTCGTTAAGCGGGTATGCAGCATCCATCTTTAGTTGGCTTCGAGCCCCCTCTTGGCCTAAACGCTTACCAGTCCATTGTTCTTCGGCAGGATTTCGAGGTCGATTGAATAAGATGCTTTGACTATGGGGCTCGGCAGTAACAATGAGCAACGCATCAGGCTCGTTAAAACCAGTTAAATAATAAAAATCACTATCCTGACGAAAACGGTAATGCGCATCACCGTTTCGATGCACCTCTTTTGCTGCAGCAATCACCGCCATACTGTTGTTAGGTAGTTGTTGTGCTAATTTTTTTCGTCTTGCTTGATATTCTTGTTGGCTAATCATAGAAATCCTTTCTTTTAATGAGCAGTTCCCGAATGACCATCTTTACGTTTATTCATCATTAAATCGCCATGCAAACGAATTACCGCCATGCGTGCATATTCAGTGACTTCCATCAACGCACGCTCATCATCTTCGTCTACCTCTAAAGAATCATAATCTAATTCTGCAAACTCAACGAGATGCTGTAAGGCGTCCTGGGCATCCTCTTCATACAAATGATCACCATCTACACCGGCTAGAGTTAATCCTTGGGTAAAGCCTTCACACCATTGACTAAACGCTTTTGCCCGTTCGCGAAGCGGATTTTCCTCTTTTGGCAGTAGCAAGGCAAACTCTAAATCATAGCTACTTATTTGTTGTTGGCTAATGGAAAATACTGAAAATAAAGACAGTAAAGCATGGCGACTTTCAGGACTCTTTTTATTTTGTAGCAAGGCGCGGATATATGACTCGCCTTGGCGATCGGCGCCAGCACACAGATAACCACAGAGTAAACCGTGTAATTCACTTGCCGATATTTGCAGCATTAATGCGGCAATCGACTCCACAAAAGCCTGATAATCAGGTAAGTGTAAGGTATCATGGTCGGAGGACATCATATAAAACTCATTTACAAAGTGACTAATGATAACTAATTTATAACGGTGCTTCTACAATTGCGCAGAGAAAAAAAGGACCCATTTAAATAATAGTCCTATTTCGCCTAAACTGCTTTAGAGAAAAGCTCATTACACGCCATTTAAAAGGGATTAGATATCTGACATCCTAAGCCAAAACAGCCCATACTACTGGGTGCAGGTTGGGTGCACGTGACCGATGAAAAAGTAATGGATGAAGTGGTCACCGCTGTCGCTGTGGTCGTACAAACTTGCCCGCTTGCAGGGGAGCTGACCCTAATAACCGCCCCCGTATAAATTAAAAATTGCGGCCAAGGGGTAACCGATTCAATATTAGGCGAGGTACCTGCATTAGCCGGAATTGCCGCAATAATATTGGGATGATTTGCACTAGGATAGCTAATGTTCACATTAAATGCAGCTTGTGGGGACGGGGGGATAGTCCCATTAATGGTTAATAAGGTGCCCTTGGTAAAACCTTGGCAACCAGCGGCCGATGTCAGGGTATTATTGGGTACCATTCCTGCTGCTTTTTGCACACAATTAGCATTAAAAAGTCCATAAAACTGTTCGGCGCTTGGACCTGACTTGGCAGGTTCATCATAGGCCTCAAAGGCAAGAACCCCGATATTATACCCGGAAGAAGCAACAAAATTAGAGCTGTTGGCTTTATATAGCGCTTGAAAATAGTTAGCCGCATTGGCAACCGAAGGTAAACAAGGTCCGGGCGTATTACAGGCATATCCAGCCGTACTACCAGAAGTTGACCAACCCGTCTCAGCAGCCATTAAAACTTTAGGAGAAACGTAAAAGGACTGCCCGGAGGCATAAGGTAAGGCTGGCGGGGTTGTCGAGCCTACTACTTGAATGTAATCCCAGGCTAAGGTATTGATAAGCTGGACACTTGTACTTAAGGGTGTGCCCCAGACCGCAGTGGCGCCAGGAGTAACCCCCCACTGGAAAGGATAAGGATCAAAAGCTAAGGGCGCATCAGGAGAATAAGCACTAATTAAAGTGCCCATGTCCGTAGCAATTGCAGAAGAAGGGGTAACCAAATTACCGCTTACTACTGCCGAGCCTACCGGGATGCTAGAGGCACCATTTGCAGCGAGTGTGGTTTGTAAGGCCGACACTGCGCTAGTTAAATAATTAATATTAGAAGTACCATTACAAGGTGGTACGGAGTCCCCAGCACTGCAATAATTTTCATGGCCTGCAAAAACCAGGATCACCGTCTCATTAAATACCGTACTGCCCACTTCATTAATGATGCTCGTTAAGGTCTGTTGCGCACAAGGGATATAATTTTGCGCCCCAAAAGGACAATTCTGGTAGTTAGTATCGGTAGGGAGCTGCGGGATGACGGCCTCATAAATTACCTTCATCCCTAAAGCATTAGCTTGTTTAATAATATCAATCCATGAGTAAGGCTCGGTTTGATAAGAACGAACCGTACTAAAGCCCGCATTTTGTAATTGTTGCAATTCGGCATACACATTCGTTGCACTAGGGTTATTAGTCGCTGAAGAGGTGGTTGTTCCGGTAAAAAAAACGTCATGCGAATTGAATAAGTAGGTAGAGGAATAATGATTCGGGTTATAATCTACACCTATTAATTTATTAAATGAAGGGGATTGCACCGTGGTAGTAGAGAGCAATTTATTCGAGCTCACCGCACCAATTAATTGCGCGGATAAATGAATTGTCCCCTCAGTAGCTGAATTGAATTGCCCCTTAATGAAACATCCCGCCCCCTTAGTTAAACTTCCTACCTTACCTGTTGGAATACAAGTATTCCTGGTAATTGTAAAATTGGGGTGGCTAGGATCATTATTTTGGCTTATCAGTTGGGTAAAACGGATGGTTACAGGACTGAGGTTTTTAAAACTAAAAATGACCGTATAGTAAGTATTTGGGAAAGTAGTACTGGGGAGGGGGGTCGCTGAAGGATAGTCGACTGTACCATAAAGTGCGGCGGGTTTTGCCACCGCAAGCGTGGTTAATGCCGGTTTTACTTGGACTGTATTATTATCATATCCACCATAGCTCACCATAATGCTTTTTCTGCCCGGGGTTGTGGCGGCCAAGGTTATTTTAAAGGTACATTTTTCCTTAGGTTTTAACTTTTTACCCGAACACTGATCCTCATAACTAAACTCCGCAGCCTTCGCGGTGCAAGGAGAGACTGGACAAAGTTTGGCGTTTACCCGAAAAGACTTGGTAAAGGTCCAAGGAAGGTTATTAGTAAACGTATAGGTAGCTGAAACCGAGCCCCCTAAGGAGGAAACCTCCGCTGGAAAAGGGCTGTTTAAGGTATGAAGAATAGGATTAGCGGCATAGGCACTACTAAGTATTAACCCTAAAATGCTCATTACTCCAAATTTTTTCATACTCACTCCACTTCCTAGAAAGCCATTAGCCAAAATGATAGGTAATGCCGGCATTAAGCCTGTTTATTTTATAGTTTTTAATGTGTAAATAATTTTCAGACCAGCCAGCAACCCCATTGCTAGACCGGAAACTTCCTAAGTATTGATAGTTATAGGCTAGAGAAACAGACCATAGTTTAGCTAAGGCATAATCAACACCAAGCCCAAAGTTGTAAGCAAGATCATTTTGAGTATGCGTGCCAAAACCAGGGCTATTCCGGGCTAAAATGCCCGGGAAAGCCGTTTCATAGGTCGCCCTAGTGCGATTCATGGCCCAACCAATTCCAACATTAATAAAAGGACTTAAAGAATGATAGGCAACAAGGGTAAGCTTGGTATAAAGAGATAGGAGATCGGCGGAGGTTTCCCAACTATGGCTGTAATTGGCAAACTGTGGCAGCGTGTATTGGGTTATGGTGCCCTTAATAGTGCTGGGAAAAAAATGCTCGTATTGTAAGCCTAAGGCAGCAGTGGGAACCCAATAACGGTGGGCGCGCCATTCACTCCCTAGTGTTAATCCTACCGCCCCACCAGCATTATCGGTGAGTGAATAATAATCATAATGATAGGGAGAAGGTGCGCCGTTATAGACCGAAACTCGCTCAGGAACACTGGCCCAAAATGCGCTCCCCAGAGCGCCTAGATACCAATTAGAGCCTTTTAGGGCCTCCATCTTCCCGGCAAAAACCGCGGAATAGCTAGTTAAAAAACTTACAAGAGCAACGCCACCCAGTGTTTTTAAAAATTCACCCACGTCCTTGAATCCTTCCCATTTACCCTAAACAGCTACTCTACTTAGTTTGAATTATTTATTCAATGCTTATAAATTGCATTTCCAACTGCTCTGTTGGTAAGAAAATGGCCTAATTATTTGCTGAGACTCTGCAAAATTGGTACTATTTATCTAGACAGATGCTCCAATCAAGGCATAAGAATGACTAATATTAAGACCTGTACAATAAAAATAATGAATAAATCCTATCAAATTAAATGCCCAGAAAGTGAAGAGGCTAGTCTTCTCCTTGCTGCAGCAAAACTCAATGAAAAGATAGCCAGTCATAAAAGTAAATTTAAATATTTAGACAATATGCAAACTTTACTACTTGCCGCTTTGGATATCGGACATGAGTTAATCATTTGCAAAAGTGAACAAGAACAACAGCGTCATCAAGTGAATCAATTCATCAGTTCATTAGAAAGTAAAATAAATAAAACGGTCGGCGGCGATATTTATAATATTCCTGCCACAGATTAATGAGTAAAATAGGTATAGAATAAAAAAAATTAGCATTCAAAAGGGATTTTTATGAGACGACAATGGTACCTAGGATTTGGAGTAGTTCTTCTAGTTTTTTTAGCCATATTTGTTATGCTGCAGGACCTCAGATGGTTTTTTCTTTTTTTTATCCCCATTGTTCTCTTATGGATTTATGATCTACTCCAAAGAAAACATACGATCTTACGTAATTTTCCCGTATTAGGTCATGTTCGTTATTTTTTAGAATTTTTGCGCCCTGAAATTCAGCAATATTTCATCGCCACTGATGAAAGTGAACTTCCATTTAATCGAGAAAGCCGCTCCTTAGTCTATCAGCGGGCAAAAAATGTTCGTGATACTATTCCCTTTGGTACTGAGCGCGATATTTCCAGTGTGGGCTATACCTGGGCCTTGCATTCCTTAACCCCTAAATATGCCTCCGAAGTTGAAAGCCGTATTTGGGTAGGTGGTCCTGATTGCACTCAACCCTATAGTGCCTCCTTATTGAATATTTCCGCCATGAGTTTTGGCGCACTATCCCCCAAAGCGATTATGGCTATGAATAAAGGGGCGCAAATTGGTGGCTTTGCTCATAACACGGGTGAGGGTGGCTTAAGTCCTTATCATTTGCAAGGCGGTGATATTATTTTCCAAATAGGTACCGCCTATTTTGGCTGCCGCGATAATGAAGGCCGCTTCAGTGAAGAGGAATTTAAAATAGAAGCCTTGCGGCCTGAAGTGAAAATGATCGAGCTTAAGTTATCCCAAGGCGCCAAACCCTCACACGGTGGTATCCTTCCCGCAGCTAAACTCACTGAAGAAATAGCCCGGGTCCGTAAGGTTCCTATGGGTAAAGATGTTTTATCTCCCATTGCTCACTCAGCCTTTGACACGCCAATTGGCTTACTCGAGTTTATCAAAAAACTGCGGGATCTTTCAGGTGGCAAGCCAACCGGCTTTAAATTATGTTTAGGTCGTCGCGATGAATTTTTATCTATCTGTAAGGCTATGTTAAAAACGAAGATCTTACCGGATTTCATTACCGTGGATGGCGCAGAAGGCGGAACAGGAGCCGCTCCAGTTGAATATACTAATTTCATTGGCACCCCCTTAGAAGCAGGCTTGGTCTATGTACACAATGCCTTAGTGGGTATTAATGTAAGGAATAAAATCCGTATCATTTGTAGCGGTAAAGTGACTAATGGTTTTGACATGCTTTTTAATATTGCCTTAGGCGCTGATATGTGTAATTCCGCCCGCGGAATGATGCTCGCCACGGGGTGCATCCAAAGTAAACAATGTAACGCCAACACCTGTCCTACAGGGGTAACCACCCAAAGTAAGCGTCTGCAATATGGTCTGGTAGTGGATGAGAAAAAAATTAATGTGGCTAACTTCCATAAAAATACCATGAAAAGCTTTCAAGAAATGGTTGGGGCTTTAGGCTTAAATGATCCTGCCGATCTAAAACCCTTCCATATCATGCGAAGAGTGGCGGTTAATCAAGTTAAACCCTTTAATAAAATTTATGATTATCTAGAGCCTGGGCAATTATTGACGGACAACATTCCAGAAAGCTACAAACAAGATTGGAGTTATGCGACTGCCGATGAATTTCCAAAGTAAGCTGCTGTACTAGTTTTATTTGAAAATAAAATGCTATAATGTAATTAACCCGATGGCGAGTGATTTTCGAACCAATACTCACTGCCAGGAGAGCATCCTGTAATTGGCGTTGTGCATGCCCACCTTGAAGTGGGAAGCCTGAACCAATTCATCCGCTCCCCACTTGAACCTCAGGGTTCAAAATCGATGACTATCGGGTTATACCTTCAAGAGTTGTTCTTTTAATAATAAATACTCATCCCTTACTTTGGCTGCCAATTCGAATTCCATATTTTTCGCATGCTGATACATTTGCTTTTCCAAAATGTTAATTTTTTTGCTTAACTCTTGCGGTGATAAATGCATATAGGCTGGCATTTTTTCTGCAACTTTAGTTTTTGGTTTACCAAAAGAGGAGGCCTCCATAATATCGGTCACCGATTTCTCAATTCCTTTTGGCGTAATTCCATGCGCAGCATTAAAGGCTTTCTGTTTCTCGCGTCGTCGCTCTGTTTCATCCAAAGCTCTTTGCATAGAACCCGTAATTCTATCAGCATAGAGAATCGCTCGCCCTTTAACATTGCGCGCCGCCCGGCCAATAGTCTGAATTAGGGAACGATCCGAACGTAAAAAACCTTCTTTATCGGCGTCTAAAATAGCAACTAAAGCTACCTCGGGCATATCTAAACCTTCGCGCAGCAAATTAATTCCCACTAAGACATCAAAAACACCCAAGCGGAGATCTCTAATAATTTCCATACGTTCCACGGTGTCTACATCCGAATGCAAATAACGTACTTTAATCCCGTGCTCCATTAAATAATCGGTTAGATCTTCTGCCATGCGTTTGGTTAAGGTGGTGACTAAAACCCGCGCATCTTCTTTAATCACCAGATTAATTTCGGACAATAGATCATCCACCTGGGTGCGCACTGGCCTTATTTCTACTTCAGGGTCAATAAGCCCCGTGGGCCGGACTACTTGTTCTGCAACATTATCGGCATGCGCTTGTTCATAAGCCCCGGGAGTCGCTGAAATATAAATGGTTTGCGGTGAGCGTCCTTCAAACTCTTCAAAACGTAAAGGCCTATTATCTAAGGCGGAAGGGAGGCGAAAACCATAATTCACTAAATTTTCTTTCCGCGCCCGATCTCCACGGTACATCCCACCTATTTGGGGTACGGTCACATGGGATTCATCAATGATTAGCAAGGCTTCCGGAGGTAAATAATCAAATAAGGTCGGCGGAGCCTCCCCTTGATTGCGCCGAGATAGATAACGCGAGTAATTTTCTATGCCGGAGCAATAACCTAACTCCAACATCATTTCAACATCAAAATAGGTCCGTTGTTCTAAGCGTTGGGCCTCGACTAACTTATTTTGCGCCTTAAATTCAATCAAACGTTGCTCTAACTCCTCTTTAACTAAATCAATAGTTTCCAAAATTCGATCGCGCGGTGTTACATAATGGGTTTTAGGAAAAATTGTAACCCGGGGTAGACGTTGTAAAATTTCGCCAGTTAAGGGATCAAAACGGGCCAGGTTTTCAACTTCATCATCAAAGAGCTCGACCCTAATGGCCTCGGTTTCTGAATCCGCTGGAAAAATGTCGATTACATCCCCATGGACTCTAAATTGGCCACGCTCAAGCGCCATGGTACTGCGTTTGTATTGCATTTCAGCAAGACGCGTTAAAATTTTACGCTGCCCGGTGTGTTCTCCACGTGAAAGATGTAATACCATACGTAAATAAGAATCAGGATCGCCTAGACCATAAATAGCAGAAACCGTGGCCACAATAATCGCATCTTTACGTTCGATTAAGGCTTTGGTTGCCGATAAACGCATTTGCTCAATATGCTCATTTATAGACGAATCTTTTTCGATAAAGGTGTCAGAAGCAGGCACATAGGCTTCAGGCTGATAATAGTCATAATAGGAAACAAAATATTCGACCGCATTATCAGGAAAAAAAGCTTTAAATTCACCGTAAAGCTGTGCCGCAAGAGTTTTATTGGGCGCCATAATTAAGGTCGGCCTTTTCATCTCTTGAATGACATGCGCGATGGTGAAGGTTTTACCTGAGCCTGTAACACCCAGTAAAGTCTGTTTAGCTAAACCAGATTTTAAGCCATCCAATAAGGAGGCAATTGCGTTGGGTTGATCACCGGCTGGCGCAAAATTTGAGTAAATTTTAAATATATTTTTCATGTCCTATATTATAGGCTAAATCACAGGAGTTCATAGATGGATATCGCCTTAGCGAAGCGTATACAAAAAATAAAGCCTTCTCCCACCCTAGCTGTGGCCGCAAAAGCAACCCAAATGCGCGCCCAAGGCTTAGATATTATTAATCTTGGCACTGGAGAGCCTGATTTTGATACGCCCCAACATATTAAACTGGCGGCTATTCAAGCTATTGAAAGCGGCTACACTAAGTATACCGCGGTAGATGGCATTCCAGAACTAAAAGAAGCAATAAAAAATAAATTCCAGCGCGATAATGGTTTGGCTTACGAATTAAATCAAATTTTAGTATCGGTAGGCGGCAAACAGAGTTGCTACAACTTATGCCAGGCCTTATTAAATCCTGGTGATGAAGTAATTATTCCTGCCCCTTATTGGGTCTCTTACCCCGATATGGTTTTATTAGCAGAAGGCACGCCAGTCATTATAGATACGACTCCGGCTCAGCGCTATAAAATTACCGCCCAGCAATTAGAACAAGCAATTACTCCTAAAACGCGGATGATCTTCTTAAACAGTCCCTCAAACCCCTCAGGAGTTGCCTATACCCTCGCTGAATTACAAGCTTTAGGTGCTGTCCTCAAGAAACATCCTAATATTCTTATTGCAACCGATGATATGTATGAGCATATTTTATGGAGCCAAGCTTTTTGCAATATTCTTAATGCCTGCCCTGAGTTATATCCACAAACCATCGTTTTAAATGGGGTTTCAAAAGCCTACGCCATGACTGGCTGGCGCATTGGTTATGCTGCAGGCCCTGCTCCCTTAATCAATGCAATGAAGACCATTCAATCGCAATCAACCTCAAATCCTTGCTCCATTGCCCAACGCGCCGCCGTTGCTGCCTTAAATGGTAGTTCTGACAGTGTCCAAGAAATGGTTAGCGCTTTCCATCAACGCCACGATTATGTCGCCGATCGCCTCTTGAGTATTCCAGGCATTGAAGTAATTCCAGCAGACGGTACTTTTTATATCTTCCCCAGCGTGCAAAGCTTCATTGAAAAACGAGGCTATGCGAATGATATGGAATTTTCCGAAAAGCTCTTACAAGAAGTAGGTCTCGCTTTAGTGCCAGGTTCTGCCTTCGGCAACGAGGGTTGCATCCGTCTTTCTTTTGCAACCGGAATAGACACATTGAAAGATGCATTAAACCGCTTACAACGTTTTTGTAATTAATTACAAAAAATATTGAAAATATACTTGACCCCAACTCGGAATCGTTTTAAGATTCCGACCTCTTCCCCGGTAGCTCAGTCGGTAGAGCGGATGACTGTTAATCATTAGGTCACAAGTTCGAGTCTTGTCCGGGGAGCCAGTTTTCAAAAGTAGCTGATTTTTCTATATTAAGTACGTCAACATCTTGTGTTTGTTCTGTTAATTTCATAATTAAATCAAAAGGTTGCCTTAGTTCAACCTGTAGTTCTTGATGTGCCCAAGAAGAGTTCGATACTAGAAATTGCAGTAATCGACGTTTTTCTATTGGAACTTGCTGAATAAAGAGGCTATAAGCATTCCGTGCGAGTTCGATCAATTGAATCCCTTCTAGTAGATAATGTTGGCTTGCATTCTGATGTTTCTGAATATTGCTTAGTAATACGGATTGCTCCTCACGCCATTTACTCGACATTGATTCAAAAAAATCTCCTAGAATTTTTCCATCCAGCTTATCGATGTACATCGCCTGAATACGTGATTCTAATTTTTGATATTCTGCTTGTAAGCGTGTTATTGCCTCATCATGAAATTGCCGAACATCTTGATTGCTTTGTAATAAAGCTTCTTTAATCCACTCTAAGGCTTCAGGTGTAAATTGTAGCTTCTTAACAATGCTACTGAATTTTTCTTCCAGTACCTCTTCTCGGACATAAGGTTCTGGGCATTTGCCTTTATGGCCGGTGCAGTGGTAATAAATATACTTCCCTTTCTTAATTTCGCCTACCAAACCGCTATGGCAGTGGCCGCAAGTAATCAATCCGCTGAATGCAAATTGATGCTTAGTGCTTTTAGTGCGCACGCTGTAACGTCCAGATAAGATTTGTTGGCATTGCTCCCATAGCTCAGCGTCAACAAGTGGTTGATGATTTCCCTTGTGAACTTTCTGGTTCCATTCAAACTCACCCATATAAATACGGTTGCGGAGAATCTTTTGAATGGTTGATTTATTAACAGGGTTCTTACTTTTACGAAAAATCATCCCTGATTCTTTTGCCATCTTAGATAGTTCTTTGATGCTGTATTTTCCAGAGCCATACCATTCATAAAGTTGTACAATAAATTGAGCATTCTCTTTGTCGGGAATAATGATCTTTTTCCCATCATCACCAGTAACATTCAAATAGCCAAGGGGTGCAAAGGAAGGCCAAATCCCTTGCTCTGCTTTTTCATTCATACCTTTACGTGTTTCTTCAGATAGGTTATCAATATAGTTTTTGGCCATCAATACACGAATACCGTGCATAAATTTCTCAGTTGACCGTGAGCTTTCTGACAATACTTCATTTTCTTTTACAAAATGTACTTCAAGATCTAATTCTTCAATGGTGACCCAATCTTTTAAGTTGCGATATAAGCGGTCTGTTTTTTCAACTAGTAATGTTTTAATGGTGGGATTGGCGGTGAGAAAATTCATCATATCTGCAAAGCCTACACGCCCTGATTGCTTTGCTGTCTCTATATCTTGAAACTCTTTAGCAACAAGGAATTGATTCTCTATAGCGTAGGTACGTAATAACTTTTGTTGAGCAGGAATAGAAAACCCTTCTTTTTCTTGTTCTTTGGAGGAAACGCGTGTGTAAAGTACACAATTTTTTTGAGAATATGACATAAGTTCACCTAAAGTACCTAAACCACCTAAAGCAAGGTGACCGATTGAAGAAGCTGATCTATACCAAAATACTTAACCCTTTATCTGCAATAAGGTTTAATAATTTCAATGCGGGGCCTGTGGGGTGCTTTTCTCCAGTTTCCCATTTTTTAATTGTTGACGCGCTGGCATTTAAATATTCAGCGAATACAGGCTGGCTTAATTTTTCTCTCAGTCGAAGTTGTTTAATTTCTCTCGGCGTTAAATCACGAACTGTAGGTAAACACATCACATCAAAAGTATGCATTGTTTCAATATTCATTAGCCCAGAGTCGTAAAGGCTTTTAGCTGTCTCGTGGACAGTATCTAGAATATCGCTGTGCTTTTCTTTCTTCTTTGGAGATTTAATGGCTTTGTTCATCATGTACCTCAATTAGATCGCCTGTTTCAACCGCATTATCAATTTCATTATCATTGCGCCCTAAAAAGAACTCAGCTAAGCCTTTTAAAGCTATTTCTTCTTTTTGAGTGATATTCCCTCGTTCATTTTTTGGGAACCCATACAGAAAAATTGCCTTATCTTTTATCTTGAAAGCCACAATGGTTCTTGCACCACTGCTTTTGCCACGATTACCCAAGGCAATGCGCTTTTTGTAAATATTCCCACCTAAATTCGCTTCAAAAGAGCCTTGCGCTATTTCTTTTGCTGCATTAAATAGAGCGCTATCATCTAAGCCCATTTCTTTGGCCCGTCGACTAAATAACTTTGTTTTAAAAACTCTCATACTGTACCTCTTATTAGTATACCACTTTGTGGTACTTTTTCAACCTAAACCTAAATTTGCTGATTAGGCAAAGCCTCCAATTCCTTCAACTTGTAATAAACACTCAAAATTCTCTCAAATTTCCTGTCTAAATGAATTTCATAACGCATTAAAGGTAACAGTGTGTATTCTTTGGCAAGGTTTTGTTTCACATCATGTGATGAAAAGGAGTCTTTATCTTGCTCAATGTAAATGGTTTGCTCGGCTTTTTTAAGTCGCTTCTTTCTCCAGATGACACCAGCCATTTCTTCAATCAAATGGCTGGCAATGAGCGTCTGAGGCTTCAGATCAGCATGTAGCGAATCTAACAGTGCACTATACTCTTCTGTACTTTCCCAGGGTAAAACCATATAGCGGGATAAAATACCATGCTTGGTTGCGTTAAATGCTGAGAGTTCATAATTATTTGCTTTGACTATGTCAAGATTTTGGCTCATAAATACTCCTTCTAGGTTAATGAATGGTATCGTCTTAGCCGCGTATAATGCGCCAAACGTCACGACGAAATTTTCCTTCTAAGATTTGTCCTTCTTGAATTCGGACCAGCCAACCGTGTTCTTCAAGCAATTCAATTAATGGAATAGCCTTCTTTTTACTGTTAACGATTGAAAGCCCCCGCTGGTAAACATCCGGTAAAGAAATACAATTATGTTCCCAACTTTGATGCATCCAATGTAATAAGCGTTCTGCGAGCAGGATTTGCTTATCAACATTACCCTCCTCACACATTCTTACCGCTTCGGAGGCATAATATTTTGCTATTGCGATACCATTTTCCATATTTATACTATTTACTTCAGCGGCAAGCGGATCTTGGGTAACCACTAAGACTGTTGCCAAGCGCGCAGCATGCTCTCCTAGTTTGTTAGCCAGCCCTTTAATTAATTCATATTGTCTACCTGGCAGTAATTCTGCTTCCACAAAATTTGCATAATCAACCCATTTCACTTTGGCCTCTGGAGATAATGCTATGACTCGTGGCGATAGCTCATTTTTTGTGTCGGCTTTTAAAGGCATTGGTGCTGCTAACAAGTCATGAATTAATTGATTGTAGCGTGTGAGTTTTTGATCACTTTCTGGGGAAGGCTCCTTATAAAATCTTGTACCTGATAAACTAGCGGGTGCTGCAACCAAAACCCTTGATAATACACCCTGATCAGCAAGCAATTGATCCGTTAAAAAAATACGTGCAACACCCGGTTGAATCATTAAATGCATACACACTCGACGGCCAGGGAGGATAATAACACCATCACCGCCACGCACACGTTTAATATCCGTACCATCCCATAATTCAGAAAATGCAGCGGCCGTTTTTAATTTATTTTCTTCTCGCATGCCATGCCCGCCAATAAATTGGCCACCTTCAGCGGAGAAAATGCCAATACGCGGTTGTCCATGAACCAGGTAGCGGCATAAGCCTTCAAACGTCGGTTCTGAGCAGGTTAGCATGGGAGATAATGGTTGTGCTTTGGGGGCGCAAAGGGCACTTAAAGCGGCTTGTTTGGCCTCTTGAGAAGAATAACGTTTCATATCCTTTAAGATTTGCGTTTGTTGTGCTTGCCATGCTGCATACTCTATATCCCATTGATGTTTTTCTATGATGTAGTTTTGAGTTAATTGTTCCTCAAATAAATGAATTGGCGCTAATGCCAGACTATCAGTAGACGTTTTTCTCTCTCCACTTTCTGCAATAG
Source organism: Legionella sp. km772 (assembly GCF_003989735.1). GTDB lineage: Bacteria > Pseudomonadota > Gammaproteobacteria > Legionellales > Legionellaceae > Legionella. The sequence goes on along the minus strand of NZ_RZGQ01000009.1, from coordinate 5,653 downwards.
TAATAAAATAATTGGAAATCGGTTTCACTAAACCCATTGGGAGTTTTACATCAGCTAATCCTTGAGCCGCTAAAGTAACAGCAGCTAAAACAGATTGAGCACAGATAGCGATTGGTGCTTGCGTTTTGTCATAGATAGCCAGTACAGAATTTCTTAGAACATTAGGTAATGCATCCATCGGAAATTCGGTCGGATTTCCTGTAGGGCGACGCAATGAACGAGGCGGATCATATTGTATTTCAGAGGCTTGTTCTAAACATTCATTTAAAGCGGCAGTGGCTAAAGTCATGATGCCACCCCCATTAATACGTCGTTAAAGTCACAGGCTTTAGGGGGTAGAGCAATTTTTACCTTTCGTCCCATTAATACCCAAAGATTAGCAGCCTGAATTGCTGCTTTTATTCCCGTTGGGTCATGGTCTGCAGCGATAATGATGGTTTTTACAGTAGTCTCATCAGGCAAGCATAAATTTTTAATACCGCCAGCAGATAATGCAGCCCAAACTGTAGCGTTAGGCTGAACTTGTAGCACACTTAAAGCGCTTTCAATTCCTTCTGCGATAATTAATAGTTCAGATAAGGGACTTAATCGAACAGCACCACCAGAAGCCTTTCCTAACATCATTTTATTAATATCAGCAGAGGCTTTTTTTGCAGTAATCGGATCTAAATAGGTTCGATGAATTCCCATTAATTTTTGATCAGGCCATTTAAGAATAGCACCTACCATACAGGGGAAAAATTGTTTAGAGGGCGCATGATACAGTGACGGATGAAATCGAAGCGTTTTGGGAACAGTTAAATTAAATCCTCTACCGTGTAAATAATCTTCAACCAATGTGCCATTTGCAGACTGCGCCTCTCTCCAAATCTGTTGGCAATAGGGGTTCTGTGACTTGGTATTTACTTTCGGTGCCTTAAATACCGTAGGAATTTGATATGTTACTGTAGTACCCGTAGAAGTTGATAATATTTTACCTGCTTCAGATTGGGATAGTGCATTGATATAGGCAAAATAGCTGACTGGATCACCTCCTCTATCACCTGTAGCGTAATCAACCCAAAATCCTTTTTGTAGGTTCAAACAAAATGATCCTAAAGACTGATCATTTCGACGAGGATTTAAAGCAATATAATTGCCGCCCACAACTTTACCATGAGGTACCCAAGTACGCGCATGATGTTCTAATCTAGCTAACAGCACTTGATTTACTGTTTGGAAGTTTATCATTTTTATTTCCTATCGCGGCTTGCCATTCATTCAGTACGCCAAAAAATCCTGCTGCATTGTCAACCATCACTCGACAATCTTCTTGATTGAGTGGGGTAGAAGACCATTTTTGCCAAACGGATTTGGTTTGCAACAGAAATTCAGGGCTGATAGACATGTTTGTCCGCTCTCAACCGCCGCCTTGAACTCTCATCAATAGCTGGTTGCTACTTGCTAAATTTGTTGCCTTAATCGCAAAGGTCAACAGATTGGTTACACCTCATCTTCAGGAATATGATACTGGTAACTCTTTCCGGTCTTTATGGTAATTTTGCGCTTATTTTCTTTAACTATTTCACCAATAATCTGGTATTCAAAAAATCCATGTTTTAAACCAGATTTTACTTCCGTCACTATTTGTTCTAGAGCTTTTTCAAGCGTCCTGTTTGAATGGTTGCTCATGTTTATTACCTTTTATTGTTTACTAAACAGTAAAAATTCCTTATAAAAAAATTTAACAGGCTATTCGCTGATTATCTTCACGAAATGTTAATAATCCTAAATGTTTTAAACGAATCACCGCGGCTCGTGGGGAAACGGCAAATTGTTTAGCCAATCCTTCAAATACTTCATCTAAGATTGTGTCTGTAGAAAGTTCCTTTCTCTTTAATTTAATTTTGTAGCAATATTTTTTATCAACAGCACATTTGATTAATAGTCTTTCAGCATCACGATAGAAGGTTTCAGGATAAAGCTCATAAAATGCTTTGATAAAAGGCTCTCTCGGCATTAACAGAGAAGAGGCAAAAAAATTAGCTTGCCATTCTCTATCTAAATAATCTTCATTCTTTCGACAAATGACATTTTGAGCATTTGCTGCAAGCAAGGGGGCATGCAATACATAATGACCACCTTCATGTCCTAATGTGAAATTAAAGACGCCGGTACATCGTTTGTCATTATCAGGCAAAATATCTTCGTTTATTTCAACTCGTTTTTCTGCCAGATAAAGTGCTCCTAACACTCCTGGAGCAAGACTAGCTATGCTAATAGATAACCCAAGATAGCATTCAATGATTGATTCGATATCTACAGGTCCATCTGATGTTAGGTTGAGTCCTTTATAAGCTTCAGTCCGTAGATGGGAGGCCTCTTCTTCAATTTTTTCCTTGGCTATGAAGGGTACTATCATGATTCATCGTCCTTTAAAAAATCATTTCCTTTAGTTAATAATTTATCCATCTGTTCTTTTGTGAGCTTTGGTGCAAGCCTTAAAAAATCTGCGACCTGCTTAGGATGTTTATTTAATGCATCCCCTAAGCTAGTAGGTATGCGTTTTGCCAAAGCAATCATTTCATCAACGTCTAACTTTAGTATCTGCGCTATTTTTTCTATCCGCTCTACAGAAGGAGGATCATGCTCATCTCGTTCCACTTGCGAAATATAAGTTGGGCTTACACCAACCATTTCTGCAAATTTTCTTAATGTGATTTTTTCCCGCATCCTCGCTTCCCTCAATGTATCTCCAAAGGTCATTTGTTGATCATCCTCCCTATCTAACAGGATCTGATTATCCGCTCAAAAAATTATTTTGTAAACTGTTTAGTAAACAATACGTATCATTGAATGAAATACTTTTTGCTTTTGCAAGGGATCATGATAAATTCGGTCACATTGGGCTTTATCCTTTAATCTTATCAAGTGAAACAAAATGAAAATTAAGAATGTTATTTTTGATGTTGGAAATGTCATTGTTCGTTGGTCGCCAACACACATAGTTGAAAAAACATTTCCTGAGTATAATTCTCATCAGCATCAATTTTTTATTGAGGAAATATTCAAAAGTGATACTTGGATAAAGCTGAATTTAGGACACATAAGTGAAGAGGATGCTAAATTAAAATTTATTTCTAAAATTGATTTGCTGGATCAAAAAAGTGCAGACATTCTTTTTGATCATATAAAATTGACTCAAGAACTGATACCAGGCACTACGAATATTATAAAAATACTCCACAAAAATGGTTATCGTCTATTTGCTTTGACAGACAATGTAAAAGAAATTGTTGTCCATCTACAAAATAGATATGATTTTTGGAAATATTTTACTCATACAACCGTCTCCGCTCACATTGGTTTAATGAAACCTAATAAAGAAATTTTTGATTATACAATACAAAAAAACAATCTCTTACCTAATGAAACGGTGTTTATTGATGATCATCTACCTAATACTATGGCAGCTGCCTCATTTGGTTTACATACGATTTTATTTTCGGATTCTATCTCTTGTTTAGAAGAGTTGGGGCGGCTTGGGGTCAATATTCATGACGAATAGCATTAACTGGCTTAAATGGATTTCTGAAATTCAAGCAATCGCACAGTCTGGACTCACATACTCTAACAATGAATTTGATAAAGAAAGATATTTTCGGCTTAAGGAAATTATTGCTGAACTGGCAGCGCATTGTTCAGAAAATCAATTAAGCGACATCGTCAATATATTTTCATTAGAAAAAGGTTATGCAACTCCCAAAATTGATGTCAGATCATTCATTCTCAAAGAGAATAAACTATTACTTGTAAAAGAACGATCTGATAATTTATGGACTTTACCTGGGGGATGGGCTGATGTTAATGAATCTCCGTCTGAGGCTGTCATAAGAGAAACCAGAGAAGAAACAGGTTATAATGTTTCCGCAATCAAATTGCTAGCTTTGTGGGATAAACTTAAGCATGATCACCCACCACAATGGCCTCATGCATATAAGTGCTTTTTTTACTGTGAAATAATTTCTGGCGAACCAACTGAGAATTTAGAGATTTCAGAACTGTGTTTTTTTGATTTAAATAGTCTCCCGCCACTCTCAACACATCGGGTTACTACAAAACAGCTGGCTCGGCTGTATGATCTAGTAATTAATCCACAATTTACGCAGTTTGACTAAAAACAGGGAAAATGAGCTATACACTATGAATGTTACCCCACTCTATCAAATAGCAACCCGCATTCTACGTAAGTGCCAATGTTGGCTCGGTATATCAACTTTAGGGGCTCGAGCTATTATTCTCAATGAAAATAACCAAGTATTATTGGTGAAGCATACTTACCAACCCCATTGGTATATTCCAGGGGGTGGCGTAAAGAAAGGAGAATCAATCAAAGCCGCTCTTTTAAGAGAATTAAAAGAAGAAGTTGGATTAACCACTTTAGAAAACCCTATACTGTTCGGGATTTATCATCACTATTATTTAAAAGTAAACGATTATCCAGTGGTATACGTTGTTAAAAAGTTTTCCCTTACTAAAACCTTCTCTCCAGAAATTGAGAATACTGGATGGTTTGATTATACAGCTCTGCCTGAAATGACAAGTCCAGGAACAAAAAGACGATTAACCGAATACTTCACCAATCAAGCACCCTCTGAGAGGTGGTAAATAATACTTTTAACCTCGAAAGTTTAGTTACTTTAGGCGCTTTAGGTGAACTAATCAGAAATTCTCATGATTTTATTGAAAAACCATGTTTTGAGCTTTATTCCCCCAACCAAAATATTTAATAATTTCACTTGATGGAGCCATGAAAAAAGTTCTAAGATCGTCCACGAGGGGGAGCCAATCCTAGCCTGGGTTTTGGCGGAATCAAAAATCACATCAAACTCACCGTGGGGCATTGGTGGGGCACTTAGAAATAACAAATCACAACAAACAACAATTAATCTAATCAACTCTTGATAAAAAGTTTTTCTTAATGAAACTTATAGTCATAACAAGATTCACATAAAAATATATCCTTATCTAAATGAGCCATATGCTCTTCTGGTTGCTCTATGCCACAGTCAAAGCATTTTTGAAAAAAATCATGGTGGGAGCAAAGCAAACAAAGATAACAATGACCCTTGTCACTTTCCAATGAAACTAAAGACTCATAACCACACTCATTACATATCTTATCTTCCCCAATATTAATATCAAAATAATTATCCTTATGAACCATAATTTCATTAACATTAGCCAAAATACCCGTGAATTGAAGAGAGTCTGTTTTTAATAAGGCAATGAAGTCTTCTTTTTGCACTAAGACATTGGCCATACACAACTTCTCAGGAAGTAAAATATTTATAAATATAAATGCTTTCAAAATATCAGTAATAATCCTTGTATCAAATTCACCTTGATAGTGAAATAAACTATTTCTGAGATTAGAAATAAAATCAATTTCATCATCTATGATCGTTGAATCGATTTTTACTGAAAAGGCCTTAAGAATATTTGCCTCAAATTTAAGATGATTTTTTTTAATGAGATCATTTATATCAGAACTATGATATAGGCGCGGATTTTTAGACGAAAAAAAGGTATTTTTAAGAGCTATTCTTCTAATATAAGAGGGGAATAGAATGACCAAAAAGCGAAATTATTACACTGCATCAAAAAAATCAAA
>NZ_RZGQ01000089.1 GCF_003989735.1 Legionella sp. km772 | reverse complement strand
CTCTCCTGGCCTATGGACTTGTGGATAAGCCATTCTGAGAGTAAGGTGAATGAACTAACAAACCGGGAATAGCTCTTATTTTTCCTGAATTTTGTTCCAGATCCCCGGACCTAGCTAATAAACCCTATTAAAAAGACTAAGTATGAGATTAGATAGGCGGATAATAAGGCTGGCTGAATGAGTAGTACCAAAGCAGTAAGCGCAAGAAATATTAGCCCCATATTTTCTAAAGAAGGTTTAAATTTATGGAAAAAATTAGTAGAGCTAACTAATAAATAGACTAACAACAAGACTATTAAAGGCAAAACATAAAAAAATTGATAGATAACTTGCAAGGCTATCTGCTGTCCTGTAGCTAATTCTTGATTCGTTAACCATTGTTGGAAGACATAAGCCCAATTCATCACGCAAGTTTGTTGGTAAGCGTACACGGATAAGGAAAAGAAAAAAGTCCAAGTAAATAATAAATAAGGTTTTAATACTTGTTGTTTATAATATCGCACTACCAGGTAGAGGCTACTTAAAGCCACTAACACAGCAATAATCCTATACCAAGGCAGTACTTGGTAAAAAACGTTAGTTTGCATCTGCTGGACACAATGCACTAGTACAATTGCCGCAACAAACAAAATCCCAGTAAGAAATTGATTTTTTTTGCTATTTTGAATAAACAGTAGACCAAATAAACATAAGAGGCAAAATAAAGCGCAGGGATTAGCACTGTCTAAAAAGACAACAGCCATTAAATAATGCAAAATACTTGGCTGCTCTGTAACACTGGAATTGAACATATTAGCATTAGCCCAACGCTTAATGACATCAACCGAAGGCGTGCTTAGCTTACCTTGTTGCTCTATTTGTTGCTTACAATAATTCAAGGCATTCATAAGATCCTTGCCCGTAGTTTCAGCACTAATAAAACCCAACCAGCGTGTATTACAAAAAAATATGGAAGGAACCGCGAAATCACTAACTTTTTGCTCCGCTAAAAATTGGCTAAATAAGGTTAATGCTTCTTTATCTTGATTAATAAAATGACGCTGTACATGCAACCAAGGATTTTTAGGCTCAATTTCTTTAAAAAATTCATCCGCTTTGTGGCAGTGCGGACAGGTTGTTGAAAGGAAAAGCTCTACATTTAAGGTGGCCTGTTGCTTGGAATCAATGTTGTACCATGAAAAAGTGGATGCACTGGCGCAAATTTGCATGCTAAACAGAAAAAACAACATGAATCGAATTGTTGCTAACATAAATGTCCATCTTTTTAATTGTAAAAAGAATACTATAGCATCCCGTTTTTAATTTGAGGAAGTGTTAAATAAAATGATTTAGAAGAAGGCTTAGTTTAAATGGTGGATTACTCAGCTTTGTAGTAAGCGCACTGATTAATAGGAAATGAGCCCCATTCAAGATAGTGAATGGGGCAAAGCTAGATCTGAGGGCAAACTCGACTTTCGTGCCTCGAAGTAAGAGGCTTAGTTAACTACGCGCCAAGAACCATCAGCTTGACGGCAGGCTTTGCCGTAGATTTGTTCTGTTTTACCACCAATAACTGCCTTAGTGATGTATTCACGGCAAGGCTGAGAAGAGCGATAATAAGTACGCACAGGTTTAACGGTATAACGGTTACCACTATCAGGGTTCGACCAAACAACGGCTCTGCCTGTAGGTGCAGTCTCTAAAGCACGCTGCATTTCCATACGGTCTACTTTATCCATGGTTTTACCAATTTGACCGCCTAAATAAGCGCCTAATAATGCGCCCCCTGCAGCAGCCATCACTTTACCTGAACCACTACCAAATTGACTACCGATCAACCCACCGATAACTCCCCCACCAATAGTACCTACTCCTTCATTATTCATTGGTGCACAACCTACCAATAAAACTGAAAAAGATAAGGCTGCAACAGTTAATTTTTTCATTATAGTTCACCTGAATAAAAGTTTAGCAATAGCGGCTTATTCTACCATCAAGGACATTTATTATCCATAAACATTCATCTCAAAGAAGACGAGGCCTTTCTGTAATTTGACAAAGTAATTCATAAGCAATAGTCCCAGCGGATGCAGCAACACGCTCGACCGCAATCTGGGTCCCCCACAGCTCTACTGCATCGCCAATTTGTATTTCAGGATGCGCAGTTAAATCCACCGCCATCATATCCATAGAAACTCGGCCTATGATTGGAACTTCCCAACCATTAACCCATACGGGCGTATTGCTGGACAGATGGCGCGGATAGCCATCACCATAACCCACGGGAATGATTCCCACAATAGAGGATTGTTGACTATGCCAAGTACCGCCATAACCGACAAAAGAAAAAGGCGGATTATGATGGATGGCGGTAATTTCTGAAACAAAACGCATAACCGGTTTTAAACCCAAATTTTGTCCTGTTTGCTCAGAAAAGGGTGAAACCCCATATAACATGATCCCAGCCCTTACGGCATCAGCATGAGTTTCAGGAAAAGATAGAATGGCGGCTGAATTAGCAATGCTTCGCTGGCTTACGCCTGAGAGTTCAATCGAATTAAATAAGGAAATTTGTTGCTGGTTTTGCTCTCGCTCTGGCTGATCAGCACAAGCTAAATGAGTCATTAAACTTAGAGCGTGATTAACCCAAGAGCATTGTTTTAATTGCTTTATTACCCGCGATACCTCACTGGGAGGAAAACCCAAACGATTCATCCCAGTATTTACTTTAATCCATATGCTGACAGGTTTAGGAAGAGGGGTATTTAAAAGCCAATCTAATTGCCGCTGTTGATGAATAACACAGGGAAATTCTTGTTGGGAAACGAGCTGCCATTCTTCTGAAGTAAACACGCCTTCAAATAAAATGCATTGCGTTTTCATCCCCATAGCCCGGATGCTCATAGCCTCTTCAAGACAGGCCACCCCTAAAGCATCGACCTGCCCTTCTAAAACTGGAACCACCTTATTTAAGCCACAACCATAGGCATTGGCTTTAACCATGGTAATAAGTTTTTTACCCGGCGCCAAGGCTCTTATCTTAGCTATATTATGTAATAAGGCATTGGAATCAATGATTATTTGTGTCGGTCTAGACATTAATCCATTCCCTGATAGCCACCAAAGGCTAAGTCTTCAAAACGAGTATATTTACCGATAAAGGCTACCCGCACGCGTCCAATAGGACCATTTCTTTGTTTGGCTACAATAATTTCGGCAACCCCTTTATCAGGGCTGTCCTCATTGTAAACCTCATCCCGGTAAATGAAACAAATTAAATCCGCATCTTGCTCAATCGCTCCAGACTCCCTTAAGTCAGACATGACTGGACGCTTATCGGCGCGTTGCTCCAAGCTTCGGTTTAACTGAGACAGAGCAATTACCGGACACTGGAGTTCTTTAGCTAAGGATTTAAGACTGCGGGAAATTTCCGAGATCTCGGCGGTTCTATTATCCGCTCCAAACCCAGGAACTTTCATCAACTGGAGATAGTCCACCACAATTAATCCTACGGAGCCATATTCTTTAGCCAAACGACGTGCGCGAGCCCGCATCTCGCTGGGGCTTAAGGCAGGCGTATCATCAATAAATAAAGGAGCTTCCGAAAGCATATGGACTGCTGATGTGACACGAGGCCAATCATCATCCTCTAATTTACCGGTTCTAATACGATGCTGATCAATGCGGCCCAAGGAAGACATCATCCTCATGGCCAGGGAATCAGAGGGCATTTCCATTGAAAATACCAGAACCGGCTTCCCCGATTTAATAGCTGCATGTTCTGCCATATTCATTACAAGAGTGGTTTTACCCATGGAAGGACGACCGGCCACAATCACCAAATCAGAGGGTTGTAATCCAGACGTCATCTCATCTAAATCGGATAAACCTGTAGCCAGACCAGTAATCGCATCGCCACTATGGTATAAAGCATCGATTTTTTCTACTGCCCGCACTAAAATTGATTTAATGTTTTCAGGACCCCCATCACCCCCCGTTTGTTCACCGATAGCAAATACTTTACTTTCAGCAATGTCTAATAATTCGGGTACTTGACGGCCTACAGGGTTATAGGCGGAATCAGCAATTTCAGTGGCCACAGCAATTAATTGCCTTTGTACAGACTTTTCTCTAACAATATCAGCATAGGCTGCGATGTTGGCAACACTTGGGGTGTTATTAGCGAGCTCGAATAGGTAAACCTCCCCACCCGCATCATCCAATTCATTATGTGATTTCAATACATCTAAGAGAGTAACCACGTCAAAAGGTTGCTCTTTTTTAGACAAGGAAGAAATAGCTCTAAATAGAATCCGATGCTCTGTGCGATAAAAATCCGTATCACATAATTTAGAACTCACTTTATCCCAGGCATTATTATCGAGCATCAGACCACCAATAATAGCCTGCTCCGCCTCCGCAGAATGGGGAGGTCGCTTTAAAGGATCAATATTGGTTTTTTTAGGCGTTGAGGTATCGAGCATAGGACTAGGAAATCATAATAATATAGTGCATTGTATGCTAAAAGACGTATTTAAAAAAGTAATAAATAGTAGGTTAAACCTTGGCCTAACAAGTTTAGCTTTCTTTGACTTAACTGAGCTTTAATTTTTCATCTCAGCGATACCGGTCGGTGAATTTTAGTTCCTATTGATAAAAATGGGAAAATAGCAACCTAGACAAGATGTATGCAATTTCCCATTCTCATTTTCATTGCAAAAGGGAACAAAGAACCAGGGTTCTAGCGAACCCAAACTTGTGTACGGCCCAATAAAGAAACCCCTAAATAACCGCGTACATAAAGTTTATTACCTTTTAAAGTCACTTTTGCTTTGTACACTTTACCTGTTTTAGGATCGAGGATAGAACCACCTGACCATTCATTATCCCCATCTGCTTTAAGACCCCATAAAAAGGTTAAACCTACAACTTTCTTACCTTTAAAGGCTCCTGGGCAATCATGACACATACCAGTATCACCTGGTTGAGGAAATACTTTAACGATGGTACCACTTAGGTTGCCACCAGAATCAGAAATACGAACAATAGCTCGTTTTGCGCCGGTTTTATCGTCGATAGTTGTCCAAGTGCCTGCAGCGGAACCAGCAAATGCCAACGGCAAATAGCAACTTACTAAAAAACCACATACAGCCTTCCATAGTTTCATAAGGTTCTCCATAATGATCATCATTAAAAGCATAAGACATCATGATTTACTTTGCTATGTTTTTATTAGATTTTTTTCGCAGACGCCTTACAAATCACTCCGGTTTCAAATCTAGGGGCATAAAAAATTGTTCTAAATCGGCTTCCGTTAACGACATGGTTTGGGAGGCATCAGAGCTTAAGATACCATCCACTAAGAGTCGTTTGCGCTCCTGCATTCCTAAGATAGCCTCCTCTACGGTCCCTGCGGTAATTAATTTATAAACAAAGACAGGATTTTCTTGCCCTATTCGATGTGTCCTATCTGTGGCTTGATCTTCAACAGCCGGATTCCACCACGGATCATAGTGAATTACCGTATCTGCCTTAGTTAAATTAAGTCCGGTACCACCCGCTTTTAAACTAATTAGGAAAATAGGTATACTACCTTCTTGAAATTGTTCAACTAAAGCTTGGCGATTTTGGGTTTGGCCAGTTAGTTTTAAATAGTCATAATTTTTTGCACTGAGCTCACCTTCAATAAGTTGCAGCATGGAGGTAAATTGAGAAAAGATTAAAACTCTTCTTTTTTCTTCAACTAGGTTATCAACTAACTCCATTAACGTTTCAAGTTTAGCTGAAGTGCCATGTGCAATCTCTGCTTCTGGTAAAGACAATAAGCGTGGATCACAACATACTTGCCTTAATTTAAGTAATGCATCTAATAATAAAATATGACTTTTACCCAGACCTTGTTTAGCAATAGCATCACGCACTTTCTTTTCCATACTCATGCGGATGGCCTCATAGAGATCACGTTGTGCACCCACTAATTCAACCGTACGGGTCATTTCTGTCTTAGGGGGCAATTCCTTTGCAACCTGATTTTTTGTTCTTCTTAACATAAAGGGCTTGACGCGCCGCGCTAATAATTCGCGACGCTCATTGTCCCCCTGTTTTTCTATCGGCGATCGAAACCATAATCTAAATTGTTTACTATCCCCTAAAAGACCTGGCATCAGAAAATGAAATAAAGACCATAATTCACCTAAATGGTTTTCCAAGGGTGTTCCACTAAGACATAAACGATGAGCCGCTTTTAATTGTTGGATGACCTGGGTAGTTTTAGTGCGGGCATTTTTTATAAATTGCGCTTCATCTAAAATGAGATAGTAGAATGGATAGGCAATAAATTTCTCCTTATCCCGGTGGATTAGCCCATAAGTAGAGATAATTAAATCATAATCATCGAAATTATCCTGATGTCTGTCACTGCCGTGATAAATTAAAACCTTTAAATCAGGAGTAAAACGTTGGGCTTCAACAAACCAATTACCTACAAGACTGGTGGGAGCAATAATTAAGGCAGCCTGCGTTAAACGACCCTGCTCTTTTTCATGAAGTAAATGAGCCAAGGTTTGTATGGTTTTTCCTAAGCCCATATCATCAGCTAACACCCCATTAAAACGACTTAGCCGCAGGAATTGTAACCAGCTCAAACCATATAGTTGGTAATCTCGTAATTGCGCTTTAAGCCCTGCTGGTGCTTTAACTTCAGGAAGCTCTTTCATTTGGATTAATTGCTTTAATTCTTGGCGCAGTAATTCCGCTCCTTGCCAACGTGATTGAGTGGCAGCTAGGGCTAGTTCAGCCTCTTGCATGAGAATTAATTGATATTTACTAATCTGTAATTGCTGCGCTTCATTTATTTGTCGGGTGCCAAATTGTAATAAGAGCCGCACTAGTGGCTTAATCCGCCCCATCGTTAATTGCAAAGCACGCCCATCATTTAAGGGCAAGGTTACTAGTTGCTCATCGGGCAATAAATCAAGAGTACTTCCGGTATAACGTTGAATTAAATCAGCCACCAAAGGCACAATGCTCACTGGTTTGCCATCAACTAAGATACCTAATTGATAAGAGAAAAAGTCATTCGACTGCTCATCTAACTCGGAGTACCACTCAATATCATCAGAACTAATAATCTCACGATATAAAGGGCTTGCAAATTCAATCTGCCAACCTTGTTGTTTTAGTGCAGGAATGGCTTTACTATACAGCGCATCTAAATCAGAAAACACGCGTATACCTTCAAGGATGAAAAAGGCCTCATCCCTATCCCATTGACGCTCCTCCCAAAGCTCAGCAGGACGTAGAGTAATAAATTGATGCAATTCTTCTTTTTTTAAAGCTTCAAATTCATTATCCCGTTTGTATTCCAGCAAAGTATTGTCCTGTTCACGCATGACAAAAGCACCAAGCTCACTATGCGCAATCCTTGTACCGCCATAATCAAAAGCAAGTTTGGCGATAAAAACCGCATCTATTATTTCCTCTTCTTCATAAAGCCATGAATACTCTATATCCGCTTGATGAATACTATCTAAGATTAATATGGGCGTCGGTCTTTCTTCGATAAAATTTCTTTGTTTAAAGATCTTAGGCGCTGGAAACTCCGGACAAGTTGCTGCCATTTTTTCACTCAACAATTCAGCCTGCTCTAAGGGAATGGGAGGTGCGTCTAATAGATGCCGTAATTGTTTGGCGGGATAAGGTGTAAATAGACGGCCCATCTGCATCGCATTTTTATCAAAATACCAAGTCTCATCTAACAGGAGGGGCTCAAGGATTTCTCCGTCTTGAGTTAGCACTAAGCGTTGATTACCATTTGCAGCAAGAATCCATTGACAAGTCCCTGTTGACTCAACTCCCAACTCAAGCGCAACTTCGTCCTGATCTACAAAAAAAGCCCGTCCGGTAGAAAGAATTCGCGTTAACAGTTCACTGTTACGAATAACTAGCCCATCAAACCAACCGATCACTCCACATTTATATAAAAGTTGAGCTACGATGTCTTCATCTTCTTCAATAAAATGCAGCTTTTTAGATTCAGCTAAACTATTAAAAACAATTTTTTTGCCATAGCCTCCTTTTTTTAATAATTTGGCAAGTGCTAAACGGACCACTACCTTATGCTCATAACCATCTAATTTTAATTGCAATAAATAGGTAAGATGGTGAGTGGATGCCGGTTTGGCGGGCGTTTGCTGTTCTTCTTGAGCACGTAAATTTTTAAGCCATAGATCTAGTTTTCTATCGAGCCTCTCGGCGGATTGAGAGGGAGAATTAAGTAAGTCGCGATCTCTTAAGGCAAACAAACAGGCCGCTGCATGCTTACAGTTTTTTTGATGTGGGCAAGTGCATCGGGAAGGATTTCCTGGCCACGTTTTTAAATCCATATGTACATCGTAGATTTGGCTCGAGCTTCCCTTAACGCGACCTCGCAACAAGCCTTCACTGAAACGAATATTTAATACCTGACCTTTTAAAAAATATTCTTGCCCTCTCAGCAATATTTTTGACTCAAACGCCTCTGGCATTTTTGAGATTGCTTCATTTAGCATACAGTGAATTGATCCAAAAAAAAGGAGTTATTGTAGTCAATTTTTACCCTAAATGACAGTTGTATCTTGGGAATAGCCCTACTTTGTATTAAACTGCTTTATTATTAATTCTAAATAAATCCCTAAAACTATGCTCTCAAATACGCTTAAAATACTTATGGCTCAAATTAATCCCACCGTGGGGGCCATTCGTGAAAATGAAAAAAAGATCATTGAAATCATTAACAATAATCATCATACCCATCAGCTGATTGTCTTTCCTGAATTAGCGCTTACGGGCTATCCTCCGGAAGATTTATTGTTTCGTAAAGAATTTTATCAAGCAGTAGAAAACAGTTTGAAAAATATTCAAGCAGTAAGCAAAGATTGCTATGTAATTGTAGGTCACCCAAGTCTAGAATTAGAGGGCTGTTATAACAGTTTAAGTGTTTTTCATAAAGGCAATAAAATACGGCAGTATCATAAGCAAAACCTCCCCAATTATGAAATTTTTGATGAGGCGCGCTATTTTTTACCTGGCCCTCAAGACAGCTGTATCTTGACTATAGAAGGGCATAAAATAGGGATTCTTATTTGTGAAGACTTATGGCAAGAAGGCCCCGCGGAAGATTTAATCAATGAAGAGGTCGCCACGATTATTAGTATTAATGCATCCCCTTTTGATTATGACAAATATTTTAAACGCGAAGAGGTCATAAAAAAGTATACACAACAAGGGGTCAATATCATTTATGTCAACCAAATAGGCGGCCAAGATGAACTACTCTTTGATGGACAATCTCTCGCGATTGATAAACACGGTCTACTTTGCGCCCGTTCTCCCGTATTTATTGAAGATCTTACCACCGTGGAACTACAAAAAGAGAGTATGGGCGGGCCAATAGCCCCTCTTCTTGACATCGAAGAATTGATCTATAAAGCCTTAGTTTGCGCCACCAAAGATTATGTACAAAAAAATAAATTTCCAGGTGTTATCGTTGGATTGTCCGGCGGTATTGACTCCGCATTAACCTTAGCGATTGCTGTAGATGCTCTAGGGGCAGATAAAGTCCATGCGGTAATGATGCCTTCCCCTTATACTGCAGCAATGAGTAATGAAGATGCCTTAGCCCAAATAACAGCACTTAAGGTATCTTATTCAACCCTTGCCATTAACCCTATTTTTGAAACCGTCAATGCTACCTTAAAAGACGATTTTAAAGGATTCAAACCCGATTTAACTGAAGAAAACATCCAGGCACGAATTCGGGGGCTTTTATTAATGGCCTTATCCAATAAAACCGGGAAAATGGTGCTGACCACTAGTAATAAAAGCGAAAGTGCAGTGGGTTATGCAACCTTATATGGCGATATGGCAGGTGGTTTTGCTGTATTAAAAGATGTCTTAAAAACCCAAGTGTATGCCTTAGCCCATTACAGGAACCAGCAATCACCGGTTATTCCTGAACGGGTTATCACCAGAGCCCCTTCTGCTGAACTTAGAGAAAATCAAACCGACCAAGATAGTCTTCCTGAATATCCAATTCTCGATGCCATTATTGTAGGTTATGTGGAAAATAATTTAACTGCAGCAGAAATTGTGCAAGAAGGGTTTGATCCTGAGGTTGTTGATAAAATAATAAAACTGATTAAACGCAATGAGTATAAAAGGCGGCAAGCTGCTCCAGGTGCAAAAATCAGCCCGCGCGCCTTTGGCAAGGATTGGCGTTACCCGATTACAAATGGTTTTCAATAATCATCGGGGGAGTATCATCAAGCCATTGAGCCTTAGCAGGTTGATTGGCGCGATGAGCAAATAAAGTAGCCACAGCGGAATATTTACTGAAATTTAATTTTTGTACTTGCGGTTCCTCGGGTTCTGCTAGCTCTTCTACTGAGGCATTAGCGTCCACCACGGGTAGTTGTTTCCCTCGCTGAGCCAGGCAATGCTCTAATTCTTTGAAGGAGCTTAAGTCTAAACGCTTTACCTGGGAGGCCTCGACTAATTTAGGAGGGGTGCGATTTAATAAACAATTTTGTAATTTAATTTTAAAATCACCCATACCTAAGGCATTGGCAGTTTTTACCTGTAATAAGTGAGCTTTTAATTGCACTAAGTCTTCAGCGATGAAATCTTCTTGACTTGCTAAGAATTCACTTAATTCAGGGTAGCCCTCTAAATCAATGGGCATGGCCTTTCCTAGGGTGTTAATCCAATCAATAGAAAATTTACCCGCTTTACCCCGCACGACAAAAGCACTCGTTAACCCTTGCGTACAAAGTTGTTCATTACTGAGTTCTTCACCCGTTTTTGCCTGTTTAGGGTTGATTTGCACTTGAGTTTTTTCAAAAAAGGCATCGCGAATTTTTAGGCATTCTTTTTTAACTCGCTTGATCGATTCAGGGTTTAGCTTTTCTATATGTTCAATACCCTGCTTAATTAAATAAGTTTCTAATTCCTGACTTAGATTCAATGCGTAGGAAGTGCCATTAGGGTCTACCCAAAAAAGCTTCCACTGATCTCCCTTAATTAAGTGAAAGGCAATTTTTTTATACGGTACTGTTGCAGCATGTTGGGCGCTAAGCAGACTGCCCTCAAGTACGATATTATCTAAAACCCCATCATGCGTTTTTTGTAAGGCTAAACGACTTTGTTCTCGTTCAGCAATTAGGCGCTGGTTTACCTTAAATTCCCTGATGAAGCCATCCATTTTATTAAGGAGTAAGCGATCAAGACGTTTAATTACCGGCATCGCTGACTCATCATCTAAAGCTTCATAGCCAGGAACACCATTAATCAATTCTAAAAAGAGATGGTAATTAAACGAACCAACATTCCATTGGCCTTCAATCAATAAGTTTTTAAATAGCTCTAAACGCTTTATAGGGTCGGCTTCAATTTCAATATTATCGATGGCTTTTTGGATTACGGGCCCACGAGTACGGCTAAAATAATAAAACCATCCAGTGACATGTGTCTCAATGGGTTTATTATATTTTTCATTCGCTTGAATAATAGCATTTAGAAGTTGTTGCCGACCCTCCATAGTCTCATTGGCTATTTGGGTTAACATTTTTCCAGAAAATTCATCGAGGTTATCTAAAATGACTAATAGATTTTTTGTATCATTTGCTGGCATATCGAAGCTCCCTTTCATTATGCAATTTATTTATCTTAGCTTAATAATAATTTTAAACAAGTAGATCACTGATTAATCCTTTATTAATTTATTAAATCAATTTAGCAGAATGACTTACACACTAAGCATTTAAATTTATGTGAAGCCGGTATAAAGGAATCAGGGTCACCTCATGAAAAATTTTGAGATAAGATAGTGGTTAAAATAGAATCATCCCATCCAGCATTTTTTCTGAGCCGCTTAATAGATTGCCTTTTCATCTGATTTTTAGTTAATTGAA
>NZ_RZGQ01000088.1 GCF_003989735.1 Legionella sp. km772 | reverse complement strand
TTTGATTTTTTTGATGCAGTGTAATAATTTCGCTTTTTGGTCATTCTATTCCCCTCTTATATTAGAAGAATAGCTCTTAAAAATACCTTTTTTTCGTCTAAAAATCCGCGCCTATATCAGTTGCCCCCTGAGAGGCTAGGATTTCAAAACATCTTAGGTTTAACACTCCGTGCAACTTCAGATTCTTCATCTTTAGCAGATGCTGGTTCAAAAAAGACGGGAGCGCTTCCTTTCTCTTTAACAAAGAAATGCTCGGGATGGGTATAGCCAAAATTTAAAAGATGAGCATCATTGATATTATTCAACATAAACGCTTGCATGATTTTTTTAGTAAAATAAGGGTTTTCAGTAAATTGACGTTCATATTTTTCAGCAAGAAATTGAATAAACTCCTTTTGTTTCTCAAGAGAAAAATCCGCGCTTTTTAATATTCTTAAATCAGCATCAGTCAAGTCATTTCCTGCAATTACTTTATTCCATACTCGTTTAAAATCGATCCTATTGCTATCATTTATTAAATTAGCAAAATGTTTTCTTGCAAAATCATAAAGTTCGGCATTTATTTTATCAGTGGTTAATAAGACGAGTAGAGGATGTCCCTGAACAGATTGAAACAATCGGCGTTTTACTCCAGAATAGCAGCTTGGTCGATCGGCCTCTAAATCATCATATTCTTCCATAATAGGATTATGATCATCATCAAGAAGAATTTCGCCATTTGAGGCCAATTTGAATCGTTCTTGATCCCAATTATGTGCGCGCGCTATTAATGCCAATTCTTTAATGAATTGTTCAATACGCGTCTCTACTGTATAGCCCTCTATGGGCGCAATATCCCTATCTTTTGCTGCTAAATAGAGCAAAGCAATTAAGGCTTGGTATTCTTCAAAAGCCGCCCATTTTTCTTTTTCATTATCGGCATTAGTATAAACATAATGAGCTTTCTCATGCATCCAAGGATTAGGTTTTAACAGATAACGCCAAGCGCTATGTTCTGAATGCTGATAATAAGCTGTCAGAGCTCTAGCATAATCATCTGTACTTAAGTGGAGATCTTGGAAGGCCTCCCACTCCATAGGTAAATTAGTTTTGACTGGCTTTCCAGTATCCGCATCTACGGAGATGATAAATGCAGGGTTGTCGGTATAGCGAGTTTTTAAGGTCTCGCGTAACTCGTTCATTACACCAGATATACCTAAATGTTTTAACTGAGCATCATAATGCTCAGTTACCTGTTTTAAACAATCTTGCTCGCCTTGGTTTAATGCAGTCATCGACGATTCGCGATCACTAGCTAATGCTCGTAGATTGATAGCCCCTCTTAACTCGTCTTGATAGTAGTTATTTTGAGCTGCTAAATCATGTACAGCAGGAATCCCAATAAGTAAATTAATGGCAGAACGATTATTTTTAACTAAAGCTAAACGAAGGAGCTCATTAGGTTTATCTTCAGTAATTTCTTGATGGACTAAATTTTTAACCGCGGGTATTTCTAATAAAAATAACATCTGATCATGCAAACTTGGATCATTGCGGCGGATCAGATTTCTTAAACAATAGAAAAGAAGCTTGGCATCAGAAATCGATACATCAAAAACACCGCGTGGATGATCAAGTTCAAATTTATTTTTTTGCTCCCGCAGAGATATAATTTTGCTATCAATGAAAGGAAGTACATGCGCATTATAGGTATTCTCATGCTCTTCAGCATGAGCTAAGAGCTGTGGATAGCTTAATAAATGAGTCACAACATCGTTGGAATTTGCTTCCAGGGCGCCAAGAAAGGCATCATAATTATCAGACGCAAGCATTGACTCTAGATGTATCCCTGCTTTTTCAGTTATAAACTTAACAACATGAACATGACCTTTTTGAGTTGCTTGTTTAAACGCCTCGAAATTTGCAGAGGCAATCATTGCAGGAATTGCGCTAGGTTTTTTTTCGGCTAAATAATGTAATATCTTTAGTTCACCCTCTTGCGCTGCCCATCTAAAAAGGGAATAGCCCCTTTCTTTTATTAACGAGCTAAGCATGTCTTGTTGTTCAAAATAAGTTAGAAGCTGGTTAAACGGAGCTTTATCTTTTAACAACAACGCACTTTGAAAAAGCTCGTCATTCGCCAATCCCACCTGTCTCCCTAAATCGATTAATCGCTCATCGGTGAGTTTTGGATGGCTTTCGGCCATGATAATCCAAATACTTTTTTTGACTTTTTTATCAAGTGATGAGCTATTGAGTGCTGCCAAAGCCGGCTCTAACTCGTCGTCTTTTATAAGCCTTAATGCACTAAGGGATAGAGCAAAGGCGGGTTGAAAATTAGCCTCACTCCAAAAATAAGCGGGGAGTAAATCCTTTAATATGTTTTGCTCAGTTGTAAGAGCCATAAAACGCCTCATTCTCTAATTAAGTAATTGAACATACTTCATGGGTAGAGTCCTTTTTAGATAATAAAGACTTCAGCTATAAGATCAATTATACACATATTGTTCAGAAAAATGATATTGGGGCTATTTAACTTAGATTTAATTTATTTTTTGATATTAAAAAGATGCGGCGGCTTAATAAGTTCGAGTAACAATTAAAATTTATTAAGGAATAAAAAAGAGTCGGTCGATAAGCCGGGTTCTGTCGCGAGCAATCATTCATCTGGGACGCACGTCACCATGCGCCTCAAGCAACCTACCCGAATCCCGTACGGGCCGCACGTTATGGTAAACCAAGTGGATTCCTATTTGGTCTTGCTCCAGGTGGGGTTTTCCCTGCCACGACTGTTACCAATCGCGCGGTGCGCTCTTACCGCACCATTTCACCCTTACCTGTAATAGAAATAATTATATTATTAATAATACAGGCGGTATATTTTCTGTGGCACTTTCCGTAGGTTCGCACCTCCCAGGCATTACCTGGCACCCTGCCCTATGGAGCCCGGACTTTCCTCCCTTTGTCAAACAAAGAGCGATTGCCTAACCGACTCTGACCGTCATAATAACAGAGTGACCATCGAAAGACCACAGCTAAGGTGAATTTTTATCTAGAGATTTATAGATAAAGGTATAATTATTATTTTTAAATAGAATTTATTAGAAATCACGAGTTCCAATAAACTCATCGTCAAAATAACGCTTTAATTTTGTTCTTAAAGTTCCACGACTTACACCTAAAACGCGTGCTGCTTTAGACTGATTATAACGAGTTAACTCCATTACTGTACGAAATAAAGGTGCCTCTACTTCTTCTACAATTAATTGGTATAAATTTAAATTGGCATCTTTGCTACCAACCGAAGTTAAATACCCTTTAACCGCATTAATTACTTGATTAGAAAGTGCTTCGTTACCTTGCACCACCTCTTGCATTACTGCACTCATTCTAAACTCCTAGTATCAATTAACTAATTAAATATATGCTCAGCAAATTCAATTGCAGAGCACCATGCACTACATAATACCAAATATCCCAAAGACTGTAAACATTGATTCAATGATATTCATTTATTAACGGAATATTAAGGCCATTGTACCATTTTTATGAGATTTGTAAAAATATATATATACTTTTTCTAAGAAATAGAACAAATTATTCTAAATAAATAGGAAGAATCTAACTAAGTCTGATTATTTTGCAAAGAATAATCTTATATGCAACCAATTAGGTTCACTCAAGAACAGTTCGATGGGGGTCGAGACATTTTGGTCTAACAATGATATTCAAGCTAATAGAGAATTTTACAGAAGGGTAATTTACTAATTTATGCGTTAAAAATGGGTTGGCCCTAAGCTTGGCCAACCTAATAAGTGATACACATTGCCGATTTAATACTACTGGCCATCGGAGACTGTAAAGCTTTCGCCACAACCACACTGCCCAGTTTGGTTTGGATTATTAAAAATAAATTTAAAATTCAAGCCTTGTTTTACGTAATCTACCTTCATATCTTTCAAAAAAGGATAACTCGCCTTATCTACCCATACAGAATAGCCTTGAGATAAAGGCATCATTAAATCATTTTCCCCTGGTTCACTTACATAATCAACAACATAAGATAGCCCGGAACATCCCGTTTTTTTTACGGACAAACGAACACCCTGATAATTTGCACTTTTATCTAAATAAGAAATCAAATGTTTTATTGCCGACTCGCTAAAACTAATATTAGGATTTAAAGTATTAGTTTGTTGTATCACTACACTCATGATTCACCTTCAATTTTTTTATTCATTAACATTAAGATCTCTTGATAAGCATCTTGGACCTGCCAAATAACAGGCGCGTGATTAAAAGGAACGTCCAATAGTTTGATGAGCTCATCACCATTAAAACACCATTGAGCTAATTTTTTTCCGTTAACTTGTCTACATAACCATTCTAAAGCAGCAATTAAATAAGGATTACCATTGCTTTTAAAGCAAATAACTTTAATTCGTTTATCGCCAGTACATTGCATATATAAACTAATTACCGCATTTTTACTAAACGAAGCATTACTATAATATACGGTTCTTGGCTCAGACGAATCAAGCACGCCAACATGCTTGGGAAAGAAAAAACAATCCTCTACTAATTCATTATACATCATTGCTGTGCCATAGATTGTAAACGTTTCACTTGATTACCAATGATATTAACTACTCTATTTATATCCTCTTCTTGGGTAAAACGTCCTAAGGATAAACGAATAGAGCTCTGAGCCAACTCGTCACTTAGGCCTATCTCTTTTAATACATAAGAAGGTTGGATGCTCGCGGCCGTGCACGCGGAGCTGGTCGATAAGGCTAATTCGTGTAGTGCATATAAAAGAGAATCGCCATTTAAACCTGCGAAACTAAGATTAAGATTACCAGCTATTCGTTGATGCTCATCGCCATTCAATTGTATTCCTGGTAATTGTTTAAGCTGCGCCCATAAAATTTGTCGGTAACCTAACAGACGTTGCTGTTCCTTTTCTCGCTCCCTTTCACTTATACTAAAGGCCTCTCCCATCCCCACAATCTGATGGGTGGCTAAAGTGCCTGAGCGTAAACCCTGTTCATGCCCCCCGCCGAAGGTTTGCGCTTGCAGGCGTACACGGGGCTTATTTCGTACATAGAGTGCACCGATGCCCTTAGGGCCATAATTTTTATGTGCAGAAAAAGACATGAGATGAACAGATAGTTTTTTAAGATCAAGAGCTAGCTTACCCGCACTTTGAGCTGCATCAACATGAAAAAGAACTCCTTTATTAACTAATAAATTCCCAATTCCTTCAATGTCTTGGATGACCCCGATTTCGTTATTTACATGCATTATTGAAACTAAAATAGTGTCAGAACGCAAAGCATCCCCTAGTTGCTTTATATCCAGTAAACCATTTTTTTCTGGGGATAAATAAGTAACCTCAAAACCCTCTTTTTCTAACTGTTTAAAACTATCTAATACGGCTTTATGCTCAATACTCATCGTTATTAGATGTTTGCCCTTGTTTTTATAAAAGCGGGCTGCGCCTAAAATAGCCAAATTATTGGCCTCGGTTGCCCCGGAAGTAAATATTAATTCATTCGGGCTTGCATGGATTACTTGGGCAATTTGCTCCCGCGCCTGCTCAACAGCCAAAGAAGCATTGATACCATAAACATGAGTAATGGATGCGGGATTACCAAAATTTCCTTCTGGACCTAAATAGGCGAGCATTTTGCTTACAACGCGGGGATCAACCGGCGTTGTTGCCATATAGTCTAAATAAATCGGTCTACTGTTCATTCAAGTCATTCTCAGTTTTTTTTCGCGCCCACATTAAGGACTTCTGTACTTGACTTAACATGCCACGCAAAATACTCACTTCCATTTTTTCAAGATTTACCCTATTAAATAAACGGCGGACTCGTTGCATAAGACGGCGTGGGTTAGCTTCCTTTAAAAACTGAATTTCAATAAAAACTTCCTTTAAATGATCATAAAATTGCTCAATTTCATCAGCGCTGGCATATTCATCATGCCGTAAAGCAACATGAGCATTGGGGTCTAAGAGCTTCATTCTAAGTTCATAAGCAATAATTTGTACTGCTTGCGCTAAATTAAGAGAGCTATATTCTGGATTACTAGGAATATGGATGTGATAATGACATTTAAGCAACTCTTCATTAGTCAAACCTGAATGCTCACGCCCAAACACTATAGCAATTTGCGTATCGTCAGCATGTTCCTTGATGAGCTCAGCACAAGAGGAAGGCGTTAGGCCTGGCAAGGAAAGACCACGAGGGCGTGCACTAGTACCTAAAATGAGCTGACAACCCGTTAGCGCTTCTTCTAGAGTCTGTGTTACAACGGCATGCTCCAGTACATCATCAGCACCTGCAGCCATTTCTCTTGCTTTGGGGTCTGGGAAGGATTTGGGAGTTACCAAATAAAGTGAGTTTAACCCCATAGTCTTCATGGCCCGGGCAGTAGAACCAATATTACCAGGATGGGAGGTAGCAATTAATACAATACGAATAGAACTTAACTTCATAAAAACTTACCCTGTGAAACAATCTTTAACTATAACACAGCATTTATTAATTGAACTTCCCTCTATGCAAAAAAAATGTGATAGAATCACTCTTTTTTGCAAATAAAAGAGCATAATTCATGGAACCACTTTTAAATATAGCAGTAAATGCGGCACGCCAAGCTGGCGATATTATTATTCGACACATGGAACAAGTGGATCACCTGAAAATAACACCTAAAAATGGCCATGACTATTTTAGTGAGGTTGATGTCAAAGCCGAACAAGCCATTATCAACACCATTCAAAAAGCATATCCAGATCATAGTATTCTGGCAGAGGAAAGCGGCACTGTTGAAGGAGCTGAGGATTATGTATGGATTATTGATCCATTAGATGGCACCTCAAACTATTTACATGGTTTTCCTTTTTTTGCCGTTTCTATTGCACTGAAAATAAAAAACCGCATAGAACATGGTGTGATCTATGATCCCCTACGTCATGAGTATTTTGCAGCAAGCCGAGGACGTGGTGCTCGCCTTAATGATCGAAGAATTCGTGTTTCTAAACAGACACAACTCAGCGCCTCTTTATTAGGAACCGGTTTTTCTGGCCGTGATAGTATTTTAAATCAGAAATACCTACCTACTTTCGAAGCACTTATAGGCAAATGCGCAGGAATGAGAAGAACTGGCTCTGCAGCCCTGGATCTTGCTTATGTCGCCAGTGGTCGATTAGATGGATTTTGGGAATTTGGCTTGAAGCCTTGGGACATTGCGGCGGGCGCTTTATTAATACGCGAAGCTGGTGGCTTAGTGAGTGATATGCAAGGTGGTGATGATTTTCTCAAAGAAGGTAATGTAGTTGCTGGTACCCCAAAAGTATTCAAAGCACTATTGCAAACTATATCGCCTGCCTTATCATAAAGTCTATTGTTTGCTTGGCTTTAGCCTTGATGTCGAACAAAGGTTATCCCTAAATATTAATAGTTAAATCATTCCCCTAAGCTCTTGTGTTTATGGCAAGAGCTCAGGGGAAATCAAAAACGAGCGCTGAAAACTCCCCTTATTTAAAGCCAGGCTTTAGTCCTAAGCTCTCAGGTAATTCATTGGCGATCGCAGCTCCAATTCCTTTTGTCACTCTATCGAAGAGATTCGGTTTGAATGTGTAATCGACTAGATTATCTTCTTTAATGATATCACGTGCTAATTGGCCGCTGCTTGCAAAACCATCAATTAAACCTTTCTGTAAGGCTTGATCTCCCGTCCAAAATAAACCAGAAAAAGTCTCATCATCAATATGTAGGCGCGCACCTCGCCCCTCTTTCACTCGATTTATAAATTGTTGGTGGACGATATCTAACATTACTTGAAGTTTTTGTTTTTGGGCATCGTTTTCTGGTGAAAAGGGATCCATGAAGCCTTTATTGACACCTGCTGTTTGTAAACGTCGTGTAACCCCTACTTTATTCATCACATCAACAAAGCCAAAACCATTGTAAATT
The DNA here is from genome assembly GCF_003989735.1 of Legionella sp. km772. GTDB lineage: Bacteria > Pseudomonadota > Gammaproteobacteria > Legionellales > Legionellaceae > Legionella. The sequence goes on along the minus strand of NZ_RZGQ01000088.1, from coordinate 4,341 downwards.
ACACCAATGGAGCCAACCATACTTGCAGGACTTGCATAAATTTGATCAGCAGCTACTGCCACGTAATAAGCCGCTGAGGCGCATAAGTCAACACAGACAGCATAGGTTTTAATAGTGGGGTATTTTTTCTTATAATAATTAATCGTGTTGTACATATACTCCGCTTGTACAGGGCTACCGCCAGGACTATTGATGCGGATAATTAAAGCCTTAAGTCCATCATTTTTATATGCAGAACTTAAACCTTTGGCAAAATCGTCTGCATTAACTTTAATATCAGAAATTTCTCCATTAAGATCTATAACACCAACATGGGGCTTAGTATTTCCTCCCTTTTCCTCATCATCGCTCATTATTTGATAAGCAAAAAAGACAAACAATAAGATGATAATAATTCGATAGATCCAGCGCCAGCGGCGTTTTCTTTTCTGCTCCTTCATATAATCAAGAACAATCTGGTTAAGAAGCGTTTGTGAGTCTATATTTGGATTAGAAGAGTGATCAATATTCATTTTATGCTCTTGAAATAAATAGATTAAACCCCATTTTACGGCAGATAGAGATTAAATAATACCCTACAATCAGATAAAGGCTTAATTATGAGAATGGACAAACTCACATCAAAATTTCAAATCGCCCTAGCCGATGCACAGTCTCTTGCCCTTGGTAGAGATAATAATTTTATTGAACCAGAACATTTAATGAAGGCCTTATTAGATCAACAAGGTGGTAGTTGTCGGCCTTTATTAAGTAAGGCAGGAGTAAATGTCGCGCAATTAAGAAATTTGCTTGATGAAGCCTTAGATAAGCTACCCACTGTGTCTGGAACCGGTGGTGATATCCATATATCGAATAATTTAAACCGTTTATTAAACCTTACCGATAAATTGTCGCAGCAACGAAAGGATAATTTTATTTCCAGTGAATTATTTATTCTTGCTGCGGTTCAAGAAGAAGGCAACTTATCTCGAATCTTAAAGCAAGCCGGCGGTGATGCTAAAGCGATAGGAAAAGCGATTGATGAGCTGCGTGGAGGCGAGTCTGTGGATGATCCAAATGCCGAAGAACAGCGCCAAGCTTTAGAAAAATATACCATCGATTTAACTGAGCGTGCGGAACAGGGCAAATTAGATCCGGTCATAGGCCGAGATGATGAAATACGGCGCACGATTCAAGTATTACAAAGACGCACCAAAAATAACCCTGTCCTTATTGGGGAGCCTGGGGTGGGTAAAACTGCCATCGTTGAAGGATTAGCACAACGAATTATCAACGGGGAAGTTCCTGAGGGTTTAAAAAATAAGCGAGTTTTATCTTTAGATATGGGCGCGCTTATTGCTGGAGCAAAATTCCGTGGTGAATTTGAAGAGCGACTTAAAGCGGTTTTAAATGATTTAGCCAAACAAGAAGGACAAATTATTTTATTTATCGATGAACTTCATACCATGGTTGGAGCAGGAAAAGCAGAAGGCGCAATGGATGCAGGGAATATGCTAAAACCAGCTTTAGCGCGTGGCGAGCTCCATTGTATTGGTGCAACAACCTTAGATGAGTACCGTGAATACATAGAAAAAGATGCGGCTTTAGAACGCCGCTTTCAAAAAGTTTTAGTTAACGAGCCCACTGTTGAAGACACTATCGCTATTCTTCGTGGACTACAAGAGCGTTATGAGGTACATCATGGGGTTGCCATTACCGATCCGGCTATAGTAGCTGCGGCAACTTTATCCCACCGCTATATCACGGATAGACAGCTTCCGGATAAAGCTATTGATTTAATTGATGAAGCAGGCAGTTTAATTCGCATGGAAATTGATTCCAAACCGGAGAGTATGGATAAGATCGAGCGCCGTCTTATTCAATTGAAAATTGAGCGCGAAGCCCTTAAAAAAGAGGATGATGAAGCCTCGAAAAAAAGGCTAGTTGATTTAGAGCATAATATTGAAGAGCTAGAAAAAAACTATTCGGACTTGGAGGAAATTTGGAAAGCCGAAAAAGCCACCATGCAAGGATCTACCCAAATTAAAGAAGCTTTAGAACAAGCCAAACTGGAAATGGAAACTGCTCGTAGAGCGGGTGATTTAAGTCGAATGTCAGAATTACAATACGGACGGATTCCGGAATTAGAAAAACGATTAGCCCAAGTTAATGCTGAAGATGTTAAAGAGGCAAAACTCGTGCGTAACAAAGTAACAGAAGATGAAATAGCGGAAGTCGTTTCTAAATGGACCGGTATTCCTGTTGCTAAAATGATGGAAGGTGAGAAAGAAAAGTTGCTCAAAATGGAAGAGGCCTTACATAACCGTTTAATCGGACAAAATGAAGCAGTCGATGCGGTGGCGAATGCCATTCGACGATCCCGAGCAGGTTTATCCGATCCTAATCGCCCTATTGGTTCGTTTTTATTTCTAGGCCCAACCGGGGTTGGTAAAACAGAATTATGTAAAGCTTTAGCCTCTTTCCTTTTTGATACTGAAGAAGCTATGGTACGCATAGATATGTCCGAATTTATGGAGAAACATTCAGTTGCCCGTTTAATTGGCGCGCCTCCTGGTTATGTAGGATATGAGGAAGGAGGTTATTTAACTGAAGCGGTTCGACGACGTCCCTACTCGGTTATTCTTCTCGATGAGGTTGAAAAAGCCCATCCTGATGTCTTTAATATTTTACTTCAAGTCATGGATGATGGTCGCCTAACTGACGGCCAAGGCCGTACCGTCGATTTTCGCAATTCGGTCATAGTAATGACCTCGAACATTGGTTCCCAAATTATTCAAGAGATGGGTACTAAATTTACCTATGATCAAATTAAAGCAGCTGTGCTAGAAATGGTAGCGCAACATTTTAGACCCGAATTTATTAACCGAATCGATGAAACAGTCGTATTTCATCCTTTAGCCAAAGAGCAAATTGCAAAAATTGCCCAATTACAAATTAATTATTTGCATAAACGTCTAAAAGAACAAAATATTAATTTGGAGGTTAGTCATGAGGCAATCGCTCATCTAGCCGAAGCAGGTTATGATCCGGTATACGGAGCTCGCCCCTTAAAACGTACGGTTCAACAAAAACTAGAGAATCCTCTGGCTAACTCTCTCCTGAGAGGACAATTTAAGGCTGGTGAAACTATTGAGGTCAGTTACGACAATGATCGCTTAGAGTTTAAGGCTAAATAATCCATTGCTCTAGTCGGTTAAAACCCGACTAGAGCACTACTAATTTTTTAAACTGCTTTTCATCTGGATAATGCGACGATAGGCTTCATCGATACGTGCTTCAGGAATCTCACCTGACTGTACTTTTTCCGCAATTAAATCAATTAATTCTTTAGGTTCCTGTGCTTTATCTACCAATTGATTTCCAAAAATAAACATATCAGCACCCGCGTTAATTGCTAAGGTAAGTGCCGTCGACAAGCCATAATAATCAGCAATAGCTTTCATTTGCATATCATCAGTAATCACCACTCCATTAAACTGTAAGTCATGACGCAATAAACCAGAAATCATGCTAAAAGAAAGAGTGGCTGGTAAGCCACTGGCATCTAAATTACGATTTACCACATGAGCAACCATTACCATCCCACAATGTTTAGTCTGCGACAAAAGTTGTAAAAAAGGAGTTAATTCACTTACTGACCAGGTATTTGTTATGTCCACAAAACCTAAATGTGAATCAGTGATAGAACTTCCATGGCCGGGAAAGTGTTTATATGAACACTCAATGTGCTGAGCCAAAAATTGCTTAGAATAAAGCTGGCCATATTGGGTAACACTATTGGGATCAGCAGAAAAACTACGCCCTAATTTTCCGATAATAGGATTATCTGGATTTACATCGACGTCTAATACCGGGGCAAAATCTAGATTAAAACCTGAGTTTTTCAAGACAGAAGCCATGAGCTTTGCAGTGTTATTCGCTTCCTCATACCCCATTTTACCTATCTCTTTGGCACTTAAAATAGCAGGAAAACCATAACGAGGATGGAGGCGATTCACTTTTCCACCTTCATAGTCGACTGAAATGAGTAAAGGGATCTGGGGACGATGGTAGCGCTCATTACTCTGATGAGTTATTGCTTGTAATTGCTGATTGAGCCTTTGGACTTGCGCTGGGTTTTCAATATTCTTATCAAAAGATTGAGATTGAGGATTATAGTCAAACAAAATTACTCCACCAATATTATCTTCTTCAATATAATGAATTACAGGCGATGACTCATTAACTCATGTTACGCACATAAACTTGTAGTTTGACTAAAAAGCATTAGAATTCCGCCCTTAATTTTAGGGAGGGAATTAAATGGATATGCTTGATCTTTATAGTGATTATTTGATTTTC
>NZ_RZGQ01000087.1 GCF_003989735.1 Legionella sp. km772 | reverse complement strand
TTATTAACCATTTAGAGCGAATAAGCCTCACAGCCTAAATTTACCGAATCTTTTGTCGACTGTTGATTAAAAAACAGCTGAACAATAATTGGTTCATTTCTAGTCATGAAAAGCCCCTGGGAAAAGAGACAGTCAATCAAAAAGTCAATCAAATTGAAGGGACTATTCAACAACAGGCCGAGGAGTTGTTGGAAATGGTTCGTGAAAAGCCTCTTACATCTATCCTTATTGCAGGTGGTATAGGCTTTATTTTAGCAAAAATCTTAAACAAATAAAATTTGACCAGGAAGCCAACATTTGTTTAGGGAGTGTAGCTTTATGGCAGGAGTAGCTTCATGGAAGAAATGACACGTCAATTTATGGCTCAATCTAAAAGCGGGCATGTGCTCAAACTTATTGAATATTCTTTTCCTATTGACATGTCTGACAGCAATAAACAGGGTATCGTTGATATTGCTCGTTATAAGACGGAAGATGGGCGCACGGTAGAAAAAGTAAATGGGGCGTATCAAATCTTAGGTGAAAGTGAACTTTATTATGAACATAATGAAGATTAAAGAGCTTAGAATTTTCTCCCTGTAGTGTCTCTAAGGTACAGGGAGAATTGAAAAGCGCATAACTAATTGGAGCAGTATAAGCCTTTAACAATAAGCCGCCCGAGGCTCATCGTTAACCTCATGGTCCTGCGTCTGAGTTGTGGTGGGCGTACGTTTAAACATCGGAACTGCTGGCGATGGGCTAGTGAGTGAGGCTTCTGCTTGTGCTTGTGGTGATAAGCCGAAATATCTTAACATGTTCGTTGTCGTATCGGAATGTATATTTTCTTTGCTCATATCATTATTCTGTGTCGCAGACAAAACATTCTGTTGCTTTAACCGAAATAAATTAGTTAAAACAATAGTTGATTCAACAACCATTAAGGCCACCCCGACGGCAGGATTTAAGGTAAAGCCCAAAGCAACAAATAAACCGGCTGCAACTAAGGTTACAACTGAGTTAAAGGTAAGGCTTATAAATAGATTCTGGAAAATATTGTGTTTAGTTTTTTTACCCACATCAAAGGCAGTTGCTATGGGAAATAGATAACCTTTTTGTATGACCATACCGGCATGCTTTTCGGTGATAATATCACCAATGCTTGATTTTACTGCAATCCCTAAATCGGCGTCTGCAATTGCAGCTACATCATTGGCCGCATCCCCAACCATGGCCACTTTACGGCCTTTACGCCGCAACTCTTGAATATAACTGGTTTTTGAGACTTCACCCTGATGACTAATTACACCTACTGTATTGGCACAAATATTTTTCTTATTAATTCCTAATCTTTTTGCATATTCTTCCGCTGTTGCTTGGTCAGCCCCAGTACATAAATGAATGGATTTACCTAATTGCTTTAATTGCTTAATAGTGGCTATAGCGTCTGAGCGGAGCGGATCAGATAAAGCAATTTGTCCTATTACGGTTTTACCTCTTACTAGGTAAATGGAACCGTTTTCATGATTTTCATAAGGCTCATTAATAGTAGTTACACCATTACTAAAAAGCATTTCCTGATTGCCAATCATAAACGTTTCGCCATTGATAGTAGCTTTAATACCTGAATGATGGCTTTGATCCACATTTGTGATGTTTAGCTTGTTGTCTATAAACATCAGGTTTTGGTTTTGGATGTGTGAAAGGATTATTTTCCCTACTGGATGTTTGGATTTACTTTCTAAAAGCGCTATATGTTTTAAATATTTTGGATCCGATACAAGTAAACTTTTAACTTCAATTTGGCCTGTAGTTAAGGTGCCATTTAAATCAAAAACAATAGTGTCAATATCCGCTGCTGCTTGTAAGGCCTTACCATTGTTAAAGCGAACTCCTTCATCAGATGCTTTTTTCATCCCAATCTTAACTGCCATAGGTGTGATAAGACTTAAGGCACAAGGGCATGCGCTCACCAATACCGAAATAACACATTGTAGAGCAAGGGCAGGTCCAAAAAACGTACCAATAAGAATGCCTGATGCCGTAGCAAGTGCTAGTAAACCAGGGATAAAGTATTGAAGTACTTTATTAGCAAAGAGTTCAATAGGGGCTTTTTCATCATTCGCTTTATTGATATGTTTGGCAATAAGAGAAAGATAGGAGTTTTGATAGGTACTTGTTGCCCTTAATTCTAAAGAGGGGATATGTTCGGCCAAACGCATTCCTGCTTTGACTTTGTCACCAGGATAAAAATCTTTAAGCCTTGGAGAGCCATCAATAGAGGTAGTGTAAAGTAGGGTTGGCTCTAATAAAACTCCATCCACGGGAATAACATCACCATTATTTATAGTAATGATATCGTTGGGAATTAACTCTTTAACGGAAATTTCCCTATCCGGGTCGCCTTTAAGTAAAACTACCGGCGATAAGCTATCACGCACATCTAGCTTTTGGTTGAGTTGATCTATTAAAGTATGTTCAACCGCTTCGCCTAGATGCCAAAAACCTAAAACAAAAGGAGCGGCCTCAAACATCATAGGCATACTGGGAACGAAAATACTCACAATAGATACGATCACAATGGTTAAGGTACTTATTGCATATAAGGTCGTCATATCCCATTTTTTTGCACGTAGCGCTTGCCAGGCTTGTTGATAAACGCTACTTCCAAGGTATAAGGTGGTTAATGAGGAAATACCGGTAATAAGGGAGTAAGCTAATAAGGAAAGATTAAGACCAGAAATAGAAAGAGCTAATAAGGCGACACCTGAAAGTAAACCCACTCCCGCCTGTAACCAATGATTTTCATGAGAATGGCCGTGTGAATGCCCATGATGGTCGTGTGAATGTCCATGATGGTCGTGTGAATGTCCATGATGGTCGTGTGAATGTCCGTGGTGGTCGTGTGAATGTCCATGATGGTCGTGTGAATGTCCGTGGTGGTCACCTGAGTGACAGTGTCCATCATGGCAGTTTCCATCATGCCCATGTGAATGGTGGGCATGCGTACTCGCTTCACCTTCAAATAATTCAACATCTACTTTTGCAGTTAGGGGAAACCCTTGTTTTAATAAGCAGGTTCTTAATTCCTCTTGCTGAGTAGCGGATACTTCTTCTGTCTCACATAAAAGGCTCAAACTTTTATTGAGGCCTAAAAAATCCGTTGCTACACGTTTTAATTTGAGTCCCTTAATTTGCGTAAAGAGATTGGGTAATTGTGTTACAGCTTTTTTTAAGCTAGTAAATTCTGCGTCATGTGATTCTGCAAGATAAAATCGATAATAGATATTACGCATTTAGACCTCTTTTTATACGATAATCTAGATCATAAAGTGCAGCAGGCGCACCAAGCATGCATTTGATCTAGCCAAAATCCGTTATGAAATAATTTTTTCATCGTTGAAAAAACCGTTATAACAGCAGTGAGTGACGCGCTCTATGATGTTGTCCAAAATAAATTAAGTGCGGTCGTCTTTTGCCACGCATGTATCATCAAATGATAAAGTGATATAATATAACACATCTGCGAATGTTACAACATAACATTAGATGGAAACTAAAAAGAGCATTTGGTTCTTTTCAGTTCAACTTTGCTCACGACTACTTTTTTTTCACTGATTGTTATAACCTTTATTTTGAAAAGCATTCTATGATAAAATACTTAACAAATTATTAAGTAAAAAAGTAATTGATGAATCAGAATTTGCTGGATAAGGCGTACAAACACTGCATAAAAAACGGTCATCGATTTACTGAACCAAGAGAACGCGTGCTTAAAATCTTAGTTAATGAAACGAAACCTCTCAGTGCCTATGATATTTTACGTAAACTCTCTAACGAAATGACCAACCCCAAACCGCCCACCGTCTATAGAGCGATTCAATTTTGGCACCAAGAAGGATTTATTCATTGTATCGATAGCCTTAAGTCTTATGTAGCTTGTTTGCACGGTCATCATATCGGACAGGCCCAATTTCTTATTTGTAATGAATGTGATTTTGCTAAAGAATTAGAATGTGCCTTAGATCTTTCTGAGGTCACCCTAGCCGCGAATGCTTTTCATTTTTCAATTATTAATTGTACCATTGAGATAAAAGGCTTGTGTGCTCAATGTCAGGCTAAAACTATAAAGAATTAATCCGAAAAAACTTCTCTACCCCTTTTAGCAATAAGATTAGTGAAGTGCTTATAGGGTATTTCTTAGCTGTGTTGCTTCCTCAACTTCAGCAACGGTATCATCAGCCCCTAGGTCTCTCATTTCTTTTTGCTTTTTGGCCTCAAGTGCTGTATCAACCAGAATGTTTTTGTCTTGGTTTTCCTCAAGCACCTCAAGGGGCGTGTCAATAACATTGCCCACAGAGGCAGCTGGTTTTTGCAAGGGTGGATGATCTTTCAAAATTTGTCCTGTTTTAGCATAACTTTGAGATGTTTTAGGTTCCATGACAATACCCCATAACCGGCTTTTATATGTATTAATTATAATCACTCGCTTAAAGTTATGCAAATCTGCCAGAGCGCTTGATGAGTCTATCGCATAAACCAAATCAAAAATACGGACCGCTGAAAAGTTCAACAGAATGCGCTTTAAAAATTATTAAACAAGACTATCTGTTTGGCGATGATTGCGCTCTATTGAAATAGAGATAACTGGCGCATGTTGGCTTCAAGTTTCTTTATTTGTTAATAAATTGATCTTTCGTGCTTCGGTTGATTCTTGGGATTTGCTTTCGCATAGAGATCGATAGAGCACGGAATTCTTGATATACTTTGCTTGCCTTATATTGATATGAGCTATTGAAAAAGCATTAAAATCAATAAAGAGTCAAACAATCGGAGTGTAATCATACTGCAGGGTGCGAAATCTAGAAGAAAAGCTATAGAGGATGCTTAGGATTACATGCAGAACAAGATATATTTAAGGGTACAATCATTTTAATAGCAGGCTCAACTCATTTACCCATAGATGATTTTATAGATGATATTTTACAGAAGCTAACATCTCATCCTAATTTAGTAATAACAGCTGCACCTGGTGCTGGCAAGACCACTCGATTGCCTCCGGAGTTGCTTTCTGTTGTAGCCGGTAAAATAGTAGTGCTAGAACCTCGAAGAATGGCAGCGATCGCTGCTGCTCATCGGGTTGCAGAAGAAAATAGTTGGCTGGTTGGAGAGGAGGTTGGTTATCAAGTCCGTTTTGTCAATAAAACATCGCATAAAACCAGATTAATATACATGACTGAAGCTTTACTGGCACGACACATGATTCATAATCCTGAGTTAGATGATGTAGACATGGTGATTCTAGATGAGTTTCATGAACGATCTTTATACGTTGATTTAACACTTGGATTAATACGCGAATTACAACAGTTAGGGCATCCTATTAAAATTGTGGTCATGTCAGCAACCCTCGAAGCAGAAAAAATTGCTGAATATTTGGGTAATTGCCCTGTCATTTCCGTGCCTGGAAAGTTATTTGAGTTAACGGTACGCTATCAAAAATCAACTCAATTCCTAACACCTAATTATCAATTTTATGAGCATTTATCTCAAGTCATCAAAGAAGCACAGCGACAAACAGATAAAGATATTTTAGTATTTTTACCGGGTGTGCGAGAAATTGACCGTGCTAAAGAAAACTTACTTGATTGGAAAGAAAGCCAAAAAATAGAAGTGATCACGTTGCATGGCAGTCTTCCTCTAGAAGCACAGCGTATTGCATTGCAAAAATCTTCAGCACAAAGAATTATTCTTGCAACTAATATTGCTGAGTCTTCTGTTACTTTAGACGGTGTTGATACGGTCATAGATTCAGGTTTAGTAAAAATAATGAAGCACGATTTACGTACTGGATTTTCACGCCTTGAGATTTCGCGAATTAGTTTAGCGAGTGCCATTCAGCGTGCGGGTAGAGCTGCACGACAATTTCCGGGTGTTTGTTACAGGATGTGGAGTCAGCATGATGAACGGTCATTTGTGAAATCAAATATTCCCGAAATTCTATGCTCAGATTTAAGCGATAGTTTACTTTTTTTAGCACATCAACATATCTCGAATTTTCAGAGTTTTTCATGGTTTGAAAGACCTCCTCGGGTCAGCATTGAACGGGCGACCTTAAGCATACAGGCGGCAGGTGCAATCAAAACTAACAATGAATTATCCTCAATAGGTCGCCAGCTTTTAGACTTTCCCTTACCTCTGCGTTTGGGGAGACTATTAATTGCAGGTATAGAAAACAATTGCATCGATCTGGCGGCCAAAATTGCAGCGTTATTACAAGAGCGCGATATTTTACGGAAAGAAAGGGCGAATCATTTTCAAGCAGAGCATTATGAATGTGATGTTGCACCGCGGTTAAAAATATTCAATAAATTTCTAAAAAATGGTTCTTCACATGAAGGTCAGTTCACACTTTTACAGACGGTCGCGCAAAGTTATCAGCAGATTCTCGAGCTTGCTAAAAAATTAAAAAAGGCAGAGCCCCCTGCTTCTCTTGAAGAAGATGAAGCGAGACAGTTACTCCTCATGTTATCTTTTGGTGATCGTTTGTGTCGACGTCGCAAGAACTCTGATCGTGCATTGATGGTCGGGGGACGTGGCGTAAAATTGTCAGATCGAACGCTTGTGAAAAGAAGTGAGTTTTTTATTGCCTTGAATGGTTTTGAAGAAAGCGGCGAGGCAGAAACTTTGATTAATCAGGCGAGTGGGATAAATAAAGAATTTTTGCTCAAACACTTTTCCGACCACATCATAAAGAAAAGAGACATCATTTTTGAAGCAGAAAAATCGCAATTTTATCAGCGTGAATATAAAACACTTTGGGATTTACCAATCGAAGAACCGAGTTTTTCGCTGGCCACCTCTGTACACCTAGCAGAAAAATTGCCTGATATATTAACTGACAATTGGGCGAACACACTGAAGAAAAATGAACATTTAGATCAGTGGTATCAAAAGATTTTATTTATACGATTCCATAAAGCATTAATACCTCCTCATATCCAAGATGAATTAGAGAGTCTTTTCGAGGGAGATGCATTAAAAAAATCATTTTGCTTAGATGTATTTAGACAAGCATGTTTCGGTGAAAGTAAAATGGCTCTCGTACTGAAAAAAAATTTAGTGTATTTTTTTGAACTAAATATATCAGAAACCTTGCGTAGTATTTTACAAAATGAACTTCCAAGTAAGTTAAAAGTTCCCAGTGGTAGCATGATCCCTATTCATTATTCAACGGTTGAACATCCTTTTCTTAGAGTACGCATCCAAGAAGTGTTTGGATGGGAAAAAACGCCGAAAATATTATTTCAGAGTGTGACCGTTGTCCTGCATTTATTAGGGCCGAATTTTCATCCAGTGCAGGTAACAAGCGATCTAGAAAGTTTTTGGAAAAATGGTTATTCAGAAATCCGTAAAGAGTTACGGATACGTTATCCTAAACATCAATGGCCATTAAATCCTGCTGATGGCATTGCTCAGGCGAAAGGATCGAGGCGAATATAAGAAGTGCCGCGGCTTTTAAGAGTACATCCAAAAATAAGCAAAATGTTGATTGATGGCGCCCAAAAAAAGCTAGTGTAATCAAAAATTACTAGGCATAGATTTCCGCTATACAATTAAGACTCTAAAACTTAAGTCCTCCTTCTCTTCTTCTCGTGCCAGAGGCAATGCTTCAGGATGATTTTTTGATTCGGAAAATCCTTATTGCTCATTATATATACCTTAAGGTATAATAAATACAATATCGTCTAATTTTTTAAATCAGGATTCATTCCATGCAAGCAGAATTTACAGACAATGTCGATGCATTACTAGAGCAAATTAGCTTATTTGATGACAGAGTGGCTCAAGAAAACGCCTTAGTAACGCTTTGTCGTTTGTCTGAAAATTGTCCTAAAAATCAAAAAGAGCTAAGTGAAAAGGGGGGGATTGAGAACCTAATTAAGCTACTAGCACATCCTTCCTCTGAGGTTGTTCAAGGAAAAGCCTTGGACCTGCTTTGGATTTTGTCCGCAAATTACCGGGAGAGTGGAACGATTGTTCGTGAAAAAAGCATGATTGAGGTTTTAATTCAGGTATCAGCATATGCTTCTTTGTCAGCAGATAAAGACAGCGCTATTGCTTTGCGAGCGCTTCTGTCTTTGTCAGTCGCAGGTACTGAAGGGGAAAGAAAAAAGATAGTTGATAGTTTATTGGAGTATTTTTGTTTGCCGGAGTCGGCTGCTAGGTTGAAAGAACTGAGCTTGGAGATTGTGGCAAGAGCGAGTAAAGAAGAAATTAGTAGCGACCCTTCTGGTGCTATTATAAAGGCGCTGGATTCTTTATTTGCAATTAGGCTATGCAGGTTAATTGCGCTGGAAAAATGGGATGATTTAGCTATTTTTGTTAAGCATGCCAACAAAGAAGTTCTGTTACGTTTCAAGGAATTCACTGGGGTCGACTTAAAAACTTATTTACAAGTAAATATTAATGCTGCTTGCGCAGCTAGTAGCATAGCGATGTTGAGTGTACACTTACCCGCCAGTGAAGCACTTTCAGAAGAAGGTTCTTTTTCGCCAAAAAATCTACCCGCAGATCCCCACAATAGGACACAACAAAAAAAGGCTTTGGCTCAGTTTTGGGGTATTAAGGAAGAAGAACTCTGGCGTTTATGAATAGATTATGAGAAGCAAGTCGATAACAACCCTTTAATTTTTGATCAAGGTGAACCTGGTTATGCTGCGGGCATGCTAAACGGCTGGTCTTTTATGACTCGTGGTGTTGCTAAGCCGCTAACCTTAGCGTCGTTCATTGACTTGCATGATGCAGCAATAACCTATTTATCCACTGAGGGTACTTATGGTCGGGTATTCAATAAAAAAAATCAAAGCATTTTTAAGCTAAGCACTAGTATTCCTTTGATGGGGAGATCTCAATATGGTAATAGACATTTACCTCATTGCGAACAAGCAGCAAAGTAAGAAAATGCGAAGCTCCAAAGCTGGTTAATTGAATTGTTCGATGACGGGGTTAAAGTCCGTGGCCAATTCACTCTGTACTCGGATATTGTGGATAAAACATGACGAATTTTCAGCGAATATGAGAGAGCCATTCGTCAGGCAAGGGATGATGATGTAAAAAAAATACATGCCATCGCCTGGCTTTGTAAGCAACTTGAAATGTTTCATATTTTTACGGATGCAAACCAGCGAACTATCTCTTTTTTATTGCTGAATCAAGAACTAAAAAGACAGGGGCTAGTACTTTGCCTGTTGCCTTCACCCTTTTGTTTTGATGGTCATTTAAGTGCTGATGCGCTGGTGATTGAAATACAAGCAGGGCAAGAGCTTGCTAAAATTCATTTATACCCCGCTGGTAATGTGCCGGTATTGTTAAGGGCTTATGTTGACTGCCTTAACTCACCTGAATCCACGCTTCATCAAAGGCTTGTTTCTTTACGGGTTTTGCGTGCTCTGGCAAGTCAGCCTTCATTTAATAATTATTGGTACCCATTAAAGCTTATCGAGCGGTTAATGCAGGCCTTGGATGGTGCTGAATATCCTATCAAGGACAAAATTATTGAGTTGCTTAATTATCTTCTCACCGAGTGCGAATTAAACCACGCAGAAAAAGGAATAGAACTCTATATATCCGCGCTAGCCAATTCCTCATCCGTAGCGATGCAGCAGCAAGCTGCGATAATTCTTAGCATGTTTTCACTCGAGTGGAAAAATAGGGATAGCAAACTTAATAGCGATGCAATAGACTCCTTGCTCATAGTCTTGGCAAATCATACTTCGCTTAGTATCCAGGGATACGCTGCGCAAACACTTGGCCAAATATCTTGCTTTAGGCCTGAACATAACAAAGAGATTGGTGAAAAAGGGGGGATAGAGCTCCTAATCAAAGTTTTGACTCATTATACTTTGCCTTGGGCGCACCAAAGGGTTTTGTTTGCACTAGTATACTTGTCAGAAAACTGTCTTGAAAATCAAAAGAGGGTGGAGAAAAACGTTGGGTTAGACGTCATTATAAAAATCTTGGTTAATTCTCTTTGTATTGGCGTGCAGGAATATGCATCCAAGCTGATAAAAATTCTCTCCTGTGGTTGTCCTGAGAATAAACAAAGGATTCTTGAACAGGGCGGAATTAACGCTTTGATAAACGTCTTGGCCACTCCTGTTTCCCCTAAGGTTCAAGAGACAGTTGTGCGAGCAGTCAAGACATTGGCAGAGAATTACGCAGACAATCAAAAAGAGATTCGTGAAAAGGGGGGGATGGATGTATTAAACAAAGTGTTTGCCAGCTCCTCAGATGCTGGCGTGAAGAATGAAATTACAGAGCTTTTGCGTATCTTATCCCCTAACGCTACTGAGGTTAAAAATCCAATCGCAGCGCTTGGCTTTTTTTCCGGCGATGTTGGTCAAGGTAGGGAAGATGATAGGGAGTGTAAATATGAAATTAAAACTAAACCCTTTTCCTGAGGGAGAGTCTAAAATGCCTAGGCTCTTTGGACTGCAGGGGTAAAGGAGAAAGGGGAATGAACATAAGTCGTAACTCCCCAAGTCATCCCTTGCGCAGCGAGGGATCTCCCTGCAGTGGCACAATCTCTAACATAACGATCAATCTAAATCGTCCCACTCAGGATTCAATGAATTAATCAGATCCTGCATCTTTTTTCCTGACCAGCCTTTGATTTGCCTCTCTCGCTCAATAGCCTCTGTCACCCAATAAGTCTTCAAGAGTATTGATCTTAATTGAAACAAAATGCTGGCTAAATATTTAAGAGAGAGTATACTGAACCGTGTTAGAGTTCCCGCTTCTGATGGCTGACATAGCTCATAAGCCTATATACAGTTTAATTAAGCATCACCATTACAAATCTACAAATCTACAAATCTACAAATCTACACCATTAGTTTATTTGAGCACAAATTTTATAAAAATAGCTCAGTCAGCTAGTTGCAAACGGTTCAATTTACCTATTTGTTGGAATGACCTTGAAATCTTGCTACTGCTTATTCAGAGTTAGCTCTGATAGGTCAAGCATCAAAGTTTATCATTGCGATTGGTAATAACATTGTTGGGCCGAACGGCCCAACCTAGGGGCTACCCATAAAGCACGAAGCCAAATGCTCTTGCCACCTGTAGCTTGGGCTATTCGGCTCAACACGCCATAAGCAGCAAAGATTGGTTATGAAAGAAACGCGAGGCTAATTCCTGAGGAAATAAGCATTATTATGAGAAAATCTGTTATTGTGCGTCCAAGAAAATATAAAAATATCTCTTTGAAGAAAATGAAAAAAGGTTCTTCTCATTTAGAAGCCTTACTTGAGAAACTTAAGCAATTACATCAAGAATCAGTTTTATCAAAAGCAACTTAAAGTATTTCAAACCTTTAATATTCAAGGGTTAAGAGAATTAGTTACGGAGCATGAAAATTTAAATAAAACACAAGCAGACGCATTACTCGATGCAAAATTACACCGAAAAACTAATAGGGAATTGATTGCAGAAGAAAAAATTAAACAGGTTCATAACCTAATTATTAAAACAGCATCTACTATAATGCAGGCAAATTACGTAACTTTTCATACTTACATTCCAGATAAACAGAGTTTAAAGCTATCCGCTTTTCTTGGTTTTGAAGAGTCCGCTGCTAACTTATTGAAATGCGTCACTTTCGACGATTCAAATTCTTACGCTTTAGCGATGAATGACACAAAGAGCACTTTTGTATTAAATATTGAAGATTCCCACTTATTGTTAACTCCCAATCTTTTATGTGCGTATCGCTTAGCGGGAATATGCTCGGTATTATTAAGCCCTTTATTTTCCTCTTCCAAGGAGTTATTAGGTGTTCTTTCGATTCACTGGAAAATCGAAAATGAGCCATCTGAGCGCGAGCTTTCTTTATTGAATTTATTACTCGATCAATCCGCTGCTTTAATGGGGCAATTTTATGAACGAATAGCTATGATGGAAGATAATCTGTGGCTAATAAGCCAGAAAGAGGCCTTTCATTCCGCCATGAGGAGAAAACCTTTAGAGCATTCACTACGAACACTGATTGACACAGTAATTCTGCAAACAAAAGGGAGTGGCACGGCAGCTTTTTATTTGATACCTACACATAACGAGTTTTTTAATCCATCCGCAAGGCTTGAAGAAGAATATCCTCAGATTTTTAAATTATTCCCTGATGGACCTCATTTTGTGGACTGGTCTTTAATAATGAAAACGGGCGAACCAATAATTACTCCGGATATTGAATCCGATCCTGCTTGGAAGGACTTAAGACTATTAGCACGTAAACATAATTGCCGTGCCTGTTGGTCTTTCCCAGTCCACACAAGCGATGATTTAATTCTAGGTACCTTGTGTATTTATTTTACCGAACCTCGTGAGCCTACAAAAAGAGAGTTAGAAATGGCTAATGTTCTGATATAGGCGCGGATTTTTAGACGAAAAAAAGGTATTTTTAAGAGCTATTCTTCTAATATAAGAGGGGAATAGAATGACCAAAAAGCGAAATTATTACACTGCATCAAAAAAATCAA
>NZ_RZGQ01000086.1 GCF_003989735.1 Legionella sp. km772 | reverse complement strand
TTGATTTTTTTGATGCAGTGTAATAATTTCGCTTTTTGGTCATTCTATTCCCCTCTTATATTAGAAGAATAGCTCTTAAAAATACCTTTTTTTCGTCTAAAAATCCGCGCCTATATCACTTCGCTTTTTTTTTGAAGAGACTGGTTTAAGCCCAAATGAAGTAAAGGAGACCATTACAACTGATGAGCATCATTTAATAATCCATTTAGCAAAGCATGGTGATGTTGAGGCCCTACGATACGTATTAGATAAATGTGGTCTCACTACTAAAGAAAAATTCGCGGCAATTAGTCAAACCTCTTTTAATTATACCGTTTATAAAGGCGAGTATGAACATAACAACCCCTATGCTTGGTTTTGGCGTGGAAAGTATACGGAGGAAATAATTCCTGTAACTAGACTCTTTCCTGTTATTATCTATGCTTGTTTAAGCGGTTCTGTAGAAACTCTAATGTACTTGGCAGAAAACTTGGAGCATAGCTGCTTGGAACTAAATGGTAACGGGTTAATAATAAAAAATGAGGTTATGCGGTATTCGCTTGTAAATATTTTCCCCTGGGACATACATTTTGAGCGTCATCTTTATTATGTATTTTTAAAACACATTCATGGCCAGGTTTCGAATCCGTTCGACCGTCATGTGAAGGTACGTCTCGGGAAACATCTTCCGACGGAAAACGAGTATGATTTACTATTCAAGGACCCCAATTTCCCTATCTTTGAGCATTTGTTTTCGACTTACTTGAATCCGGAAGAACAGAAAAAACTCATCCGATTGGTTTATCAAGAACTACAAAACAGAGGTTATAGAGATGAATTAGCTGCTTGGGAGAACAAATTCGGCAATGGTTTAGAATCCCCCCTTAAGGATAATAATTCACCTGATATGCCTCAGCTGCATTCCCGACAAGCAGTTCGTGCAGAAGAGAAAAAGACTTCTCTCTTCGAATCTCAATCAGCTTTTTTTGGAGCAGTTAAAGAGAAAGAGCCAGAGGAAAGCAACCATTATTGGCCTCAATACTCCGGCAAATAAGTACACCACTTTTACGCCATGATACCCTATACTACTTAATATATTTTGCGTTTGAAGTCTGCAGTTTTACTGCAGACTTCAAGGTAAGCAGTCCTCTCTATAGTTGGATAATAAGTGCTAAGATCCTAATGAAAAACTCACTAAAAGCTATTTTTAAAATTTATTAACTCTTGCAGAGAGGCAATGTAGGGGCCAATGGATAAGTCGTTCATGAGATGGCTCCCCCCAGGCGGTGGCAAGTTGAGTAGCGATTAAATCTAAAGGATTGTGGTTCTGATGCTTTTGATATTCTTTTACCGCAGACCAAGTAGCTAAATAGCCCATTAATTGCGGTAAGTTAAATCCTTTTTCAATGGAAAATGAAGGCGTCGCTTCTCTAATGAAGGGACAAGGAATGGTTTTATATTCTTCATCAATGTAAAAGCGCTCGCGAGGCCAATAGTGTTTACCTAGAATCTCATAATACAAATGGCGAATAGGCTCATCAATGGCAGGCTCATTAAAATACCCTAAGCTATAGCACCAAGCAAAAAATAAAGCATTTTCAGCGCTTACGCGACGCACTTCTTCATAAAAATCATCAAAATTAAACCAATGTAAGGCTTGGGCGACTGTAATTAAATTAATTGTGCCTGGCTTAAGAGGTGTTTTATCGGCAGGACAACAATAATACTCAATATTAGCCATTCGGGTAGCAACCTCTAATTGGCCTGCATTAATATCCGTAGCAAATATTTGCTGGAATCGCGATGCGAGCGCTTTTGCTGCCTGACCATTCCCCGTACCACAATCCCATACTTGAGCATTAGCATCAACTTGCGTTGCCAAATAATCAAATAGAGCCTCAGGGTAATCAGGGCGGCATAAGGAATATTGATCCGATTGTTGGTTAAAATGATTAATATATTCTGAATTTTTATTCATCCCAGTCATCCCTATCTTTATCATCTTCAGGTAAGAAGCCGCCTATTTGGGCATTCCACATTGATTTATACAAGCCATTTTTGGCAACGAGCTCTTCATGAGTGCCATCTTCTACAATTGTTCCATCTTGGAACACTAAAATCCTATCCATATGTAATAAAGTAGACAAGCGGTGAGCAATTACTAAGGTGGTTTTCGACTCCATCAAGTCCCAAAGGGAATTTTGAATCGTTTCCTCCGTTAAAGAATCTAATTGCGAGGTAGCCTCATCTAAAATCACAATAGGTGCATTTTTTAAAATCGCACGCGCTATGGCAATGCGTTGTCTTTGTCCGCCTGAAAGCTTAATCCCCCGCTCGCCAACCAAGGTATCATACCCTTCTGGAAGAAGCGCAATAAAATCATCACAACATGCGCGTTTTGCCGCATCAATCACCTCGGCATCGCTAGCCTCAGGATTTCCATAACGAATATTTTCCATTAAAGTCCGGTGGAATAAAGTTGTATCCTGGGGAATCATGCTAATTGCAGCTCTTAAGGAATCTTGGGTCACCGAGGCAATATCCTGTTTATCGATAAGAATACGCCCTGATTTCAAATTAAACAAACGCAAAATTAAATGGATAAAGGTGGTCTTACCGCCGCCTGAATACCCCACTAAACCTACTCGCTGTTTAGCAGGTATATAAATGGATTTATTTTCAAAAACCTTTTTACCTTTATTGTAATAAAAACTCACATTTTCAAACTCAATATCACCTCGGATAACGTTTAATTCTTTTGCATCCTCTTTATCCTGAACGTCAATGGGAGCACTTAAAATCGCGACTGCTTGACGTGCTATGCCAACTTCACGATAAAAATCAGCCATGGCGTGACATAAGTACCAAATTTGCGTCATGATGGCAAAAGAGACATTAAATATAAAAACTAGATCGCCAGTAGTGATAATTTGTTTTTGCCAAAAATACAGCAACAAAGAAACCATGGTCACCAGCATAATGGTTACAGGAATATCTAAATACAAACGAAAGATATTCATATATAAAGTCAGCCTTTTATTGCTGTGCTCTTCTTTATTTTGGCTCAGTGAAATATAAGCTAATTCGGCTTTGCGTCTGGAAAACAACTTAACGGCATTGGCGTTGCTTAGGCTATCCACTATTTTACCACTAAGTTCACTTTTATCTTCCGCATTAGTAATTGAATAGTCATCTACTTTTTTTGATAGTTTAAAGCTAATGAGTAGCTGCAACATTATCCAGGTTAATAAGATTAGCGCAAACCAATAATTAATAGTGCACATTAAAATTAAGGCAACTAAGATGGAGGCAAAGGCAGCAATAACATACCAGGTAATCAGTTCAAAAATAGAATTTAAAGCACGTGGCAAATCATTAAGCTTATTGGCTAGGCTGCCAGCCATTTGATTGGAGAAATACTGATAGGATTGTCTGCTGAGGTAATC
Organism: Legionella sp. km772; assembly: GCF_003989735.1. Lineage (GTDB taxonomy): Bacteria > Pseudomonadota > Gammaproteobacteria > Legionellales > Legionellaceae > Legionella. Next base: position 9,251 of record NZ_RZGQ01000086.1, on the reverse strand, counting down.
AAAAACGGACATACGGACATCAGCTAAAAAACGAGGTATAACATAAGCTTGCCACCAATTTTGCAAGCGTAAAACCACAATCAAAATCAACCAAGAACCACCGCCTAAGTATAAAGCAGGTGCTACAACTTTAAATATATTCTCCCTATGTGGGTGGGATTCCAAGGCATCAACAATCATCTTTAAGGAATAAGGAATAGCATTATTTTCCAAAACCATGACCGTTGGAGCTAAAAAGAAAATAATAAAAGCTAATTTTTGTTTTTTAACAAAGTGGAGAAAAAACTTCCCTAAAGTTTTGGGGAGTTCCGTTGTAGGCAGCACCTGCTTCGTCATAAGACACCAGCTTTTATTTGATATTAATATATTTTAGCTTGTTTTTTTATCGAGAAGTGTTGAACCCTTCCCCATCAACTTTTACATAATACATAGGGAGAGTTCGATTCTAAGTCAGAATGCCCTCTTGTCTCAACCTCTCTATTTTTTATCTCATTTAATAAGCTAGCAATTTGCTCATCCGATTTACAAGCATTAAGCTTTTTTTGTAATTCCTTTATTTCATCAAGGATCTTCATGCGTTCATCATTAGGAGTAGTTCGAGAAGATTTTATTCTTAATCGCCATATTTCATCTAAGATTTCATTATGAATCTTAATGTACTCATCTGTTTTTTCTTTTAATTGTTCCAACGTTAGTCCATTTCCTTTATTCAATGAGTCACTAAGAGCTTTTAACAATACAAAATTTGCCATTATTCACCTGGTTAGTTTACTAATTAAAATTTTTACTTACTAATTGCTCCAAATTATCTAATTTTGCTCCTGAATCCGTTTTTCCAAATAAACCTAGTTGTGCACTTAGCCCAGCAGTTAAAAAAGAAATGATATCAATGATAAATTTCTTAATTTTTCCTTTCCACTCGCGATGATTATCTAAAATAGCTCGGGCATCTTTCACCGCCAATAAGCATTCCCTCTTAAAGTCCTTTTTCGCTTGTTCAAACGGTTTATCTAAAGAGGTAAAATTATTTCTTGCTTGCTGTAAACGGTTACACAATAAATGAGCTTTTCTTGCTGCTTCACTATATTTAGGATTACCTAAGGATTTGATAGACATTTCTTTTTGTTTTTTCGTAAAGAGTTTAATGTGTGCATCAAAGCCCAATTGTTCTAAGTCGATAAAACGTTTTTCTAATTGAAAGAAACTATCATAAACCAATTTTCGTTTCTCTTCGGCGAGCTGTATGAGTCTTATACTTTGCTCCTCTTGACTATTATCCGAGCTCTTTGAAAATGATTCAATACAATTGTTAATTTTTTTTAACAGTAAATCGCGATAATCCACCAACCGTTTTTTAGAGGTAGTAGCGGAAAAATCAATCTTAAGCTCGTTCAAACGAGAAAAAGAGTTTAAGGACTCGGAGTCTACCTCTGCTCTCTCATATAAATTATCATAGGTTAAAGAAACTTGGTCTTCGAGCAGCTCATATTCAGCAACATCCATTATGGGATAATTGCCATTGGCTACGAAACTTTGCATCTGCAACAGATGCTGATTCATATGCTCTTTGGCTAAGCGACTTTTTAAATACAATTTAAAAAAGTCATCCTGGAGTGCTGCGTGTTTAAGCTCTTCCCGTCGGGTTTTGATATAGTCTATAAATAAATCAGCTTTAATAGTAAAGGGAATAAACGCATCGACGAATTTTTTTATATAATCATCTGGTAATAATAAGATCTTTAACATGGCCTCATTAATTTCCTGACGGAAATGAGGCGCGCTTGCTAAATCATCCTCCACCATCCTACTACTTTGCTGGGCCACTCCTTTAACTGTCATATCAAGCCAATTAAACGCCGAATAACCAAAAGGATACGGTAGGGTTGCGAGTAGCTCTGGTGTGATCGCTTTTTTATAATGTTTAAAAGAGCTATCCCTCATCGCCGCAAAACACCAATCTCCATCAATTTTAATCACATGATTATTTTTATTTAGGCAAATATTACCGTTTTTTAAATCAATTTCTTGTAAAAAAATTGAGGTAATCATGATTTGACCCAAACCAGGATAAAAGCCTTTAGTAAAGTTAGCGGGGGAATCAACAGGCAAAGGCTTGTAGCCTGCAATTTCCTCAGAGAGGATAACATAAGTACTAAAATAAGGATGGCTCGCAATTCGCGTCTCAGGCTGAGAGGGAATAATCAGGCGAAAAAATTCTTGGGCAAGTAATTCCAGATAAGCCACGGAACGCAACTCCATTTCCTTATGGTAAAAAACTCGCGAATCACCCGCTAAATATCCTTTCCGGATTTTATGCATAAAAGAGCCCAAACCCGATCCAGGAATGATAGTAAAATTATTTATATCAATGATTGAGGCTGGCATAAACTACAAGAAAATCCAAGGAGTTGCTCAGTTTACTCTATTCTTTATAAGAAGAAAATCATGAGAAAAGCCGTTTTTACTCTATATGCTCAAATAAAAACCTAATGAAGTTGAAAAATTTTTTATGCCACTTCAAGCAATCCTTATTAAAATAACTAGAATAAAAACAATCGTCTACAAGTCTCTTTTATTCTATAAAGAACCAATTAATTCTTGATCTTCCTGATTAGAAAAGCGATCATTTTGTTTTTTTTAAATGAGAGAAAGCCGAGTGGATCAAGAAACAATGGAATTTGATGTAATCATCGTAGGAGCAGGACCTGCAGGCCTTTCCGCAGCAATTAAACTGAAACAATTAGCCTTAGCTAAGCAAAAAACGATCAATGTGTGTATCTTGGAAAAAGGGGCACAAGTGGGCGCCCATATTTTATCAGGAGCTGTCTTGGAGCCGCGAAGTCTAAAAGAATTACTTCCTGATACTTGGCAAGAAGCCCCTTTAAATACACCAGTTAAAGAGGATTTGTTTTATTTCCTTACGCAAAATAAATCTTATAAACTTCCTACTCCTTCCTCCATGCATAATGAAGGAAACTACATTATTAGCCTAGGCGAATTATGCCGTTTTCTTGGCGAGCAAGCAGAAGCCTTAGGTTGTGAGATTTATCCGGGATTTGCTGCTGCCAAAATGCTTTATAATGACAATAATCAAGTTATTGGTGTTGCTACTGGTGAGGTAGGTCTTAATAAAGAAGGTGAAGAAACGCCAAATTATCAACCCGGGATGCGACTACTTGCCAAACAAACTTTATTGGCTGAGGGATGTCGTGGTCATTTAAGCCGAAAAATAATGAACCGCTATCATCTAAGAGATAAAGCACAACCGCAAACTTATGGTTTAGGGATTAAAGAAATCTGGCAAATTGAGCCCACAAAACATAAGCCAGGTACCGTTATCCATACCGTTGGCTGGCCTATGGATCAAGCCACTTATGGCGGGTCTTTTATTTATCATTTGGCACAACAACAAGTAGCTTTAGGTTTCGTGGTAGGCTTAGATTATAAAAATCCCTGGTTAGATCCCTTTCAAGAGTTACAGCGGTTCAAGACCCATCCATTAATCACTACCTTGCTTACTGGTGGCGAACGTATTGCCTACGGAGCGCGTGCTTTAACCGAAGGAGGTTGGCAGTCACTGCCTAAGCTCAGTTTTCCAGGTGGCTTATTAATAGGAGATGCCGCAGGATTTTTGAATGTTCCCAAGATTAAAGGCATTCATATGGCTATGAAATCTGCCATGCTCGCCGCAGAGACCTGCTTTGAGGCCTTAGAACTTGAAACCCCACCTACCACACAACTAGAATTACAAAGCTACTCTGATAAAATAAATACCTCTTGGATGGGTAAAGAGCTGTATTCAGTTCGTAATATAAGGCCTGGATTTAAATATGGCCTGCTTCCGGGATTGATTAATGCTGCTTTTGAAACCTACATCAGTAAAGGGAAATCGCCTTGGACCCTCAGCAATCATGCCGATCATAAATCCTTAACTCTCGCCTGCCAAGCAAAAAAAATAGCTTACCCGAAACCTGACGGGGTGATTACTTTTGACAAACTTTCCTCAGTATTTCTATCCAATACATTTCATGAAGAAAATCAACCCTGCCACCTTACATTAAAAAAGGAACGAGTAGCGATTGATATTAATTTAAAGGATTATGCCTCTCCAGAAAGCCGTTACTGCCCTGCCGCCGTGTATGAAATTATTGAAGAGCCAAACGGCCCCAGGCTGCAAATCAACGCGCAAAACTGCATCCACTGCAAAACCTGCGACATCAAAGACCCCCATCAAAACATTGTATGGACACCTCCTGAAGGTGGCGGCGGTCCTAATTACACGGAGATGTAAGTTTATTGTCATTTAATGCTAATCAAGGTAGACTCTCAAGCATTAGTCCCGGTGGCACAGCTGGATAGCGCAGCCCCCTCCTAAGGGGCAGGTCGGAGGTTCGAATCCTCTCCGGGACGCCAGTAAAATCAATGTGTTACAAATAAAATGCGTAATAAAACATGAATATCAGGGTGCACTCAGGGTGCAAATTGAATGTGTAATATTATAAAAAGATAAATCTCAATATATTCCAATTGTGCCCAAAAATGTGAGGGTAATTAGGAACTATCCCCTCTTACTTGCTAGTAATATTATAATTTATCCATTCAGTATGAAGGCATTGGAATGATGAGTAGTGAAGAAAAAGAATATCATCGAAGTGATATAGCTAAGCAGCAGTTAAGAACGGCTGTTATTCTGTTTTTAAATGAAAAAGACTTATCATCAGTAATCACATTGTCATCTGCCGCCAATAATATACTTTATCAGCTGGTTATTAATGCAAATAAAGAACCATTTATTAATTATGCTCAAAGAGTTCACGATGCATTTAATGGATGGACTCCCCAAAAAGAAAAATATAGAAAATATATAAATGATATATTTGGTGTAAATGTCCATAAGCATATGGGAAGAAAATGTGCAGAAACATGTACCATTGACTTACATTCATCTGCTGAAAATATTCTGCTAATCGCTATATCCGAATATATCAAACTATACGGTCAAACGGATGACTTCGTGTATGCGTTTTTACACTGGAAGTGGCAAAAAGCAGATGGCAGAAAAATTGCCCAGGCCATCAGAGATATGCCTGAAAAACTTAAAAAAACCGAACAATGGAGAAAGCAGTTTAAGCAAGAAGATCTATCTAAAGAGCCTTTAATTGAAGAAAATAAAACAACTCCAAAAACCTATCAACGATTTCAGTTGGCTGCTAAACAATTAGAAACGGCAATAATGTTGTTCTTGACTGAGCAAGATAGATTGTCCGCTATAACTTTATCAGGTGCAGCAGATGTTATTTTTTGCGAGTTAGTGAATCGGCAAGGTAAGAAAAACTATACAGATATATTAGCTTCTGATGAAGGTAGCAGACGGAGTCGGGAAGAGCTTGGTAGGGAAATTAATGATTTGTTATATATTAATTCATTAAAACATTTTGATAATGGTGATGAAGAATATATAAAATTAGATGTAAGTGAATGTGCTGTTGCTGCAATTTTAAAGGCTTTAGTAAACTATAATATGTTAGATGGAAAAGATGATAATTTAATCATAGCATTTCGATATTGGGTAAAAATGAATCTTGATCCCGAAAGGTATGATCTAAAAGATAAATAGAAATTTTTTGTACTTAGCTTTATAAATTTACCTTGTTCTATGCAGGTAATGTGGCATTCAAACAAAATGAAAGCCGCGTTTATTACGGCTTTCTTTGTTGATCCAACCATATATCTAAATCTTCTTTTAAATAACGAATAGAACGCCCTATTTTAATAAATTTAGGACCAGGAGTTCTGTTTTTTAAAGCGCCATTTACTCTATCTTGAGAAAGAAAAGAACGACTCATGCAAATATAATTTGCGGCTTCAACTTCTTTAAATACTCTTTTATCCATCATACATCCTTATATAACGATTTATTTATAAACACATAAATATTTTACTCGATTCGAGTAATTATTTAAACATAACGAGTTTTTTAACGCAATCCCTTTTTTGAAGTTTTTAAAGATCTGTAAATCTCCCTATACCTTTATCCTTTTTGTTTATACAATGATCGTCAAACCAATTAAATTAAGGTGATAGGATGAACTTACTTGATGACTTAGAAGCATTGATCGGTATTGAGTTTTTAATTGAAAATGAATCTACGGTGCTGGAGATAACTCCAGAGGTTGCTCAAACCGAACAACCCCACTCAAATAAAATTGCACTTCTACAATAATCAAATGCATAAATTGATTGTTGTTGGTTCCGGCATCAAGTCTGTTGCACACTTGACTGAAGAAACTAAAAGAATCATTCAAAACTCAGATAAAGTACTTTATTTGGTTAATGAAGAGCTTTTAAAGCAATGGATTGTAAGAGAGTCAAAAAGTGCGGAATCATTGGAGCCTATTTATTTTAATTCAACCAAGCGAATAGACGCTTACACAAATATAATTTCAGAAATAGTTAGAAGTTATTATCAATATACTAATCTATGCGTTGTTTTTTATGGGCATCCTACAGTTTTTGCAGAGTCGGCTTTAAAAGCTGTTAAAATAATCCAAGCAGAAAAAGGCAATGCCATTATATTGCCTGCAATATCGTCTATGGATTGCTTATTTTCTGATTTACAAATAGATCCCGGAGCACAAGGATGTTTTAGCATTGAAGCTACGGAGCTATTAATTTATGAGCGTAAATTAGATATCCAATCCCATGTAATCCTATGGCAAATTGCAAATCTAGGTATGTTTAACACACAAAAAACAACAAAACTAAATGTGTTGAAAGACTACCTTAGTCATTATTACTCAATCGAGCAGGTAATTTGCTTATACGAAGCAGCGCTCTATCCTACTCAAAAACCTAGAATTGAATGGTTTAGGCTCTCAGATATAGAAAATATAAGGCTAACTCCTATTTCATCTCTTTATATACCCCCTTCCCCTCAAATCAAATTGAGTAACAAGTACCTAGAGCTTTTAGAAATAGATTTAGAAAATTTTAGATTATCTGCTGAGCCTCACACAACCTCTTAGTAATTTTGCATCACTGGCAAAGCTTTTCTTACTGTTATTAAAAATATAAGAAAACCGATCATCGGCAGCTACTAAAGCAGCAGAATCTTTAATAGCATGATTCCCCTGCGCTTTATAATGATAGAAAAAAAACTCTGTTTGTTTACTGACATGATATAGAGGGCTACCATAAGCATCCCCATTTTCATCGATAAACTCTTCCTGATAAGCTAGTAAAACATTCTTTAATGTTTCTAACTCAGTTAAAGTACTATTGCTCTGATTAGTCTTAAATGTATTAATTTTAGAAAATGGGCACTGTAAGGGATAATAAACACTATCATTTTTTTCAAATAAAGGGGCTGGAACCATTACAGTAGGCGTATGCTCTAACTGGTAACATTCATCATATATTTTTTGAATAGTCGTAACAGGGAAATATTGATCGTCTATCGCAGGTTTTACTCCAATCCCTGAGCCAAAACATATATTAAAAACATATTTGGCAGTATCTATAATAAAGGGTGTAGGTCTAAATCTATTAATTTTTTTAGCTCTTAAAAAGAGTTCATTACAGGCAGGATCATAAGTGTTTTGGGTTAATTTTTTTCTTAAAGCTTCCGAGAAATAAAGTTTCAACTTTAGCCAATTATCATTTGTTTTAACTTCATTAATAAATTCCTGTGAAAAATATAAGATTTGGCTACTCCAATCTGAACGAAGAGTATTATCCTGAAAGATTTCCTTAAAAATAAGATGATGTTCATAAGGTGATTTTGGAGCAGGAGCATTCACATTAAAATATTTTTGAATCCTGGAATGTCTCCTTGTGCATCCTATATTAGGGAGCAAAAAAGAAGATAAAGCCCCTGATGATACAGATAAGACATTATTTTCTATAGTTTGATCCTCATCAAACACCACCTGCATGTTAAAAATGGCGCCCGGTCCTTGTACACAATCAGGGATAATATATTCGTTTTCACTAAATTGATGCCATTCACAATATTTATTTAAAATGATTCCTAAAGGAAGGCTGTTTTTTCCGTAACCTAAATCTTGGAATAATTGATTTTCAGTATATTTACTATCAATCTTTTCAAGTCTTCCCTCTGAAGTCGGTAAATAGGCATGATTCTTAATACCAAAATGAGCACCAAAAGAAAAATGAGCTAGATAAAAAGGAATATTTTGGCCGGGTGAAACTATTTCAATAACTTGATAGAGAGAAGGATTAACCGCCTGTACTGAATTTTTTATTTCATTCCATGAAACTCGAGCTATTTTGTTCATTCCTTAACACCTTACAACAGTCCATGACTCACTGCTTACAACAATAAAATTAAAAAAACGCTTAATATTAGCTCATTCTAATGGTAGAGTCACGCCAGTGGAAATTAGGAGTAATTATGGATACTACTGCGAAAGGAATGCCGAAAGGACTCATCTCACTGTATTGGATACAAATGTTTTCTACATTTTCCTATGCAGTTTTATACTCATCCTTATCGTTATACATCACTAAACAATTAGGCCTTTCTAGTACATTATCTAATAGTGTTGTTGGATTATTTTTAGCGTTTAATTATGTACTGCATTTAGTGGGTGGCGCATTAGGAGGTAATTGGTTAAGCAATCGATTTGTTTTCTTATTTACTACTTTGTTACAAACCATTGGAATTGTTTTTTTTATTTTTCCTAATGAAGCAGCTTTATATTGGGGGCTTAGTCTCTTTCTCATTGGCTGTGGTTTAAATACCACCAGTTATAATACCATATTGACTCAGCGGTTTTCTTCCGATGACTCTCGCAGAGACAAAGCTTTTTTCTATAGTTATTCAGCTATGAATGTTGGATTCTGGGCTGGATATCTTTTTAGTGGTTTGTACGATTCTTCCAATCAATACCAGCCTATATTTTACACAAGTATCATCACTAATTTAATAACTTTATTTTTAATTATGGGTAGTTGGAATTACTTAAGTGATGTAAATACTGCCTTAAGCAAATTAACATACAAAGCTCGATCAATAAAAAACAGCCTGGGTATTTTTTGCACATTGCTATTGATGCCGGGTTTACTCGTTTGCTTTCATTTTCCTAGCCTAAGCAATGGCTTAGTCGTATTAATTACTCATGTTACGCACGGTCAATTTTAAGCTGCCATATTTTTAAGCTCCTGCCAAGCAATCTGGTTCGCTCTAAGAATCAATTTGTACTTAATAGCAAAGTGATTTAAATGAGTTT
>NZ_RZGQ01000085.1 GCF_003989735.1 Legionella sp. km772 | reverse complement strand
AATCAAATAATCACTATAAAGATCAAGCATATCCATTTAATTCCCTCCCTAAAATTAAGGGCGGAATTCTAATGCTTTTTAGTCAAACTACAAGTTTATGTGCGTAACATGAGTAATTAAATAAAGTGAACTTAGTAGAATATTTATGATAAATTAATCGTTTAAATAAATGATTTTACAAGGGATGTAATTGGTGTTTGCGCCGCGCTTAATTATTGGGTTGATCCTCTTTGCTGCTATGCAAACCGCTTGTATGGTAGGGCCTAATTTTAAATCCCCTCCTTCACCTAGAGTCCATAAATATACGGAAACTCCCTTAGCAAAGAAAACAGCAGCTGTCCCAGCTTCTGGTGGGGCGGCTCAAACTTTTCGCCAAGATAAAGATATACCTTTATTATGGTGGGAGCTTTTTCACTCCAAACAAATCAACCAATTAATAAAAATGGGTTTAATCAATAGTCCGAATTTAGCAGCAGCTTCGGCGGCATTAAAAAAAGCTCAACAAAATTGGAAAGCACAAATAGGCAGTTCCTTACTTCCTGCTGTAGATGGGGCCTTTGGTATTGAACGCCAACAATATTCCACTGTTCAGATAGGACAAAATAGTAGCAGTACGTTTAATCTATTTAATCCTTTGATTAATGTATCCTATACCTTTGATTTTTTTGGCCAAGCACGTCGACAAATTGAATCGCTAAAGGCACAAGTTGATTATCAACAATTTCAATTAATTGCGGCTCAACTAACCTTGACTTCAAATATTGTTACGAGCTCGATTACTGTTGCTTCCTACCGCGCTCAAATTCAAGCAACTAAAAAACTTATAAAAGTAGAGCAAGATATTTTAGACATTTTGCATAAGCAATATAAAATAGGCGGAGTGTCAAAAGAAAATATCTTAACGCAAATTTCCACCCTTGAACAAACAAAAGCCTTATTACCCCCATTAGAACTGAGTTTATCTCAAACAAAGCATACCTTATCGGCCTTAGTTGGGGGCTTTCCTGAGCAAGCTTTACCGGAAATAGAATTAGAATCGCTCCATTTACCCACGGATTTACCTTTAACGATGCCTTCTCGATTAGTGCGTCAAAGGCCGGATATTCGGGCTGCAGAGGCCTTGTTACATAGTGCTTGTGCCGAAATTGGTGTAGCCACCGCACAGCTATTTCCCCAGGTCACCCTAACCGGAAATGAGGGATGGCTTAGTAATACCTGGCAAAATTTATTTACCTCAACCAATAATGTTTGGTCTTTAGGGCTACAAGTCGCACAACCCATATTTAAAGGTAATTCACTTAGAGCCCAACGTCGCGCGGCTATAGCAAATTTTCAAGAGTTTGCTGCTCAGTATAAGCAAACAGTATTAGAAGCTTTTCAAAATGTCGCTGACGTATTAAAAGCAATCGAGCAAGATGCCTTGCTCTACAAAATAGAGGTTAAAGCAGATAATGCAGCGAGAGCATCGTTAGAGCTCGCTATACAACAATATCGATTGGGAGGTGTAGATTACCTTAGTTTGCTGAATGCCCAGCAACAATATTTAACGGTCCACCTGAAGCGAATTAATGTACAAGCAACGCGTTATCAGGATAGTGCTGCTTTATTTCAAGCGCTTGGAGGTGGTTGGTGGCAAAAACCTGCGTGTATACAGCCATGTTCTTAGTATATTTTATAGAGGTGAGATAAAGCTTTGAAAAAGAAAATGATTAAAATGTTAATCTTTTTAGGTATATTATTTGGAGCTATTTTTGCTTGGAAGCTGATTGCTTTTCAAATAAATAAACGCTATCTAGCTTTAGCCAAAAATCGAGTGATTACTGTTTCGACCATGAAGGTCAGTGAATCCTTATGGCAGCCCACTTTAAAATCGGTTGGCAGTCTAAGAGCACAGCTGGGGGTGGATGTAACTACAGAATTAGCAGGAATGGTTCAAACTATTTATTTTAAACCTGGGGCTGTAGTTAAAAAAGGCGAGATTTTAGTTCAATTAAACGCAGATACTGAAATAGGGCTGCTACATGCCTTACAAGCACAAGTTGAGCTCGCTAAAATAACCTACCAAAGAGATAAGGCTCAATATGCTATTCATGCCGTAAGTAAACAAACTTTAGACACCGACAAGTGGAACCTTAAAAATTTAGAGGGGCAAGTAGAGGAACAAGCGGCTACTGTAGCCAAAAAAACTTTAGTGGCTCCTTTTGCAGGACAGTTGGGCATAAACCAAATTAATCCAGGTCAATATTTAAATACAGGCAATCCTGTGACCACTCTACAACAGCTAGATCCTCTCTATGTGGATTTTTATCTCCCCCAGCAAGATATTGCTTTTTTAAAAAATGGTCAGAAAATTAAAATGACTACCGATGCTTATCCCCATAAACAATTTGAGGCAGTGGTCTCAACTATACAGCCGGTGGTAGATGCTAATACCCGTAATATTCAGGTGGAGGCAACGGTACAAAATCCTGAGCTCCTATTAAAACCAGGAATGTTTACTCGGGTTGAAGTGGAGGAGGAAGTAGAACATCAATACCTTACTCTGCCTCAATCTGCAATTAGCTTTAACCCCTATGGCAATATAGTGTATGTAGTTAAAGAATCAACCAATAAGGATGATAAAAATCAGCCTGAGCTTATTGCAAAACAAGTTTTCGTTACCTTAGGTGATACTCGTGGGGAGCAGGTTGCAGTTTTAAAAGGTATAGAACCTGGAGAAACTATTGTCACTAGTGGTCAATTAAAACTCCGCAATGGTAGTAGTATTAAAGTGAATAATAAAATTCAGCCAGGCGATAAGGCTAATCCAAAAATACAGGAAAAATAGCCCTATAAGGATAAGAGGTTATGAGTTTTACAGATATTTTTATTAAACGTCCCGTTTTAGCTATGGTCATTAGTATTATGATTTTAGCGATGGGTTTGCGCTCTATGAATGCTCTGCCGGTTATGCAATATCCCTTCACAGAAAATGCGATTATCACGGTTACAACGACCTATACCGGTGCTAACCCCGATGTGGTGGCAGGGTTTATTACTACTCCTTTGGAAAATTCTATAGCACAAGCGAATGGCATTGACTACATGACTTCTGCGAGTACACCAGGTACTAGTACAATAACGATTAATTTATTACTTAATTATGACCCTTTAAAAGCCCTCTCAGAAGTAACTGCCAAAGTTAACGCTGTTTTAAACCAATTGCCTGCCAATTCCCAACAACCTGTCATTACGGTCTCTGTGGGGGAATCAATAAGTTCGATGTATTTAAGTTTTTATAGCGATGAGTTATCTATCAATGAAATTGCTGATTATCTTTTAAGGGTGGTGCAACCTAAATTACAGGCCATTGATGGTGTGCAAGAGGCGGAAATTATAGGGAATCAAAATTTTGCATTGCGGACTTGGCTTGACCCTGTAAAACTCGCCGGATATGGAATTTCTCCTGCGCAAGTGGGTAGTGCATTAGGTAATAATAATTTTATTTCAGCTGCGGGTCGCACAGATGGAAAAATGTTTATCCAAAATTTAACCACTAGTACTGATTTAACTAAGGTTGATCAATTTCAACAGATGGTTATTAAAGCTGAAAATGGTGCTATTGTTCGTTTAAAGGATTTGTCAAAGACAAATCTGGGGGAACAAAATTATAACTCCTCAGTCCGTTATAATGATCATAACTCAGGATATATCGGAATCATTGTTTCACCCTCAGCGAATTTATTAACCGTATTAAAAAAAATTAAAAAAGAATTTAGTATTATCCAATCAGAACTCCCCGCCAGTTTAAAGGCAGCCATTAGTTATGATGCGAGTTTATTTATTGATGCGTCTATTTATGAGGTTCTTATCGCTTTATTGGAAGCCTTTATTATTGTTGCCTTAGTAATTTTTATTTTCTTAGGCTCTATACGCTCCGTCATAATTCCTATTATAGCCATTCCTTTATCCATTATTGGTACCTTCTGGATTATGTTGATGTTGGGCTATTCAATAAACTTACTGACCCTGCTAGCACTGGTTCTGGGGATTGGGTTAGTGGTTGATGATGCCATTATTATGGTTGAAAACATCCAACGTCATATCAACGAGGGAAAAACAAAAGTTGAAGCCGCTTTAATAGGCGCTCGCGAACTGGCTATACCCATTATTGCTATTGCTTTGGTTTTATTTGCTGTGTATGCACCTATTGGATTTATGGGCGGGCTAACCGGGGCATTATTTTCGGAGTTTGCTTTCACCTTAGTAGCAGCAGTAGTCATTTCAACCGTTGTTGCTTTAACTTTATCACCGATGATGTGTTCCAAATTCCTTAAAAAGGAGCAGAATGAAAGAAAAAACAAGTTGATGAGTTATGTGGATAGATTTTTTTTAAGTTTAGAAAAAAAATATAAAAAAGCTTTAGTTAACACGTTACGGGCTATTCCGGTGGTAGTGGTTTTTGCGCTTATTATTTTCATCAGTAACTATTTTTTATTCGTTACATCTGAATCAGAATTAGCACCACAAGAGGACCAAGGGATAATCATGGCCAGTGTTACCGCTGCAGCTAATGCTTCCTTGCAACAAACACAACTCTACTCTGATGAAGTAAATCGAATTTATACCTCTTTTCCCGAAATGCTGAGTATTTTTCAACTTGATGGTCTGTCGGGGCTGAACACCTCTTTGGTGGGGATAGTATTAACTCCCTGGAACGAGCGCACTCGTACCAGTAATCAATTACAACCGATAATGCAAAAGAAATTTAATACTATAGCAGGTGCCAAAGTGGCTGCTTATCAAAAAGCCTCTTTACCTGGCGGCAGTAGCGGTCTTCCTATTCAATTTGTTATTAACACTACAAAGAATTTTAATGAATTGAATCAAGCGATTCAGCCCATTTTGGAGCAGGCTGAATCTTCTGGGTTGTTTTCCTATATAGACCCTGATTTAAAAATAGATCAGCTACAAACTCAAATTGTCTTAGATAGAGATAAAGTTGCCCAACTTGGGTTAACGATGCGAGATATAGGTGATGTTTTAGGTTCAGCTTTAAGTGAGGGTTATATTAATTATTTTAATTACGACGGTCGCTCATACCAAGTTATTCCTCAAGTTCAAAGGGATACTCGCACTAATACAGAGCAAATATTAAATTATTATATAAACAGCTCGACTGGGACTTCAGTTCCATTGAGCACCGTTGCAAGATTAGAACCCCAAGTTGTTCCTGAATCAATCAATCATTTCCAACAGTTGAACTCTGCAACCATATCGGCTATCGCAGCTCCAGGTGTCTCAATGGCAAAAGCATTAGAGACTTTAGCGCAAATTGCTAAAGATAATTTAGCTCAAGAATATTATGTTGATTATGCTGCTCAATCCAGGCAGTTTATGCAAGAGGGTACTAGCCTTATTGGAACTTTCTTTTTCGCACTCATTTTGATTTTTTTGGCTTTAGCCGCATTGTTTGAAAGTTTTAGAGATCCCTTTATTGTCTTAATTAGTGTCCCTTTATCAGTTTGCGGAGCGATGATTTTTGTAAGTTTAGGGATTGGAGAGGCAAGTTTAAATATTTACAGTGAAGTGGGTTTGGTTACCTTAATTGGTTTAATTAGTAAACATGGGATTTTAATCGTACAATTTGCGAATGATTTACAAGCTGCTGGGCAAAAGAAGTTAGATGCAATAAGGACGGCGGCGGCAATTCGTTTAAGGCCAATTTTAATGACCACCGCGGCTATGGTATTAGGGGTTATTCCTTTAATTTTAGCCACTGGAGCCGGGGCTGCAAGCCGTTACAACATTGGTTTAGTGATCGCAACCGGAATTTCAATCGGCACTTTATTTACACTGTTTGTTTTACCCTCAATGTACTTACTTCTGGCACAAGATCATCGAAAGAATCGACAGCAGGAGGTAGCAAGTTCAATTAAGTACACTGCATCTTAGTCTGAGCTTAGTAGGTATTTAGCAAAGGTAGGCCCAGATCAATATCTGTTCTGGGTTGCTTCGACTCAAGGCAAATGAGGGCGGGTCTTATACGAGCCCTCATCGAGCCGAATAACTTAGATAAGTTAAATTATTTTAGCCAAGCAGAAAGAATTTCTACAATTTTTTGGGCTTGATCATTGCTGGAAATATTAAATTTAGATTTCTGCCAGTATTGATTGTTGCGTTTTTGATAGCGTCTAATCGAATACTTGACAGCACCGTATTCATTTTTTGCATTATCCCAATCTTGATACTTGAACATAATGGTTGTCCACGCACCTTTAGTTAATACTTGCTTATCTAATTCTTTGGTGGTTTCTACGCCATTTTCACTAAAGGCGATAGTAATATCATCAATTGTTTCACTCATCTATGTAGTACCCTCTATTAATTATTGATGGATTGTAGTTTGCCATCAACAAAAGTCAAGGTTATAGAAGGTTGATATTGGCTAGGTTTATAAGTCCAGATGACTGGTTTTTGTGCGGATTGGATAGGTACATTGGTATAGGTGCTATTGGTAATACTGGGATTGCCACAAGC
Organism: Legionella sp. km772; assembly: GCF_003989735.1. Taxonomy (GTDB): domain Bacteria; phylum Pseudomonadota; class Gammaproteobacteria; order Legionellales; family Legionellaceae; genus Legionella. The sequence continues at coordinate 6,589 of NZ_RZGQ01000085.1, read as the reverse complement.
GCTGTATACTTTGCCCACGGGATCACCTACTTGAATATTGGCCCCTCTGCAAATGGAGAACGCATTACTATCTGAGCCATTAACTTTAATTGCTTGCACTTTATTATTGAGTACATCAACCTGCAATTGTGCACCATTATTTCCAGTAGACACATTCCAAACGCCATAAAACGCGCTGCTAGTACCCTGATTATTATAGAAAAGTTGTTGTACCGGTATTTTTTGATAGATAGGTTCCTTCGACTCTTGCTGGCTTAAAGGCTGACCGCAAGCTGCCATTACTTGAGCCGGTGTCATGCCTAGATTGATATACCCATGATTTTCGGGACAGTAATAGGATTGATCCGCAATGACAGTAAATGGTGCTGTTAATGTAAATAAGCCTAAAATGAATTTAGTGTTCATAATTTTTTCCCATCAATTCCTTTAGGTACAATTATAGTTCTTTTTATAATTTTTTTTATTTATAACAAGCGAACAGGTAAGGATGCATGAATAAATAAGGTAATTACTTTTAATATAATCATCATGATAAAGGGAGAAAAATCGAAACCTGAGATATTAGGAACAATTTTTCGACCCACCACCAGCAGGGGGTTAGTGAGCGCCTTTAAAAAATCATTCATTGGGTGATTCCAGAAAGGATTCACATAACTCATGATAACCCGCGCAAGGATAGCAAAGAATAATAAGTTACAAGGCTGGATAATAAAATCGGCCACCGCATAAAGCAGGATATATACAAAGGGAAAGAGAGTTTGGAAAGTGATAAGACATAAAAGTATAACTTTCAACACTTCGATAAAAAAAATTAAAATTAAAACCGGCCAATCATAACGTTGCTTTGCCAGATCTTGATAACGCAAAAGAGAGTAAAGAGGGCCAATTACTGGATTAGTAAACGTATAAATGAGGCGACTAAAGGGATTAAGGCTACTAATTCGCAAATAGCGTAACGCTATGCGCATCCACAAAGTAAAGAGTATTACATCAAAAAATAATGATAGTAAAAAATACCCTACAGCGATTAAACCAGACATTTTTTCTCCTAAATTAAATATGTGCGCCGCTCATAAGGCTAAGCTTGGGGCGCCTCCCTAAAAAGGAGCCTTTGTGCTTTAGAGGGATACAAAAATGAGCCCTATAGAGTTTCAATTAATATAATGCAATTTTCTAAGTCTGTCATAAGGCTTGAAAAGAGTTAAAATCCTTAGCCTAAAGCGATGAGGCTAATCCAACTTGCCAAGTTCTTCTGCTCTAATTTGTGCTGCCTGCATTGCTTTATGGATTAGGCCTTCTAATTGTGGCTCTAATACACCCAGGGCTGCTGCAGTGGTTCCTCCTGGTGATGTTACCTGGGTTCTTAATTGAGATAAACTTAAATTAGTGTTTTCTGCTAATTTTAATGCCCCCCGACAGGTTTGTAGCGCAAATTTTTGAGCAATAGCCGACTCTAAACCTAAAGCAATAGCCGCATTAGTAAGGGCTTCTACAAAAAGAAATACATAAGCAGGACCACTACCAGAAAGCGCTGTAAAGACATCCATTTCTTCTTCTGCTTTGGCCCAATGAGTAAGGCCTACGCTGGAAAAAATAGCTTCAGCCCATTGTTTATGATCTCGACTTACATAGGTATTGGCGAACATCGGAGTGGCGCCTAAGCCAATGGAAGCAGGAGTGTTGGGCATGGTGCGAATAAGGGCGTAGGGCTTAGTAAATCGATTCGCAAACCACTCTATGCTCAAGCCGGCGGCAACAGATATGACTAGGCTAGAGGGTGAGAGGTGAGCGTTAATCTCATTTATCACTTTATCCATTTGGCTGGGCTTTACTGCTAAGATGATAATTTCTACCTGCTGTACCAGCTCTTTATTATCATGATAAGTCTGAATACCTTCTGCATTAATTCCCTTGGTTAATGATGGGGCTGCGGCAAATAGTTGATGCGTAGGCTCCTTAATTAAACCACGGGCTATTGCCTTAGCCATAGAACCAAAACCAATAAAACCAATCTTCATCATCGTTCTCCAAAAAGGGCTCTGCCAATGCGTACTATAGTCGCTCCAGCGTTGATTGCTGGGATAAGGTCATCACTCATCCCCATGGATAAGCTATCCATGTTGAGATTTAGGTCCTTATTGATGCATTCTTTTAATTGTTTAAGCTGGCTAAAAATGTGGAATTGTTGTTCTGGATGATTTTGTGGTGGGGGTATGGTCATGAGGCCCCGTAATTTAAGTTGTGGTAATTGGCTGATAGATTTCGCTAAATCATGAGCCTCCTCTATGGGTATTCCCGATTTACTAGGTTCATCCACTACATTGATTTGCAGGCAGACGTTTAATGGAGGTAACTCAGGGGGGCGATGTTTGCTAAGTAGTTCAGCAATAGAAAGTCGGTTAATACTATGGACCCAGGAAAAAAGGCGGGCAATCCCTTTGGTTTTATTACTTTGTAGGGGGCCTATAAAATGCCAACTAAGGGGCAAAGACTTTAAAGCCTGTATTTTTTTTTCAGCTTCTTGATAATAATTTTCCCCAAAATGACACAAGCCTGAATGGTAGGCCTCATTGATTGCGTCAATATTTTGCTGCTTACTCACCGCCAATAACAGGATAGACTCAGGCTCACGGCCGCAAGATTGGGCCGTTTCTTTAATCAATTGTTGAATCAGCTGAATGCGTTGTGCAATAGCCATGTTAGGAACCAGAATATAGAAAATTAAGATAATAAATAATAACATAAGAGCTAATGAGTCTTGTTATTTGCTGAGTATAAATTTCTAGGCTACGCTTCTATAAAAGACAAATAATTATCCATTATGGGTAAAATAATAGGATAAATTGACGAAATGAGGTCATAACAATGGATATCGCCGAGCTCTTGGCCTTTTCTGTAAAAAATAATTCTTCAGATTTACACCTCTCTGCAGGCATGCCTCCATTAATTCGGGTGGATGGCGATCTTCGCAAGATTAACTTACCGGAGTTAGACCATCAGGCTGTGATTAAAATTATTTATGACATCATGAATGATAAGCAGCGTAAAGAATTTGAAGAATTTTTTGAAACTGACTTTTCTTTTGAAATCCCTAATTTGGCTCGTTTTAGGGTTAATGCGTTTAATCAGGCGCGCGGTGCTGCAGCGGTATTTCGTACCATTCCTTCTAAAATTTTAAGTATGGATGATCTCTCCTTACCCGATATTTTCAAAGACATGGCCAGTTATTCTCGGGGGTTAGTGTTAGTCACAGGGCCTACGGGTTCAGGAAAAAGTACTACCTTAGCTGCAATGATTGATTATATAAACTCAAGTCGCTATGAACATATTTTAACGGTTGAAGATCCCATTGAGTTTGTCCACCAAAGTAAGAAATGCCTGGTGAACCAAAGGGAAGTACACCGTGATACGATGAGTTTTAACGCAGCGCTACGCTCCGCTCTTCGCGAAGACCCTGATATTATCTTAGTAGGGGAGTTGCGCGATCTAGAAACCATTCGTTTAGCGATGACGGCTGCAGAAACAGGACACTTAGTTTTTGGTACCCTTCATACCAACTCGGCCACCAAAACTATTAATAGAATTATTGACGTATTTCCTGCTGAGGAAAAATCGATGATACGTTCAATGCTCTCGGAATCCTTACAAGCAGTTATCGCCCAAAGTTTATTAAAAAAACAAAAAGGTGGGCGGGTGGCTGCTCTTGAAATTATGATTTGTAACGGGGCTATTCGGAATTTGATTCGTGAAGATAAAGTCGCGCAAATGTATTCCTCAATTCAAACCGGCCAAGCTAAAGGGATGCAAACCTTAGATCAACACTTAACTGAACTAGTTAATAACAATATTATTGCGCGTCATGTGGCTCATGAAGCGGCAATTAATAAAGCACTTTTTTAATCCATTTAACTCTAAAAAGTATATTTTAGAATAAATATTATATTAATTTGTATTTATTGGTATAATATGAATTTAATTGTTTAAAATATGGTGTTACATGAGTTCTTTAGTTGTCCCGGCTTTACTGCAAGCTAATGAAATCTTAAATGGTTTACACGCCCGGCGCTTGGTAAATAATGCAGATAAAGAACGATTACGGATTCATCAAAACTATTCCCAACTGCTTAATAAGTTGGATTTTTTTCATAAGGCTGAGTTGCTTACTCGAGAGAATAGCAGTGCAATTATTACTCAATTATTAACTTTCAAGGATACAGACAATCACTTAGAATTTATTCTGCACATGTTAAGGCTGGCTCACTCTTTAAAAGAACTCGATTTATTAAAACTCATTTGCGGTCTTGCTAAACCCTCCGGTAATGCACTTAGTTTTTTGGCGGCCTTTTGTGTCGAAAGCACGTGCTTACCTAATAACGAACTGGGTGAGCTTAAGAAAAAACTGTTTGGAGCATTAGTGCTTTTGAAGAAGCTTGGTTACTTAAACGAAACAGATGCTTATGCCTTGCTTGAGACTATTATTGCCGCGAAATCGATGAGGGAATTATCTCAACTCCTTGAAACGGAGTTTAAAGCTAAATTAATCTCGTCTAATGATAAAGCTTATGCATTATGGAGTACCAGGAATATCAAACAAACCCTTGAGGTCTTAACTGAGTATCCCAACGTGGAGGAACTCTTATACAACTTAATGGGAGCTTCTGATGCAAAACGTATAGTCAAAATGCTAACGCTACATAAAGACAGGTTATTCAGTGGGCAGTACCTAGACGTAAATAGTTTTTTTCTTTTCAATTTTACTCAAGTTGAGCGGCTTTGTAGGTGTTTACTCAAAATACATGAGGCTAATCTTCTCCCTAAAATAGGCGTTGATAATTTTATTAGCCTGTGTTGTTCGGATAATCCTAAACTCACGATGGATGCCTTACTTAAACTGGATAAAAATAAGCTATTAGATGGGGAAGAGGGGCAAGCTAATTTAAATTTCTTACTCGCCTATCCGGCCTTTATCGCAAGTTTAACTGAGGCTTTAATTATCCTACAAAAATCAGAAATGCTTACCGGCCCGCAAGGAACATTCTGTCGCGAGTTCATTGTCAGTAATCAACGCAGCTCAGCAGGCATTATGGCTCAACAAATGGCTAACGGTCTTAAACTCTTATATTTAAATAGCCTGCAGGATGATATTGGGCGTCTAAAAAATACTTTCGCCCCTTACAATTTAGCTTATGAGTTTGTGGAATTAAAAAAAGCAAATTAATGGATTTTAAGGTTTATCTGGAGAAATTTAGCGACCCCAAACACTTTGCTGCAGTTGTAAAAAATATTCATCGCCTAAAGCTGGAGATTGATAAAGAATCTGAGCTTTTGAACCATTTAATAGAAATTGATGAACTTATGGTGCTTAAGATAATTTCTGGTTTTATTGTGCAGAGTAAATTAGATAATAAACCAGCTAAGTTAAAAGAGCTCTTTAATCTTTATTTAGTACTCTTGCGACAAAGCAGGGATGGCCAGGATTATGCAAGTTGTTTTTGGTTGACTTTAAATCTATTAAAGAAAGACCTATCCCCCTATTTGGATAAGAAAAACCAAGAAAAATATTACACTAAACTGTTGGAATTCTCTCATCAGCCTTCAATTTATTTAAAAATGAGGCGATTGCTCGTTATTTTTGAGGGCTCCCTACACAAAAAAGAGTTTTTTGAACTGGTATTCGATGATGTTGCTTTGGCTGATTTTATAAACTATTTTTCTCAGGTTCGATTATTAGACAAGAATAATGAAGCAGAGTATTTAAATTTTTTCAAACAATATCGTTCTTCTTTGGTAGCAGTGAAAAATCAGCTGAGTAGGCTTCCTCCTGGTTTATTGAATCAGAATTTCTTTTCTGAATTAAAGAGAGTTTGTTATTTAAATCAAAATAATCCGCTTCCTGCCATGCAGCAATTTATAAGAATCCAGGGGAATTTGTTTAGGCCATCACTAAATGATAAGCAAAGCACACATAAGGCTAGTGTGCATGCATCGGCCTCGCACTCTGCTCAACGCTTAAAAGAACTCTACCATAACCAACTTGTGGGTTGCTCGGCACAAAAAGAGATTTTAGCTCTGCTTGAGCAGGATAATAGTCTTAAATCAGAAGCGATAAGAGAATTTTTTAAGCAATGCCAGCATTTTACTAGTCGTGACTCTACTAGTGACATCTCCTTATCTGAACTCCTGGCCTACTGTTGGATTGCAATACATGATGATAGCCAACGCCAAAGCAGCTTAGAGGAGGCGCGAACAGTTATTCTCGAGGGGCTTTATGAGATGCAACGCGGTTATAATTTAAACGAGCAGGGTGAGGATAATGGGCAAGAGTCTAGCCCTATTTGTTTTAGTGGCTGTTTTAATAAATTTATTGAAAAATTAGTTGGCGTCCATCCGGTGGCCAATATTATTTATCTGGATCATCAAACCACTACACTTAAGTTTAAAGCCTTAGTGCTAGCTAGTTTGGATAACTATCTCATGTTACGCACATAAACTTGTAGTTTGACTAAAAAGCATTAGAATTCCGCCCTTAATTTTAGGGAGGGAATTAAATGGATATGCTTGATCTTTATAGTGATTATTTGATTTTCCA
>NZ_RZGQ01000084.1 GCF_003989735.1 Legionella sp. km772 | reverse complement strand
CATCATCATACTATCAAAGTTCCTATCGCGGGAGAGGGGGTAGATCGAAGTGAAATTAAAAAATCTGTGACCAATTCAAAATAAAATCTTGTCTATAAAAACTTCAGGGACGTTGCCTACTTGTAATGCATTTTTTTGAGACGTTGATGTCGGATGAGTAGGTCTAAAAAACATAGATGTAGTGGTGCTTTTAAGTGACCCATAGGACGATATATGAGTATTTTCAGCGGATAGAGTAGTTAAATCATTTTCTTCTGCTTTATAGAAATGGGGTTTGCAAAAGTCATTTAACGATGAATTTGTTTGTTTGGCAAATTCACCTAGGGTGCCCTTTTTAAGTGGAGTTTTATTTGGATCGGTGTATATTTCACCTTCCAGGGCAAAAAGCTTGTTTTGTTGGTAAGCCATGTAGGGGAATTTTATAAGGTGAACAAAAGCTACAATGGGCAATACCATTAAGGTAGCTAATAAAGCTAAACCAAGTCGGACTACTTGTAAACCAAAGCCTAGGCCTAAAGCTATGCCTCTAAGAAGTTGATTACTATCCCATTTTTCTTCATCTCTTACAAATCTAAATGGATTAGTTATGCTCGGCTTGTTGGGAAATCCATAGTTAATTAAAGCGTTGGAAATTAAAGGAATAAGGGTGAGATCCACTAGGCCGTATTTATATCGATTGGAAGAAAGCTCTCCGCCATCCATTTTAGTTAATAAACCGTAATCGCCTAACATGATAGCGAATGTATCGGTTATCCCCTCAAAAAAATTATTTTTCATTAGTTTATTAAATTTAATAATGGGAAACCAACTATTCCGCTTGGTCGCTTTATCCTTAAATGATTCATCTCTTTTTAATCTATCCGAAACATAGAAAAGGAGGGCGCTATTTTTCTTTACAGCGGCTAAAGCAACCTCCTCATCATCTCGTAATTCATCGGAGGCGCCAAAAATAAAAGCATTACTGTTTTGCTCAATAGCTAAAAGCATGAATTGTTTATTTGATTTTAATTTGGGGGATACCTGTCTCCAAACATTAGGAGTAATCTCTAACGCTTTAAGAATAAACTCTTGATTTTCAGTTAATTCTTGAGGTAATTGGGGGGTATTGCCCTTATTCTCTATTGTCTTTAATAGTTCTAATTGATAGGTTTCAAGGGCCACAGTAATTCTCTTTTGCTAAAGTTGATGTATTGTACTGCGTGCAACATATATAATCAATTAGGCGCATTAAAGCATTTTTGGATTTCTTCCTAAACACTCAGATCAAGAAAATACTGATGTTGATTAGGAAGAAGTGTTAATGCAACATAAATTTATAGATTTTTAGTCGATAAGGTTTGCGAGTATCTAGTCTGCATTGATAACATAGCTATTTAACTTTGTGAGTACTTCATGGATTTTTATATCGGTTTAATGTCGGGCACCAGTATGGATGGCATTGATACAGCATTAATTCAACTTCCTTCTAATAAATTGATTCATGGTCTTACTCAAAAATACTCTGAAGGAACAAAAAAATTACTGCTGGAGTTAGTACACACGCAACATACAAGCTTAAGCAATTTAGGTCGACTAAATCGTTTAATTGGAATAGATTTTGCCAGTGCAGTGAATCAAATTTTGGATGAAACGGGGTATTCAGCGTCAGCCATAAGGGCAATTGGCAGTCACGGGCAAACAGTAAGCCATGATACCAAAACCGATGTTCCCTATACCTTGCAATTAGGCTGTCCTCATACTATTTCTTCTTTAACGGGCATTGATGTAGTGGCTGATTTTCGTACTCGCGATCTTGTCAACGGTGGTCAAGGCGCACCTTTCGCACCTCTATATCATCAAGAATTATTTGCTCAATATGATGAGCATGCAGTAATTGTAAATGTAGGTGGTATCGCTAATGCCAGTTTTCTGAATCCTGGTCAGAAAACCAAGGGGTGGGATGTAGGACCAGGCAATTGTTTAATGGATGCATGGATAGAGCTGCATCAAAATAAAGAATATGATGCTGATGGACGGTGGGCTGCTCAAGGTAAGCTTATTGCCCCATTATTAGAAAACTTACTATCAGATCCCTTTTTTACTCAAGCAGCACCGAAGAGCATCGGAAAAGAATATTTTTCTTTAAGCTGGTTAAAGCAATATCTTAAACAAGAATATCCAGTGATTGATGTTCAAGCTACCTTATTAGAATTAACCGCATTGGGCATTGCGCGAAGCATTACAGAAGAAGATCAGAACGTAAAAAAACTCTATTTATGTGGTGGTGGGGCTCATAACTCACAGTTAATTAATCGTTTAATACACCTGCTTCCTCAGATTGAAATACGTACTGTTATGGATTTAGGGGTTAATCCTGATTACTTAGAGGCAATGATGTTTGCTTGGTTAGCCTCTCAAACAATAAACTCTATTGCAGTGGATCTCCGTGCTATTACTGGCTCGAAGAACAAAGCGATTCTGGGTGCAATTTATCCAACTACCAAGTAAGATTTGTCCTTGGATGAAGGAATAAGAAATAATTATCCAATTCTTTAAAAAAGTTTATTGACAAAGAGAATCGGCATAAGCTTTAATGAGCGATTCAACACGGAGTGATTATAAATTGAACGCACATTATATGAATGCAACAATAGACAAACCGAACCATAATTTACGCATGTCTTATTTTATCTTTTTTTTAGCAGCATCATTTTATCTGTATGAATTTATTCTTCAAGTTGCACCTAGCGTCATGGCGGAATCGATGATGCGCACTTTTGGCGTAACCGGTGAAGGCTTTAGTTTCATTTCCGCCTTTTATTTCTACGCTTACGCTCCGGCCCAATTGCCTGCTGGCGTTTTATATGATCGTTATGGCCCACGCAAACTAATGACCTTCGCTATTATTTTATGTGCATTGGGCTCCGCTTTTTTTGCCTCTACTGACAGTGTATTAACTGCATCAATTGGTCGTTTCTTAATCGGAATTGGCTCTGCCTTCTCCTTTATAGGGGTATTAGTACTTATATCACGATGGTTTCCTCCTTACTATTTCGCTATTTTAGCGGGAATTGCTCAATTAATGAGTTCCGTAGGGGCGATGTTTGGTGAAATGCCTTTAGCTTCTTTAATAAATGTAGTAGGGTGGCGAGCTGCTAGTTTTATACTAGCGGGTGTTGGTTTGATGCTGGCAATATGTTTTTGGATTTTTATCCGTGATTATCCGCATCAACAAAATCAAACTATACCTAATCATTATCTTCGTGATGAATGGAAGCGCTTAGTCGCCGTCTGTAAGCATGGATACACCTGGATAATTGGTGCTTATGCTTTTTCTATTTGGACTCCTATTGCCGTCTTTGCTGCTTTGTGGGGTGTTCCTTACCTACAAGAGAAATATCAAATCTCTGTATTTTTAGCTTCGGGCTTATGCAGCATGATTTGGTTAGGGATTGGGGTTGGAAGTCCAGTTCTAGGCTGGTTGAGCGATAAATTAGAAAGTCGTCGCATCGCATTAATTATTAGTGCTCTTTTAGGTTTATGTGCAACTTTAGTATTGTTGTATTTACCGTCCTTAAGTCTAAGCAATGCTTATATTGTTTGTTTTGTTTTAGGTTTGGGTGCGGGAGGACAGACAGTGAGTTTCGCTGTAGTTAAAGAAAATAATCCTTCTGAGTTAGTAGGAACTGCCTCGGGTTTTAATAATCTTTCTGTGCTCATTGGTGGAGCCTTATTTCAACCTTTAGTGGGCTACATTTTACAGCATAGTAACTCCTGGCGCTTAGTTGATGGCGTGCATATTTATAGCCTTGCTAGCTATCAAAAGGCGTTATTAGTTATGCCACTTTGCTTCTTTGCTAGTCTAGTAATAGCTACTTTTATTCTTAAAGAATCTCACCCAGCAAAACAGTAGAAGATGAGCTTTAAAAACTCAAACCTTGGTTCAACTAGCTTGAGCCAAGGTAGGGCTTACCAAGAAAGGACATCTAAATATAGCTTGCCCCAATAAACTTTCTGTATTCTTAGTAAAATACCTCATTTCATCACAGCATGAAAACGTTCCTGCTTAATGAATATTCTTCCTTAACCTTCCTCAGTTTCCTGTAAGTATTAGCAAAAATTATTATGGTGACTAGTATAGATACTGGAATGTTGGATATTAAAATCTGCATATTAATAGAGATTGGAGGGCGTGTAGTAACTTCTTGTGCAGGTAGGATCAATGGTACTTATTGAATCAAATTAATAAAAGAGGGGGGGAAGGCTTAGCGATGATTTACCCAATAATACTTTACGTCTTCGATTATTGGGCAAACTTATAACTCAAATGATTAGGCTACTAAGTAGTCTGATTTCTTTAGGAAGTTTTTATCTGGGAAGTAAGCAAAAATTACCGTACCGTTTTTAATAGTATTAATAACAGGTTTGGCTAAAGTTTGCGCAATAGCTGGGCATCCCCAGGAGAGGCCAGCTCGGCCTGTTTTTCTGATGAAGTCAGGCTCAACATACCATGCACCGTGCATTACCACACGTCGATTATAAGCATTGTCATTGAAACCATGGTCTAATCCTTGAAGGTTTAAAGAATAGCCTTTATGTCCAATGTAGGTTCCTTTAGTAATGTAAGTACCTAAGCTAGATTGCTTGCTGGATTCTCTATTGGAGAAATGACGTGCTACTTCACCGGAGTTTTTGCCATGGGCAACATAGGTGTTATATAATAGACGCTCATTACGAACGTCGAAAACCCACATGCGTTGCTTGTTAGAAGGTAAAGAATAATCGATTACAGTAAGTACTGGTTTTTTTACTGCGCCTTCTTTGTCTGCATTATTATACGCAGTTAACGCGAGCTTAAGCACATTTTTGTTTAGCTGAGGGGCTTTTCTGCTTAAGTGTTGTACTTGAGTACTTAACTCACTTCCTGGCTTAGCAAAGCTAGGCGCGCTTGAAGTGATGTTACTGGTTAATATCACGGTTGAGATTAAAGTAAATAAAGTATTCATACTGCTCCTTTCTTCTTGTTAATTCACCGTTATTGGCGTATCAAAAAAATGGTGATTATATTAACAAATGAGGTATTTGTAAATTTAAAAGATTCAACCTTGTCCATAAGGGAAAAATATTAATCAATTCAATGGTTTATTTTTTTGCGCACAAAATAATTGATTATAAATGCGCCTATTTGGATTGTATTGTTCCTTTTTGTTGGATTGTTGTTTGCTCAAATAGGATTTAAATTAATCTATTTAGACTAATTTAGTTCTATAAATGTTCATAATTTATACATTGATTTAAGGGGTTTTTAGCAAAATAAAGGCCTTTAATTGTGTAAAATGTTACCTATACATTTATTTTAATCGCGTTCTACACTATTATCGTTGATTAATTATTTTTTTGATTCGGAGAATACCATGCTTGAAAAGAAGTTAATTAATATACCGGAAGGTTTACGCGGTTCTATTAATCAAGCATACCGGGTGGATGAGCTTTCTTTAATCACCGAATTATGTGAAAAGGCTGCCTTAAACCAAATGCAATTAGAAGCAATTAGAACTAATGCTACGCGCTTAGTGGAAGCTGTTCGTTCAGGGCGGAAAAAAAGTACGGGAATTGACTCCTTTTTGACTGAATATGCTTTATCTAGCGAGGAAGGTATTGCCTTGATGTGTTTAGCTGAGGCCTTATTACGGGTGCCCGATAATGAAACCATTGATAATTTAATTAAAGATAAATTAGCGGGTGGCGATTGGAAGTCACATCGAGGTCAAAGCGAATCATTCTTTGTGAACGCTGCAACTTGGGCCCTTATGCTCACTGGGAAAGTACTAACCCCTGAAAAAGCAGAAAACACACTAACAAAATCCTTGATGAAACTAGTAAGTCGCAGTAGTGAGGCTGTAGTGCGCACTGCCGTTGATCAGGCAATGCGGATTATGAGTAAGCAATTCGTTATGGGGCGAACTATCAATGAAGCTATTGCTCGTGCAAAGAAGAAAGAGGAGCTAGGTTATCGCTATTCATATGATATGTTAGGTGAGGCTGCTCTAACCTCGGTAGATGCCGAACGTTATTTCAATGCTTATAAGATGGCCATTGAGTCTATTGGCCAAAATGCTGATAAAAGCGCTGATCTCTACAAAAGGGCAGGAATATCAATAAAACTTTCAGCCTTACATCCTCGCTACAATGAATCACAATATGAGCGGGTTATGGCTGAGTTGCCTGCTAAACTCTTAGCTTTAGCGCGCTTAGCAAGAGATTATGGTATCGGTTTAACTATTGATGCAGAGGAGTCTGAGCGTCTTGACTTATCTATGGATGTCATGGAAAAGGTATTCATTGATGATAGCTTAAATGGTTGGAACGGTTTTGGTTTGGCTGTTCAATCTTACCAAAAACGCGCATTTTATGTATTAGATTGGGTCGCAGCCTTAGCCCGTAGCAAACAACGCAGAATGATGGTTCGTTTGATTAAAGGAGCGTATTGGGACAGTGAAATTAAAAAATCCCAAATGCAAGGTTTAGCTGAATACCCTGTATTTACCCGAAAAGTCTTTACAGACGTATCTTTTCAAGCTTGTGCCAAGAAGCTTTTAACCATGACTGATGCAATTTACCCGCAGTTTGCAACACATAATGCGTACTCTGTCGCTATGGTGCTTAATTTGGTTGGCGATTACCGTGATTTTGAGTTTCAATGTTTGCATGGAATGGGGAATGAATTATATGAGCAAGTAGTACCTAAAGAAACTTATGGTATTCCCTGTCGTATTTATGCTCCTGTGGGAAGTCATGAGGATTTGCTCCCTTACTTAGTTCGTCGTTTATTAGAAAATGGCGCCAATTCATCCTTTGTAAATCGTATCGTTGATGATAAAGCGCCCATAAGTGATTTGGTTGAAGATCCTGTTGCAAAAGCGAAAAGTCTTTTTAATAAAATGAATAAAAATATTCCTTTACCGGAAGATATTTTTGCACCAAAACGTAAAAACTCTAAAGGTATTGATTTTAGCAATCGGGAGCATCGGGCGGTATTGCAAGACGAATTAAATAAGCTCGATCTATTCTGGAAAGCAGGTCCGATTATTAATGGTATTTTGCAATGTGATGAGAAAAATTCTGTAACTTCTCCGCAAAATACAGCATTAAAAATTGGCACTGTACAAGAGGCCAGCATCGAGGATGTTGAAAAAGCCTTGTCTACTGCTGAGTCCACGTTTGCCAGTTGGAGTACCACTGCTGTTGAAAAACGCGCAGATGCAGCACGCCGTTTTGCAGACTTATTACAAGCGCATAGTACGGAATTATTGGCTTTAGCCTGTTTAGAGGCTGGTAAAACCTGGGGTGATGGGATTGCAGAGATTCGTGAAGCCGTAGATTTTTGTCGTTATTATGCACTAAGAGCCGAACAATTAATGGGCAGTCCTACTCACTTACACGGTTATACAGGCGAATTGAATGAATTAAGTTTACATCCGCGCGGGACTGTTTTATGTATTAGCCCGTGGAACTTTCCACTTGCAATTTTCACCGGACAAGTCATTGCTAGCTTAGTTACTGGTAATTGCGTAATTGCTAAACCAGCGGAGCAAACCCCTTTAATTGCGGCCCTAGCGGTTAAATTAATGCATCAGGCAGGTATTCCAACCGGTGCAATACAATTACTCCCAGGGCGTGGCGAGACCATTGGAGCAGCTTTAGTAGCCGATAAGCGAATTAAGGCTGTCTTATTTACTGGTTCAACTGACACAGCTAATTTAATCAATAAAACCTTAGCCACTCGGGGTGGTGAAATTATTCCACTTATAGCAGAAACCGGTGGACAAAATGCCATGATTGTTGATTCTTCCGCATTATTAGAACAGGTTACTGCCGACGCGTTAATATCTTCTTTCGGTAGCGCAGGGCAACGTTGTTCTGCTTTACGTGTTTTATTTGTCCAGGAAGAGGTATATCCCAGAATGATCCATCTTCTGAAAGGTGCAATGGAGGAGCTGGTAATTGGGGATCCTCAATGGTTAACAACGGACGTGGGACCTGTGATTGATAAAGAGGCTTTGTCTGTTCTGAAAGACCATGTTGATGAAATGAAAAAGCAGTATGAAATTATTTATCAATGTGCTTTAAGTGACGAGCAAGCTGCGGGTCACTTTATGCCGCCAACAGCGATTGCTATTGATTCTATTTCTTCTTTGAAACGGGAAGTATTTGGTCCGGTATTGCACCTCATTCCTTTCAAACGTAAAGATCTTGATAAAGTGATTAATGATATTAACGCCACTGGTTATGGTCTTACTCTCGGTATTCATAGTCGAATAAATAGCACAGTAGAATATATTCGAGAGCGCACCCATGCAGGTAACTGCTATGTAAATCGTAATATGATTGGTGCTGTGGTAGGTTTACAACCCTTTGGCGGGGAAGGTTTATCTGGAACTGGACCAAAAGCGGGCGGACCTAATTATTTAATCAGATTATGTCATGAACGCACTTATACGGTAGACACTACGGCGGCAGGAGGTAATGCTAGTTTAATGTCACTCCCGGAAGAAATGTAAGTTTAACTCGTTTTGAGGCAAGGATGCTGGCTTCAATAGATCTCGTTGGAATCAACGAGATCTATTGAAGCGATATTTTTCTTTTATAAAACTGCAATAACAGTAAATTAATTAACAGCTCATTTATTTTTATTAATTTATTAAATGCTTTTTAGCAAAATACCAAGGCACCAGCACGAATAAAGCTAAACCACCAATTAAAAAGGTTTCAAACAAAAAGACATCGTTAATAGGAATTTGATTGGGTGGAATAAAGCCTACCAACATGGCTGCTAGACAACATAAAATTCCTAAACCGCACACCAACCACATGACTTTGTTGCCTCCCGGAATCTTATAGGTGCGTACTTGATTAGGATGGGTATAGCGTAGTTTTATTGCTGCGGCAAACATGATCACATAAACCATCAAAGCCATTTGGGCACATAAATCACTTAATAACCAATAAGCTGCATTAATTGAATCAAAAAGAATAAAAATAGAGCTTAAAATAGTTACTATAATAGCTTGAGTTATTAAAATAGTTACAGGTGCTCCATGTTTATTGGTCCGGGTAAAAAATGTAGGTAATGAGCCATCTTGGGCTGATACTAACAGACCCTTAGTAGGGCCAATAATCCAAGCAGAAACTCCACTTACTCCACCTAAAATAATAAGTATAGCAATTAGGGTGGTCATTTCGGGAATATTATAAGCCTTGAAAAATATTGCATAAGCATCAATAAGCCCAGAAACAACACTTAAGGATTGCCCAGGAACTACAGTTACTATAGCTAAAGAGCCTAATGATAGAGTAGATATGATTAAAACAGTGGAGTAAAGCAGGGCCCTTGGATAGTCACGCTGGGGATTTCGCACTTCTTCAGCATGCACAGCAGACATCTCTACGCCAATTAAACCAAAAAGAACTACTGAAAATAACGATAAATTGCTTAATGAGCTAAAATCAGGGAGCCATTGATGAAAATCAACTGCACTGGGCTTGCCTTGTAAAAGCCAAACTAAGGCTAAAAAGATTATAACCAACATCGGTAGGATGGTACCTAATAACGCACCAATAGTACTGACAATGCTGGATACTTTCATTCCAAAACAGTTTAAAAGGGTAAATAGCCAAAATAATCCTAATACTGTAATTAATAGATAAGATTTATTATTAGCGAGATTGGGTTCAAAAAGATAAGCGATGGTGGCAGCGATAAAGGCAAGTATAGTAGGATACCATACGACATTATATATCCATTGTAGCCATATAGTAATAAAGCCTGCTTTTTTCCCAAAACCTTCTCGGACCCAGATGTAAATACCACCCGTATTAGGAAAAGCTGTTGCTAATTCGGCAGCGACGAGCGCTACAGGAATGAAAAAGGCTAATGCGGCTAACAAATAATAGGATATTAAAGATGCGCCTAATTTAGCACTAATGGGTAAAGTCCTTAAACTATCGACTGCAATGACATTAATCATTACTAAAGAAAATACACTTAACACTTTTTTGGCTGGATTCATCGAGGTGCAACCCTTAATAGAGAAATAAAAAATCTAAGATTATAATCGCCGGTATATTTGGCAAAAAAATTGTCCATGCACCTGGATATATCATCAATAGCTAGGTCGCAAAATCTAGCATTATCCCTAGATAAAATCAATATTGAATAAAGGGATTTGGGGGAGTATGAGGGAGGAAAAAATCAGCCCAAGTTATTGGGCTGATTGATTATATTAGGCACATAAGTTGCGTAATACATACTGTAAAATACCGCCGTTTTTGTAATATTCCAACTCGTCAGCTGTATCAATACGGCATAACGCTTTAATATCCTCTTTCGAGCCATTGCTGCGTTCAATCGTTACATTGAGCATAGTGCCTGGCTTTAAAGTCTCTGAAACATCAATGCTTATGCGTTCACTGCCGTCTAAATTTAGGGTTTTGCGTGTCATTCCATCACAAAATTGTAGAGGAAGAACACCCATGCCAATTAAATTAGAGCGATGAATACGTTCAAAACTTTCAGTAATTACCGCTTTAACACCTAATAGATTAGTCCCTTTTGCTGCCCAGTCTCTCGATGAGCCTGTGCCGTATTCCTTCCCTGCAATAACAACTAAATCTTGCTTTTCGGCTTGATATTTCATTGCAGCATCATAAATGGGCATGACTTCACCTGTGGGTACAAAACGTGTAATACCACCTTCTTGTCCAGGAGTCATTTCATTTCGGATTCGAATATTGGCAAAGGTACCACGCATCATTACTTCATGATTACCACGTCTTGAACCATAAGAGTTAAAGTCTTTCTCATCTACTCCTTTAGATTTTAAATACAAACCGGCAGGGGAGCTTGCTTTAATTGAGCCAGCAGGAGAAATATGATCCGTAGTAATTGAATCACCAAATAAGGCAAGGATATAGGCCTGCTTAATGGGTTTGATCGGTTCTGGTGTGGCTTTTAAGTTTTCAAAGAATGGAGGATGTTGAATGTAGGTTGAATCCCTATTCCATTCATAGGTTTTTCCAGTACTTGTTTTAATGGATTGCCAATGCTCATCCCCTTGAAAGACTTCAGCATACTCTTTGCGGAACATTCCGCCAGTTACTTTAGCTACTTCAGCTGCTACTTCAGCATTAGTCGGCCAAATATCTTTTAAGTAAACTTCATTGCCTTGACTATCTTGACCCAAAGGCTCTTTACTTAAATCTTTGGTAGTCGTACCACATAGGGCGTAGGCAACAACTAAAGGAGGTGAAGCGAGCCAGTTTGCGCGTACTTGAGGATGAACACGACCCTCAAAATTTCTGTTTCCTGATAAAACTGCAGAAACTACGAGATCATTCTCATTAATAGAATGAGCGATTGCATCAGGTAAGGGGCCAGAGTTACCAATACAAGTAGTGCAACCATAGCCTACTAAATTAAATCCTAATTGATCTAAATAAGGTTGCAATCCCGCATGGTGGAGATAATCAGTAACTACTTTGGAGCCAGGGGCTAAAGAAGATTTAACCCAAGGTTTGCGTTGTAGGCCTTTTTCAATCGCTTTTTTAGCTACTAGACCCGCAGCCATTAACACACTCGGATTTGAGGTATTTGTACAACTAGTGATAGCTGCAATAACCACATTTCCATGCTGCATTTGGAACTCATGATCTTTAACAGAATAATGAGTGTTTTTTTCATCTAGTTTACCAGTTTCTTTTAAGAAATTATCGAACTCAACAGGAAGTGTACTTAAATTAACTTTATCTTGTGGGCGTTTTGGTCCAGCTAATGAAGGTTCAACTGTTGATAAGTCCAGTTCTAAAGTATCTGTAAACACTGGATCTTCACTGTCTTTTTCATACCACATGCCTTGGGCTTTAGCATAGGCTTCTACAAGTTCAATGGTGTGATTATCACGGCCAGTCAATTCGAGGTATTTTATGGTTTCTTTATCTACGGGGAAGAAACCACAGGTAGCGCCGTATTCAGGAGCCATGTTCGAGATAGTAGCTCTATCAGCTAAAGGTAAGTCCTTAAGTCCAGGACCATAAAACTCGACAAATTTACCTACAACACCTTTTTTACGCAGCATTTGAGTAACGGTTAGAACCAAGTCCGTGGCTGTAATCCCTTCTTGCATCTTTCCCGTAAGCTTAAAGCCAATAACTTCAGGAATCAGCATTGACACTGGTTGACCGAGCATAGCAGCCTCAGCTTCAATACCACCTACACCCCAACCTAAAACACCAAGGCCATTTACCATGGTGGTATGGGAATCGGTGCCTACTAGGGTATCTGGATAGGCATAGAGTTGTCCGTCGCACTCGCTTGACCATACTGTTTTAGCTAAATACTCTAAATTTACTTGATGACAAATTCCTGTTCCAGGTGGAACAACTTGAAAGTTAGAAAATGCCTTTTGTCCCCAGCGTAAAAACTCATAGCGCTCATTATTACGTTCCATTTCAATTTCTGTATTAACAGCTAAGGCATCTTTTGTACCGAACTTGTCCACCATTACAGAATGATCGATAACCAAATCAACTGGTGATAAGGGAGATATTTTTTCCACATTGCCACCCATTTGGACAATTGCGGCGCGCATAGCAGCTAAATCGACCACAGCAGGAACGCCAGTAAAGTCTTGCATCAATACACGTGCGGGGCGATAGGCAATCTCATGCTGGGATGTTTTAGTGTTTAACCATTCCGCAATCGCTTTAATGTCATTGACATTGACGGAGCTATTATCTTCAAAACGTAATAAATTTTCGAAGAGTACTTTTAAAGAGTAGGGTAGACGGCTAATACCTTTAAAATGTTGTTCTTCTGCTTTTTTTAAACTGTAATAATGATATGTTTTTCCATCAACATTTAATTGACTTTTTGTTGATAGGCTATCATGACCTACTTTCATAAAATACTCCACTGATCAAAATGGTAATCATAGCTTAGATTTGTAAAATTTTCATGATTCTATTGTAGATAAAACGCGAAAATAATTGTGAATTTGATAGGACTTCGAGCTGATTTATAAAAAAAATTAAAGGTCTTAGCTATTTCCTAAGAATTTAACTCTAATTAATTAGCCTTTGGTATGGATTTTGCTTTATAACTCATGTTACGCACGGTCAATTTTAAGCTGCCATATTTTTAAGCTCCTGCCAAGCAATCTGGTTCGCTCTAAGAATCAATTTGTACTTAATAGCAAAGTGATTTAAATGAGTTTTTA
>NZ_RZGQ01000083.1 GCF_003989735.1 Legionella sp. km772 | reverse complement strand
TTTTGGAAAATCAAATAATCACTATAAAGATCAAGCATATCCATTTAATTCCCTCCCTAAAATTAAGGGCGGAATTCTAATGCTTTTTAGTCAAACTACAAGTTTATGTGCGTAACATGAGATAATAATTGAGTATCGCTAGAAAGCGATTATTTTCGTTTAAAACCAATGGCAGCTAGACGCTCTTCTAGCGATGGATGGGTAGAAAAAGCACTGGTTAAAGATTTAACTGGGTCGAGATCTTTAGGATCAAAAAGATAGGAGGCTTGGCGGACCTGCTCATGAGGAGTGTCGCCATATTCCTGTGCATACTCCTGGGCATGTTCTTGATGATCAGTCGATATTTTAAGCAAGGCACGCGCCATCGGTTCATTATCCCGCATTAACTCCACGCAGCCAGCATCAGCCATGAATTCTCGGGTTCTACTCAAAAATAAGGTTAAAAACACCGTAATTAAAGGCAGCAAAAAACGCAGTAAGACGATGATCATGAAAAATTTATTGTCGTCTCGTTTATTATTACGCTTGTAGAGGGTGGAGTAAAAAAGAATATCGATGACCATGAGTAAAATATTACTCAACACCGCTACCGTTAAGGTTAATTTTATATCGTGGTGGCGAATGTGACTTAATTCATGCGCCATCACTGCTTGCATTTCTGCCCGATCGAGCTTTTCCATCAAGCCTCGGGTAATGGCGACCATGGCAGACTTTTCACTATAACCACTAGCAAAAGCATTCATGTAGTTGGCTTCAATAATAAATACTTTAGGCATATACTGCAGACCAGCAGCAACTTTCATTTCTTCAACCACATTATACAGTTGCTTTTCTTGCAAGCTGCGCGCAGTTTCCGGAGTCACCTCATAATATTCTGTTCCTAATAACATAAGCCGATCATAGCAAGCATAGGTAACACAAAGCGAAATGGCCGCAATACCAAACATTAATAAACTGGCATAAGGCATTTGCCGAAAACTAAGTAAGGCGAACAAAATATCTTTAATCGGCACGTTAGGGTAAAGAGAGTAAACCATAAAGGTATCGGCAAAAAGACCCAGGGCAATGAACATTAAAAAAAAGAGCGCGATAACCCCTTTGGTTTTGCGCTCATTTAATCTTAATTGACCGCGCCAATCAGCAACAGCACCATGATAATCAGTAATACTCATAGTTTTATTCTCAGAATTTTACTGTGTAATCTTCTTTTTGTTGAATTTGTTCCTCTGCTAAGCCCCAGTAAATAAATTCTTTATCCAAAGCTGCGGCAAAGAAGGAGACCACCATCGCCTCAAAGAATGATTTTTTCTTCGCATTATAACGTTCAATCCCATCATTATAAGCTTGTTTCGCATAAGCAAGTTTATTTTCGGTATTAACAATTTCTTCTTGGAGCTGGGCAACATTCTGATTCGCTTTTAAGTCGGGATAATTTTCAAAAACCACATTTAAGCCCGAGGCAATTTGCGAAATACCGTTTTCGGCAGCCATTCGCGTTGCCTCATCTCCTGATGCTTTTGCGGCTTGGGCTTGATTACGCAAAGCCACAACATCCTTGAGCGTAGTCTTCTCGTAATCCATGTATTGTTTCACGGTTTCAATAAGTGATTGAAAGACTTTAAAACGGCGATCCAACTGAATATCGATTTGTTTTTTATTATTGTTAATCGCCTCAATTAAAGCGATTAAACTGTTGTAAATGCTGATTGCCCAGAAAAAAAACAAAGCAACAATAATTAGCACCACTACTAAGAAGCTTAGCATGTTCATCCCTATCGGTTAATTTCATACCTAATTTATAGCTCGAAACTGCGAAAAAAAACAGCAAGGCAGTAAGTTTTATTATAATCCTAAAATAGGCTTTAAAAATTGACCGGTGTAGGAGCCTTTAATCAGCGCTACTTGCTCCGGAGTTCCTTCCGCTACTATTTTGCCGCCCTTACTTCCGCCCTCTGGCCCTAAATCAATGAGCCAATCTGCGGTTTTGATAACATCTAGATTATGTTCAATGACCACAATGCTATTGCCCTTTTCCCGTAAACGTCCTAATACGGCAAGCAATTGCTTCGTATCATGGAAGTGCAAACCGGTCGTAGGTTCATCAAGAATATATAAGGTATTGCCAGTATCGCGTTTTGATAACTCTCGAGCCAGTTTAATGCGCTGGGCCTCCCCCCCCGAAAGCGTTGTAGCACTCTGCCCTAATTTGATATAGGATAATCCCACATCCAATAAGGTTTGACACTTACGGGCCAAGCTTGGGATTGCAGCAAAAAAGCTGGCAGCCTCCTCAACAGTCATCTCTAAAATTTCATGAATGTTTTTACCCTTATAAAGAACCTCCAGAGTTTCACGATTGTAACGCTTGCCTTGACATACATCACAAGCCACATAAATATCAGGGAGAAAGTGCATTTCCACCTTAATTAAGCCGTCGCCCTGACAAGCCTCACAGCGCCCACCGCGGACATTAAAACTAAATCTACCGGGTAAATAACCGCGGGCCCGGGCCTCCGGCGTCCCGGAAAATAAATCACGGATGTCGGTAAATAAACCAGTATAGGTTGCAGGATTAGAGCGAGGGGTGCGTCCAATTGGGCTTTGATCGATATCAATTACTTTATCGCATAAGCTTAGGCCTAAAATCTCTCGCGCGGAGCCCGGAACCAATAAACTTGCCCGATTTAAGGCATTAGCAGCTAAAGGGTATAAGGTATCATTAATAAGGCTTGACTTCCCTGAGCCGGAAACCCCAGTGATACAAGTTAATAAGCCTAAAGGAATACTTACGGTAATATCGTGTAAATTATTACAAGTCACTCCTTTTAAATGAATCATTTTTTCAGGATTAGGGCTTAAACGCTGTGATGGAATGGCAATACTCTGTTTTCCAGATAAATATTGCCCAGTTAATGAGCGGGGATTTTTCATGATTGCTTTAGGAGTACCACTAGCCACTATTTCCCCACCATGAACACCGGCACCAGGACCAATGTCTAATACATAATCCGCATTGCGAATGGCATCTTCATCATGCTCCACCACAATGACAGTATTACCTTGATCGCGTAAATGAATTAAGGTGCGTAATAGGCGATCATTATCACGTTGATGTAAACCAATTGAGGGCTCATCTAAAATATACATGACGCCCACTAAACCAGAACCAATTTGGCTCGCCAACCGTATTCTTTGTGCCTCCCCGCCCGATAAGGTTTCTGCACTGCGGGTTAAAGAGAGATAATCTAGGCCAACGTTCACTAAAAAACCGAGGCGCTCAACAATTTCTTTATTAATTTTTTCCGCAATTTGGCCTCGATAACCAGACAAATGTAAATTTTTAAAAAATTCATAGGCTTTTTCGATGGAATAGGCACTAATTTCCGGTAGGTTTTTATTATCAATAAAGACATGCCGTGCCTCTTCTCGTAAACGAGTACCATGACACAATTGACAAGGACGGGCAGATAAATACTTCGCTAACTCTTCCCGAATCATTCCCGAGTCAGACTCTCGATAACGTCTTTGCATATTGGGGATAATACCTTCAAAAGGATGGCGCTTTACCATATAACCACCATGGGGCCGATGATAATTAAACTCAATAACTTCTTCGCCACTTCCAAAAAGAATTGCCTGACGATGGGTCTCATCCAAATCACAAAAAGCACTATTAATATCAAAGCCATAATGCTTGGCTAAAGATTCTAGCATCGAAAAATAATAATTCGTTTTCTTATCCCAGCCACGCACAGCACCATCAGCAAGACTCAAAGTTTCATTATGAACCACGCGCTCAGGATCAAAAAATTGATCCACACCAAGACCATCACATGCAGAACAGGCTCCCATTGGATTATTAAAAGAAAACAATCGCGGCTCTAGTTCACTAAGACTATAACCACATTCAGGGCAAGCAAATTTAGAAGAAAAAACTAAATCATCAAACTGCTGCTCCATGGACACTACCAAGGCAATGCCGTCCGCTAAATTCAAAGCGTTTTCAAAGGACTCGCTCAGTCGCTGTGCAATATCAGGGCGAACTTTAAAGCGATCGATGACCACTTCAATAGTATGTTTTGTTCGTAAACCTAATTTAGGTGGCATGTCTAATTCATATAACTCGCCATCAATCCGCGCCCTGACATAGCCTTGGGCTTGTAACTGCTGTAAAAGTTGCACATGCTCACCTTTGCGCTCTCGAATTATCGGCGCTAAGATCATTACTTTGGATTCTTCAGGCAAGCTTAATACTTGATCCACCATTTGGCTCACAGTTTGAGCATGTAAACTCACCTTATGTGTCGGGCAACGCGGCTCTCCAACCCGGGCATAGAGCAAACGCAGGTAATCATAAATTTCGGTAATTGTGCCCACCGTAGACCGCGGATTATGCGAGGTGGCCTTTTGCTCAATCGAGATCGCGGGAGATAAGCCTTCAATAGCATCAACATCGGGCTTTTCCATCATGGATAAGAATTGACGAGCATAGGCTGATAAGGACTCGACATAGCGACGCTGACCTTCCGCATAAAGGGTATCGAACGCTAAAGAGGATTTCCCTGAGCCTGATAAACCGGTTATTACAATTAATTTATCGCGAGGAAGATCTAAGTCTAAATTTTTAAGGTTATGGGTTCTTGCTCCCCGAATGCTTATTGTTTGCATAAAACTCTGTAATTGTATTAAAAAATAACAAAGTATAGCCGTGCTGGAGGAAGAAAACCAGTTAGATTTCAAATGGTTCTTTGCGTTTAAAAAACTGTTACGCTGGGGTCTTTAGACCTGTTCGCCTCAAATCTGTCTTTATTTTATCCAAAAAAGACAGTTTTTTCTTTTAAAAAAGGTAAAAAAATAATATAATTCAGCCTTACTCGCAAGCATCTATTGGTGATTAGGAATTATTTGGAGAAACACCCTAATGCATAGACTAATTTATACCCCTCTTCTTACGCTCCTTTTTTTTATTAATACAGTCCAAGCAAATAATCTTACCGAGATAGAACAAAATATCAGTGATACTGTTATTACAACTAAAATTACCGCTAAGTATACTGAAAACAAGCTAAACCCTTTAAAAATAGCCATTGAAACCAAAGATGGCGTAGTTAATTTAAGTGGGCAGGTGAAAGATAAACAAGCCTTTATAGACGCCTTACGTATTGCTAAAAATACGGCCGGGGTTAGAGCAGTTCAAGCGAATGATCTAGAGATAAAGAAAACAAACTCCTCTTTTACTGACACCTTTATCACAGCCCGCGTCGAGACCGCTGTATTGAAGGCGAAAGTTTTGGATGATGAATCGATTCCTTTAGTAGGGATTAATGCGAAAACGATTAATGGTGTGGTAACCTTATCGGGGCAAGTAAAAAATGCCCAATCGATTGCTTTTATTATTAAGCGGGTCAATGCAATACCTGGGGTTAAAAAAATTATCACTTATTTAGAAGTTAGGGATGAGACATGAACTCTTTACTGAGATTCAAATTTTTTCTATGGCATTTCAGTCAGTTCAAAGTCGCCATGATAGGTTATGTGCGCCCCCGTCTTATTACTTTAAATGAACAAACCATAGTAATCCGCATCCCTCTAAAACGACGCACAAAAAACCATTTGAACTCTATGTATTTTGGTGCCTTAGCCGTAGGCGCTGATTTGGCAGGAGGTTTTCATGGCTTATATCACGCGGATTTAGCAGACTGCAAGGTATCTTTAGCCTTTAAATCCTTTCAAGCGCAATTTTTACGCCGCCCCGAACAGGATGTATACTTTGTCTGTGAGGCAGGTGGACTAGTAAAAGCCATGATCGAAGAAACCCAAAAAACAGGTGAACGTATTAATAAACCTATCCCCATTATAGCCTATACGAATTACCCTGAGAAACCTGAAGCAGTAGCCCATTTTACTTTAGAACTTTCTTTAAAAGCCCTCTCCCATCAGACGAAGCAATAAAGCAACAAAAAGACTATTAAAAGTATAAAATGTAGCCTTAAGGCTAAGTTAATAATTTTCTTTTATACTATAGTTAGTCAAACCCATGTTTTACTGGAGTGCTATGCTTACAAAATTAGAAGAAGGTATAGAGTTATTAGAGTCCTTTAAAACACATAAAATTTCCTCGCTTATTGACCAAATCAACCTTAAGGTTTTTGCTGCGTTAAGAAGCTCCAAGCTCAATCCCCAAGTAGCGTCTTATTTTGCCGACCTCCCCATCGACCCAGCAATAAAAGATCTTGAGCCTACCCCTGCCAATGCCGAAAAAATTAAAAAAATATTGGCCGATTATTATGGCAAGATGCCCCTTAAAGGCTATGAGACAGAACCTGAAAATGTCACCCAAATCAAAAAGATGCTTAACGCCTTATATTATGCCCATAATAGTTTTACCAATTTAGAAAACCTTAATTTAAGGCAGGGTATTATTAAGGATGCTAGTGAACTATATAATTTATACCAAAAAACCATTGATGATACCTACGAAGCCAGCTATTTGCTAACTCATTTGGATGTGGATGTTCAGGAAATGTTCCAAGAGGAGCTGCAACTTATTTACCCTGCCATTGCGACCTTGGGGAAATTTGTCGAGCAAAATAGTGAGCAAACTAAATTATTAGCAGAAAATATTAGAAAATTTCCCATCAGTTACGCAGCCGGTGAGATTACCGGAACCGCCCTTGAGCAAATGCAACCAAGTAGCGGTTCTCTCGATTACAATTTTCTAACTCAGTTCAGTGCCTCTTTACCAAGCTATATCGATAAAGTAACCCAATATGTTCAACAACATTCCTCGCAGCTCATTGCCCAGGAACCAGGACTTAATAACGCTAAAGTAGAGGAGTTACAAAATACAGCACTCGCCTTATTAAATGATTTAGAAAATCTCAAAAGCAGCAATCGTTTTTTCCTTTCTTTTAAGGCACTTAAATACATCCATATTATTAGTAATATCATTACCTTATCTAAAAGCTCATTGGAGCAGATTGGCCATTTAAATGAATCCTCGCAAGATGTGATTCGCGATAATTTAGCGCAGCTTAAATACGAGGTCTTCCCACAACTATTTGGTTTGGTCGATAAAATTGAAGTGAATTGCATGCTAAAACCGGGTACTTTATCCGCCCCCTTGATGGAGAAAGTCAAACCCCTCTATGATACTTTAATTCATTATGCAAAAAAGCCAGTTAATTTTGAAGCACGCGGCGAAGAACTCTTAACTATTGAAGATTCGCGTTTCGTTTCTTTACGTTTAGAAAAAACCTATCAACGTATTGATGCAGCCAATAAAGCCTTATTTAAAATTAAAAAAATTGACGAAGCTGGCGCCCGTTTTTATACGACCTTAAAGAGTGAGCAATATAAAAATTTAGCTTTAAGCGAACTCCCGCAAGAAATTAAAACCCAATTGATCGAAGATTATAAAATTATTAAACCCTATATGAGCCAGATTAACGCTGACTTTAATGAGTTAATTATTCATAGTTTGCAGGGTACCTCAGCCAAGGGCTATTTGGCCAGTGCTTGGGATTGGTTCAAAGGAAAGATTAGCTCGACAACCCCCTTACCCGATGATCACATGAGCTATGTTTTAGCTACAGAAGAGTTGTTCAACAAATTAGTCACAAAAAAAACCAATACCCAAAAATTCCATATTGATTTAAATAAAAACTTAATTGAGTCTGTGCTTAAAACCACCGATTTAACCCTCTATCCTTACAGCGATGCCACAAGCGTTATCACGGCGGAACAATTGGAAAAAATTCCTGCACCGCATTTTCCACCCGAAAGGACGCAAGAAACTTATTTCATTGACGAAACCATTGCGTTAAGAATTGCCGGAGAACATAACCCACGAATAAAATTAGTGGGCGAGGTACCATTAAAAACCATTGTTAATCCTGAACTGCTTAGTGGTGATCAAACGTTAGCATTATACCAGTGGTATAAAGACAAGAGTCAGAGGCTGGAAAAAGCACAGAAAGCCTATAACCAATTTGTTGATTTACTGGCAGAGCAAATCCAGGAATATTATCCTATCCCGCCTCATGTGTTAAATTTCAATCAGCTCCATGAACCGCATCAAAAACAATTACGCGCTTTATACCAAGAGTTTAGAACCCACTTTTTAGATGGAGTGCCTGCAGAGATGCAGACTCTCGCAACTTCTTTTGATAAGTTTTTAAATCCCACCCCTATTGATAGCCCTCTTCTAGCGCCACCCGTTCTGGGAGAATTTAATAAATTAGATGAGCATTTCCAAACTTTTTTTGAAGACACTGAATCAAGATGGAATAAGAAAACTCAATTTTATTTAAAACAAGCCAAACATAAATTTGCTAGTGAAGAGCAAAATGTATTCTTTGTTGATGAATCACGAGCCTTGAGAGCCGCGGGGGAATTAAACCCCTCTTTAAAATTCTCTAAAGAACAAGGAAAAAAATTAGTTGCTGACCCAGAGCAACTAACCTCTAATCAGGCGTTAACCCTGCATCAGTGGTATCGAAATAAACGTGACAAACTTGAAATAGCGCAAAAAGCCTATGAACAATTTATCAAGTTACTTAATGAGCAAGCCCAAAAACATCCAGACCTTGGGAGTGCAAAATTTACCTTAAAGCATTTAGAGCCTGAGGTAAAAATTGAATGCCGAAAATTATATAATTTATTTCAATCCTATTTCATCAATGGTATGCCAGAGGCCGGAAGACAAGAGGCTTTAGAGTTCGACCGTTATTTAGTTCATTCCTTTGCCCAGGATAAAACAACGGATAAGGCACCCTCTTTAGATATCTTCGCCAAATATAATGATCATTTTCAAGTTTATTTTACCGATATGGATTTAACCTGGCGGAGAAAAAGCCAAGCTTATTCAAATTTAGCCCAAGAAAAATTGGCTAGTGAAAATAAAAAAGCAAGCCTAGCCCACGATGCGAACGCAGATAGAGCTCATTATTTAATTAAGCACACCCATTACTCCAATTTTGTCTATGAGTTCCGGCAATCCTTGCAGCAATTAACCACTAAGTTTAATGCCGCAATGCAAGAAGAATTAAAAATAAAATCGGCAACAGGAGTCCCTTATCCCGAATTACAAGATAAATATTTAGCAAAAGCCCAAAGTAAACAAGTCTTAGCGATTAAAGAAATATACAATGGTCTTTATCATGCAGAGCAGCTTATTCGGGAATTAGAAAATCTTAATGATAAAAGTCATAAAGCAATCTATGTCCTATACCTAATTAAAGCCTATAGCCAAATTAATGAGTTAGTAAAACTATCAAAAAGCTTGTCACAAGATGAACATTTAAAATTAATTAGTGGTGAGTTATTAGAAAAAGCACAAAATCTCTGGGCTACTATTCAAGAAAATATTGAACCCTACCAAGAGGCGGCAGCCGATGTTGCGCCCTTAGATAAAAACGTAAAATTCAACGGGCTCTGGTACACGCTAAATACCTTTTATGTCATACCCAAACATATTCGAAGTTTACGGAATGCCTCGACTTTAACCCAAGATGACTTAGATAAAGTGCATGTAAGTGCAAAAAAGGCCGCTCTATCGATTGAAGCCATCATTAATAGTTCTGACTCCTATTTTAAACTGTTTTTACAAGCGCCCAATATGTTGCGTTTATTCCGTGAGTTTAAAGGCCAGCTTAAGGAGTTTATCAGTACAGTACATGATACGGCGACCAGTAACCTCGGTGAATTTAATACTAAGATATTTACCCCTATGCTGCTTGAGGCCGATCAATGGGAAGATCAGTTAGGTTTAGCTCCAGGCACCTTCTCTGGACCCTTGAAAAAAATGCTGGAGGAATATTATAAGGGTTTATTACATCCTCTTAATTTACCCTCCAAAACCCACCTCGATTTTGTTTGCGATAAGACCCCAATTACTATCCGCAAACAAATAGCACAACAAAAAGTGGATGATGCTAAAGCACACCTCGAGAAAACAGAATCCAATTATGCTGAACTTATTAAACTTAATGCGCTCATTGAGGAATACAATACAGAAACCGGATCCATCCTTTTTGCACCTGATAAAGATAAAGTAAATCAGCTCATGGTAAAAATCGCAGCAGCTTATAAAGAAGCCCTCCCCCGTCTTGTTGCTTTAAATAGGCAGTTAGCTTTCACACCCAATCCTAAAATAAGTGAAGAGGATATAAAATTTGATGCCCAACTTAATGCGGGTTTAAAAGACTATGATTATAAATTGAGTGACATTCGAGCCTTAGTTAAAATTAGCCATGCTCATTATTTAGGGCTTAAAAACACCTACAAAATGAAAGAAAGTTCGGCTCAAGAAAAAATAACTTATTTAACCGAGTTGAACGCTGCGCAAGATATTGCTAATGAGCGTTTTATCTTAGCGTATACGACAGAGTCTTTCGATAAACAATGTAAAGAACTGGCTTACCGCCGTGCAGGGCTTCAGTATGTTCATAAAGAATATTCCGAGAAATTAGAAGCGGATTTATTACGCTACAAAGCTGGGATTATTCATAAAGCAAAATCAGAAGAGGATATTAATCAAAGTATCAGAGCATTATTAATTGAAAAAATCGAAGACTTCGAACGCAAAAATTTTGCGCAATATTATAAGCTTGATCGGATACAAGTGGCTCTAGCTCAATTTAGCAATTACTTTAGCCTTTCCTCCTCATCCGTGTATGAAAATGATAAGACCATCAGGAAAAAATCTGCTGAAATTGATAAATTGCTCACCATTTCTAAAAATGAACTTTTAAGTGTCGAGGAACGCATCAAACGGATTCACCAAACGGTTGAGAAAGATCCCAGTTTTTCACGAATTATCTTAGAAGAAAAACCCCTAGAAGCCTTTAGCTTTGATTATTTTAAATCTTGTATTTTGTTTTTATTACGAATACTGCATATTTATACACCAGAAAAAGATGCCAATCTGCGTGATTTAAAAAAGGCAACTAAGGAAGAACACTCCATTTCAGATCTTAGTAAACGTTTCGGTTTGTTTGCGGTGAAGAAAAAAGAAGAGGAACTTGCACCGGAAGATCAAGCAAGCCTGCAGGGGGACGAAAGCCCAGTGCCGCCCCTGTCTTCACCGCCTTAAGCATCTTTGGCAAAGAATCTTCTCTCAGGTAGGCTCAAGTTTGCTAGTGGAAGGGGCATACATTGGGAGGAGACTCTGAAGTAGCAGCTCACTAAAATAAGGTAGCGCTTAAAAATTTAAACTCGCTATATTATTCTCTGCATATTTTTCACGTTCACTTCCAAGATGATAATTGGATTTCATCGTCGTCATTTCTCGATCTGAAAAAAGTTTATATCTGCCTTGGCCACGAGCGCTTGCTTCAAAAACTAGGACTGAACTAGACTTGGCCTCATTAATGGTGGCAATCATGCTAGCCATTAACAGCCTTAATTCGGGGTATACTTTTGCAACAGCATCCAAACCCTGAATAATAGTTTGTTCAAAATAGCCTGCATTTTTAGGAACTATAGTACGACTAGAATAGCATGAGCCATCTGTAAGGGCTTTAGCATCGGTGATAAGCTCGCCATTTTTAAAACGTTTAATCTGGGCTTGTTTAATAGCATAGGCAATGATATTTTTAAAATCTTGTTGGGTAGTCAAAAAATCATCTGCGCCGCGGGCTTGAGCTAAACTCTCTAAACGTTGGTTCGTACTACGCGCAACCTCTTCAAGTTCCTGAGTTAATAAGGTTAGAGTACATTTTTCTTTTAAGTAGCTCTTCATCCAAAACTCATACCAGCGCGAATTCCTCTGATTAGTGTTTGGGTCTAAATAGCAAAAGCCAGTTTTAAAATTTTCTATAACCGCGTAGAGATTAGGCATAGCGTCCTCCTATATAATAAAAACGTCATAATACCTTAAATAAGAACAAAGTGGTGCAAGTCTAGCTTTGCTCGATAAGCAGGTTCGCTCCTCTTTTTCCTATACAACCATGATTGTTTAATACCCAATAGTTACTTATAATGCGCCCGAACTATAATAAGAAAAAAGGTAGAGTCCCAATGAAAAAATTGTTATTACTTGCATTAGGTAGCCTTAGTATGATTAATGCACATGCAGAATCATGGTGTGGATATAAAGATTATTTTCATTTAAGTGATCGCGCTCACCCCGCTATATATGTGGTTAGTGGCTATAGTGAATCGGACGTGATGCTTGAGTTTGTTGGCCCCCGTAGTTTTGTTATTAGAGACAGCTTTCAATGCCGCGCCGGTTATGCTCATGTGACAGTAGCCTATGACCCCTCTAACTGGTGTGTTCTAGATATTCAAGATGGTCCCTATATGAACCACCCAACGGTGAGTGCTTCGTGTAATGGAATGAATTATTTAGGTATTGAGTATGATGGTTTTGGTAGTTACTCTTATACAATTAACCTAGATTAATAAAGCCCAAATGTAGGTTGGCTAAGCCTTACAACCCGAGATAAGCTGGCCTACATGGAAGGTTTCGTCTTTATTCCAGCGAATTGAGTATAATTTTATTCTTTCCTGATTTTTTTGCTTCATAAAGGCTGTGATCAGCAGCACTAATAATAGACTGTGAATCAGTAACATGAGAGGGCTTTAAGGCGACTATCCCCATACTCAAGGTCACATTTTTATACTTATTATTTTTATCAAAAGCAGCTTGAATTCTGGAGCAAAAAACAGCAACCTCATTAGAGGGCATTGACAGAATAACGGCAAACTCATCGCCCCCCAAACGAAATATAATATCGCTCGCGCGGCGAATTAAACTATTTAGAATGTCCGCCACATAGATTAAAAACTCATCACCGCTCGGATGGCCAAAATTATCATTAATCCATTTAAAATTATCGATATCAATAAAAACTAAATTAATATCATAGTTTCCGCGCTTGGCCCGGCTTAATTCCTTACCAAGGATCATATCAAAATAACGCCGATTAAATATATTGGTTAAGGAGTCTGTAATGGACATCGTCCGGACTTCCTCAATGGATCGGCTCAGTTTTAAATTCGTTTCGGTAAGCTGCTCTATAAGTTGATCTTTTTCTTTGTTTAGTTTAGAGGTCATCAGTAACAATCGGGCATTAAACTGAGCAACCAGAAAAACCATTAATAAAAATAAGGCATACATCAGGGCCAAAATCAAATTATTGACCTGCATGAGGTAGAGGTTGTAGAGGATAAGCGGTAAAAACATCGGAAAGACATAGGCATAATAGGCAGGCATGCACATCGACATAGAAGCAATGGAGCCGGCGGCTAATCCACCCAAAACTAAAATATATAATGAGTCAGTAATACCATTAAAATAAGGAAGAAAGATGAAATAACTTAAACCCCACGTCGCTCCCATCAAAAAAGCAAAAACATAAAAAACAGCAAACGCTTTAGTATACTGTTGCCGAAAATAATTCTTTTTAATTACTCATGTTACGCACATAAACTTGTAGTTTGACTAAAAAGCATTAGAATTCCGCCCTTAATTTTAGGGAGGGAATTAAATGGATATGCTTGATCTTTATAGTGATTATTTGATTT
>NZ_RZGQ01000082.1 GCF_003989735.1 Legionella sp. km772 | reverse complement strand
AATCAAATAATCACTATAAAGATCAAGCATATCCATTTAATTCCCTCCCTAAAATTAAGGGCGGAATTCTAATGCTTTTTAGTCAAACTACAAGTTTATGTGCGTAACATGAGTTATTTATAAAACATCTGGGTAAATCACAAGATGATTTAAAATTCACTCTTGATAAAATTCAACAATTGCCCGAACCCCAGCAAGAGTCACTTTATCAAAAGCTAATTGAACATCCCAATGCCAATAAGACCCAGCTCTTTAGTATGGCTATTAAAAGTAATAAGCTCGCCTTAATTGAACAACTTGCAAAAAGTACGCATGATTTTGCCTATACCGAAAAAACAGAATTACCCAAAGGGGTGGTTGAGCAACTTATTAGCCTCATTCAACAGGAGCAAATTACCCCTGCTCGAGCACTTAAATTAGTCCCTAATCATAAAACTATTTTCCTGGCAGCCTTTAATAAAGACCCTAGTTGTATCAGCACTGTCTCTGCGGACTTAGTTAAAGCGGTTTATGAAGCAAGCAAAGATCCTTTGCTTTTAAAATATGCCACTAAAAATCAATTACTTAGTTTAATCAAAGCCACCAAAAATCCCACTACGCTAATCGCGGCGATTGATCCTAAGCTCATCGTCGAACTTATCAATGAGAATAAATTCACAACTAAAGAATTAGAAGCATGCAGTAAAGCATTGAATAGTAATGAGGCGGTAATCCTTGCCGCATTTAATAAAAATCCCAAAGTTTTAGCGAATGCTTCTGTGGATTTAATGCTTACATTAATTGAAAAAGAGGCTATAAGCGCCGAAAAAGCCTGTCAGGTATTTGCAACTAATGAGAAGGTAGTTAGCGCTGCAGTACAACACAAACCTGCGGCTCTTAGCTTCGTGCAAGCCCCGATGGTCATTAAGCTGCTTGAAAGCAATATAACGAGTGCCGAAGAGGTATGTAGCACTTTCCCAAATAATGAACAATTGGTTTTAGAAGCCTATAAACATAGGCCTAAGGCACTCGAAGCATTGCCTTTTGAGGGTCTTGTGGAGCGTTTAGTGAAAAAAGGCCAAATCAGCGCCCAAGATGCCTTTGCTGTATATCCTGAACAAGAGGGATTAGCAAAAGCAATAGCCTGCTCCAAGCAACTTGCTGAGATGACTGCCTTACAGGTAACCGGCAATCATGCACATTATGCGGAAAGAGCGCAGCAGCTTAAGGAGCTGTATTTAAAAAATAAAGATTATCCCCTTGCAAGCACCGATCAACAACTCACCAAACTAGTTAAAAACCTCTGCGACGTATTAGTAGAAGAACTTAAAAAACAATCCCTACCCGTTAGTAAAGAAACTAGTCAATCCATCAAAAGGCTAAATGGAGATAAATTAATTGCCTTAATGCAGGATCTGGCAAAACGAAATGAACAAGCTCAACCCAAAGAGCTCATCAGCATGGCTGAAGCGAACGTGGATGAAGAGGAAAAATTTGATCCCGTACAAGATGCAAAACAGGTGCTTAGTGCTATTTTAAAAGCACAAGTTGGTACCAAAGATATTTTTATAACCGCTTATTGCAGTTTAAAACGTCGGGAGCTCGAACAGTGCCAACACAAACCGGAGAAAGTAAATGTATTACTGGCTGGCTTAAAAAAAACCTATGAGGCGGTAAACTCCCCAGAAATGCAAGCGATTAAGTTGGCCCTAGACAATTTAGCTAATGGTAAAAAGACCACCCTATTTGGGGGGCATAAAGGGGTAGATCCAGCAATAGCTAAAATTAATCGGCTTGAAACGGCATTATGTAAAGTACCCCTGCCTGAGCGACTAAATATATGTAGCAACGCCAATAGCGAACAATGTGTCCAGGTACAAAAAATTCTAGCCACCTTGAAACCTACGGAATTTTCCTTGCCATCTACTGAACCGATGATAGCGACGAGAGGGACTGTTTAAATAATAGCCATCAATCAATATTAATGATATAATTAAGCAGGTAAGCTATAAAATGTGCACTATGGTATTTTACGGTCTAATATATTTATTAAATAGTAAACTTGAACTAACATGATTAAAGATTTATTAATTGATATTCAAACCGCCTTAACTTATGTGGCCAACAATTTGCCATCAACCTCGCCTTTTCGAGCAAAAAAAATTATTGAAGGATTAATAGAACACGATCTAGAGCGTCTCGCTTTAAATGATCCTGCTTTTTTAGCAGGCCCTCAGGGTTATACCGATTATTATTCCCCCTACGCCGAACAGCAATTAAATAACAAAAAAGAAATTCTGGAAAAATATTTAGATAAATTATACCTGCTGCAAGCAACGCTCTATTGCATCTATCACAACGACGCCAAACATTTATTAGACAAAAATTTCAAAGTCTTAGCTGAAAACCCCGAAGTGAAAGAGAGCCTAGAAAAAATTAAAGCTATCAATAACGCCCGTAAACAATTAATTGATACCGAAAATGCCTTAAAAAAAGATCTTACTGCTAAAGCAATGGATAAATTGAGCGCTAGTAATAGAATCGAGCTTGAACAAAAGCGAGATGCATTAAAACTCCAGATACAGCAATTTAGTGAAACAACAAACGAGATTCCGGGTTTTGCTAATATTCAAGCAAGGATTATGACTCTCCATCGCCGGTTGAACACCCATGAACATATTACCAAACAAATCCCTAAAGGAATGATGGACATAAAAAGAGCTTTGAGTTTTGCGCAACACCATCATTATTTTACAGCTCAAATTAAAGAAAAAACTGAGGAATTAGCGCAGTTAGAAAGTGGCGATCCCAAAATTGAACAGTTAAATCGACTTATTGTAGAGCTGAATAAAAGAAAAGCTGCTCTTCCTGAACTTCGTTTTACCAATTCAGGCACCTCAGATGAGCTTCTTAAATCAATGCTTAAAGATTTAAGAAAATTGATGAAAACCAGCATCGATGGCTATCAAGACTTAGCC
Source organism: Legionella sp. km772 (assembly GCF_003989735.1). Classification (GTDB taxonomy): domain Bacteria; phylum Pseudomonadota; class Gammaproteobacteria; order Legionellales; family Legionellaceae; genus Legionella. The sequence goes on along the minus strand of NZ_RZGQ01000082.1, from coordinate 10,637 downwards.
ATTGCAGGGGGGGATCTTAATGCCTATTTACATCAAACTACAGGATTTTATTGGGAAAACTTACTCTTATTTCGCCGAACGGTAGAGTCTATTAATCAGCAATTACAACAAGCCAAAGACTTAACACCTCAAGGTCAAGATTTAGCCCAATGCATTAGTAATGGCTTAAAGCATATACCTAGTGAACAATCCATCCAGAAAGCCCTGCAAGAAGTAAGAAAAGTAGATAGCAATCTTAGGCTAAAAGACAGCGCCTACCTAACTAAAGTGGATAATCATAATACCGCAGTACGCTTTTATAAAATGGCGGCCACCAATCTGCTGGATAAGATTATGGCTAAGAACGCCGGTCCAAATTTTTTCTTTCCTTATAATTCGGCTAATTATGTCCTCGATCACCCACCACACACCGACATATCTGGGGCACTTGGAAATTGCTTTGGAGAGACGCAAATGTTTCTTAAGCAAATTAATAGTAAGACCCCCACACTTAATAATATTTGCCCTCAACCTGATTTGATTAATTTTCAATTAGATCAAACCAGAAAAGCCAGTACTAAACTTGCAAAAGATTTAGGAAGCTATACCGCAGACCCAACGAAAGGTGAATTTGCTAAATGGAGCACCATTAAAGACTTAGTCACCCAAGAAGTAGACTCTCAAAAACACGGTGATGTATGTTGGCTAAGATTCTCTGGGGCCCGGGTTCCTGGGCATGATAAAGACGTCTCACATGCCATGGGTTTTATTAAAATGAAAAACCCAAGCCCTTATAAATACATTATTTACGATTATAACTTCGGCGCCATGGGCTTTAGTGACGACCTCCAGTTGCAAACTTTTTTTGAAAACATCTTTGAGGGCCCCGTCGCTTATTATCCTTATACTAAATGTAGCTTAGAAAAACTTGATGAAGTCCGTGATGAATGCCAACTATTTTTTAATGGGCCTGATGGCGTGAAGCCCTTACAAGCACCAAATCCTAACGCTGTTTGCACGAGACAATATTGGAATGAAGAACGTTTGTTACATTTTATCAAGTACCTCGATGGTAAAAAACAAAGCGATATTAGCCTCATTATTGAACAAGCCCAACGTCTACCAGCAGAAGCTAAGAACAGGGTTTATTTAGCCCTTCTGCAAAAAGACAATATACAAAAAAGCATCAACCGCATCCCTCTTGATGTTGATATCGAGATGCTAAAAGAACTAGTCGCCTCAGGAGTAGTTTCTTTAAGAGAAGCCCGCCAAGCTTTTCCTAAGCATGAGGCCTTTCAAGTGGATAAGCCCATTATTAATTCCGGCTCTGAGGCAAAAAATATTAGCGAATGCCAAGACCTCATTGCGCAACTTAGAACCATGCAAGTAAGTTCTGAAGATCATCTTCTGAGAAATTACTGTGATGAGCAAAGTTTTAAGTTAAGTCAATATAAAGCGGATCCCGAAAAATTAGCGGAAATAAAGAAAAGCCTAACTAAATATTTGCGAGCAGTTAATTCAGCAGAAATGATTGCCATAAAAAAAGAGATTGAGCGCCTCCATTCAATGAAACAAAGTTTCTTCGGCTTTGGTCCGGTTGACTCCACCGTAATTAACAAAATTAATTCAATAAAAGCAGCGCTAATCAACGTCCCCTTACTTGAGCGTATTCATGCTTTTTCAAACGAGCAAAATGAGCAATGTAACCAAGTACGAATAGCACTTGCTGAACACCGACACTGGTTTAGAAATTCAGCGCTTACCGATGGCAAGGTAGACCCTACTAAAACGGCAGCACGAAGTTTTGATAACTTAAAGAAACAGTTTGCTGCTCCATTAAACGATCCGGAACAAGATGAGCGAGCAGAAGACTCGCCTAATATATAAATGTTGAACAATGATTTTCAAGATCAAAAAATTTTGGGCTATAAACCCGTAGCAATGGGATTCACATTAATATTTGGATTAATACCACAATCATCAAGCAACTTAAGTAAATTATTTCCTTTAGGGGTGAGACGTTTTACACAGTACTCCTCTAAATAACTCTGTAAAACATAAGAATATTCCGGTAAAATCATAATGTTAAGAATTTTTTCCGCCCGTTCTAAATGTAAATTGTTTTCACTATTACAGGCTTGAAATAAAACACCACCTAGCATGGCAACGATACTGGCTTTACGTTGAGGACTTGCTAAATAAAATCGTTGGATGCACTCATCTAAAGCGCGGTCTTTATCCCACTCCACCCACTCATTGTAGATGTTCATAGCCTCTTCGGGACTAGGATTAAGTCCTTCGACCATTTGCTGCATGACATAGGCAACTGGAATAACTGCTTGAACATTGGCCCATGAGCAATTGCCAGCAATTTGAGAGCTAATCGGTAATTGAGCAATAGGCACAAGCCCTAATTGGCGGTTAATCATCTGATGATAAAATCGTCTGGTTTGCTTTCTGTATAAAAATTCATGAATGAATTGCAGGGTAATTTCTTCTGGGCGGGTGATGCGATATATATTGACGCTCCCTTCTTGTAAGCTATTTTCACCTCTATCGATCTTCGCCCACAACTGTTTATAGCGGATAAAACACATAGCATGCCCCCGGCTAGCAGCAGGCAAAATTAACATCGGTGCATTCTCAACAAGGTGATGAACTGCGCGTAAATTTTGCTCATCCAGTCGGGGCACATGCTGGAATTGTAACAATTGAGCTGCGGCAGCAAAGGCTTCCATTATGGTATGAAATAAAGGGAATTGCTCACGCAAATGACGGGCGGTATAGCTTGAAATAAAACGCCGAAGGGAGTCTTTAACAACGGCTACAGTAAATTCCAGGATAAACCCCTCATAATCCAGTTCGATAAACTCGCCTTTTGCATTAACGATGTCTACATCACCTTGCAGCTCAAAACGATGCCCTAAGAGTTTGCCGTTGATAAAATCTTGCGCGAAATCTAATTTAGCCCCATGATTGTACAAGATTTGTTTTATTGCATCCTGGCCACGCAAAACCGGATAAACCAAAACAGACAGTCCATTGCGTGTATAAGCATTCGCATTAGCACCATGGTTGAGCAATAAGCGAGTCATCTCTAAATCATCATTGTCTACCGCCCAATGCAGAGGTGTACGTCCGGTGACATCGGCTTTATTGACATCCACGCCTCGCTTTAGTAATTGCTCGGCAATATCGGGTTGACGAGTGATAGCGCATTCAATTAAAGGGGTAAAACCGTACTCATCAATATCATCTAGAGAATTTCCCTCACGCAGATATGCATCAAACTCAGGCATTCTTCGACTGATAATATCATTGGCGATCGTCATTTACCCTCCTGGTCCACGAGGAGTTGGATCAGTTCGGTAGGTAGGCATATTACCTAGGCGTAGTTGCTTTTCCTTATCTTGCTCTCTTTTTTCATTATCGTATTCCCTGCGTGCTTCGGTATTTAGTGGCGGTTCGGGATTTAAATTAGGGTCCACCCCATCAAAACGCTGACTAGCTAACTCGGGATGTTGCAAAATATTATTTTGCAATTCCCCTTCAGGGCTTTGCTCTAAATGCTCATCATTTGAATGATCCCTAGCCTTTACCGAGGCTAATTTACGCTCACCTTGTTGTTCCATTAAACGTCTATTGCGCTCCATCGCTTTAGTTTCAGCAATCAAAATAGAGTTATTGCCTCGGCTTCGCTTAGAAGGATGCGCTATATCGATATCAATAGCTGTACTGTCACGATTGCGTTTGAAGGGATTTCTACCCCCTCTTCCACCCGATTCATCCGTAGTGGTACCCGTGCCGGTCTCTGTGTCAGTTTCTGTATCGCTATTAGTAGATCTGAATATTTTCTTTCTTTTACTCATTGGAGAAGTATTCACCTTATACTATTTAATCAATAGATGTGTTTTCTAATAGGTTTTTCAAGGGTTGCTATAAATAATTGTAGCCTTTAATAACCAGATTAGTTGCTGAATTTACAAATATTAATTATCAATAGCCGCGTTTTAAAAGTTCTACCTAGGTGCAAGGATGAAAAATTTAGCGCCGTCCCAAAGCTTACAGCACAAGGTTTTCGGGACGAAAGCTAAGTTCTCTTCGCAACCGAGGGTCAGTAGATGATACCTTAGCCCAGCGGATAACTTTCGTTTATAAATACTCTTTTTGTAAAATTTCGGCAATTTGTACCGCATTAGTCGCCGCGCCTTTGCGGATATTATCAGCGACCACCCATAAATTAAGCCCATTAGGATGGGAGATGTCTTGACGGATACGACCGACGAATACATCATCATGGCCCACGGCATGGCTAAGTACGGTGGGATAACTTAATTTTGCTGGATTATCAATGACCTTCACGCCAGGTGCTTTTTCTAACAAAGCTCGGGCTTCAGCAGCACTTAGAGGTTGTTTAAGCTCAAGATGAATTGCTTCGGAATGTCCATAAAGAACGGGAACACGAACTGCAGTAGGATTAACCAAAATATCTTGGTCTTCTAAAATTTTACGAGTTTCCCAAACCATTTTCATTTCTTCGCGTGTATAACCATTATCCTCAAACTGATCGATGTGTGGTAAGGCATTAAAAGCAATTTGCTGAGGATATACTTCTTTTTTAGCAGGTCGTCCGTTTAGCAAATCACCTACTTGGGTGACTAATTCGGTCACTGCTTTTTTACCAGTTCCAGAGACCGATTGATAGGTGGCCACGTTAATACGGTTAATCCCTACTGCATCATAAATAGGTTTTAAGGCCACAACCATTTGGATGGTAGAACAATTAGGATTAGCAATGATTCCACGTTTTTCATAATCAACAATGCGCTCGGCATTTACTTCTGGCACGATTAAGGGAATATCTTCTTCATAACGAAAGCAGGACGTGTTATCTACGACAATACAGCCTGCAGCTACGGCTTGAGGTGCATATTCTTTGGATACAGAGCCGCCAGCAGAAAATAAGGCAATGTCAGCTTGGCTAAAATCAAACTCAGCTAAATCTAAAACATCAAGCTCTTGGTTTTTAAAGCGGATTGTTTTACCAACAGAGCGGGCACTGGCTAAAGGATACAGCGTTTTAACTGGGAAATCTTTTTCCTCTAACACCGTTAAAAAAGTTTCACCTACTGCCCCTGTAACACCGACTATGGCTACATTTAATTCTCTGCTCATTATGACCTCATTGCTATCGTTTTATGTACATTGCGCTTTATGGCGCAAGAAATGATCCATTAATACTAAAGCCATCATTGCCTCCGCAATGGGCACGGCTCGAATTCCTACACAGGGGTCGTGCCGACCTTTAGTAACAACGGTTGTTTCCTCTCCCTTGGTATTCAAAGTTCGTCCTGGACTTATAATACTCGAAGTAGGCTTTAAGGCCATACTTACCTCAATTGTTTGGCCGGTAGAAATACCACCTAAAATACCCCCTGCGTTATTGCTTAAAAAACCTTGGGAGGACATTTCATCTCGATGCGTAGTACCTAATTGGGTAATTGAATCAAATCCGGCACCAATCTCCACGCCCTTAACCGCATTAATAGACATCATCGCATAAGCAAGCACCGCATCTAAGCGATCAAAAACGGGATCTCCTAAACCGATGGGAACCCCTCGTGCACTCACCTTTATACGCGCCCCCACAGAGTTTCCTTGCCGTCTTAAGGTATCGATGTATTGAGCAAGCTCATTTATTTGGGTCTTATTAGGACAAAAAAATGGATTATTGGCAATTTCTTGCTCATCCTCATATTGGACTACCACCTTCCCCATCTGCTGCAAGTAACCAACGATATCTACATTTAAATACGTTTTTAAATAAAGGCGAGCAATAGCACCAGCAGCAACCCGAGCCGCTGTTTCGCGCGCCGAAGAACGGCCCCCGCCCCTATAATCACGATGGCCATATTTATGGTGGTAAGTAAAATCCGCATGCCCGGGACGAAATAACTCTTTTATTTCCTCATAATCACGAGAACGCTGATCGCTATTGTAAATTAATAAAGCAATGGGCGTACCTGTCGTTTTTCCAGCAAAAACGCCCGATAAAATCTGCACTTTGTCCTCTTCGCGGCGTTGGGTAGTGTATTTAGATTGCCCAGGTTTTCTCTTGTCTAAAAAAGGTTGGATCAATTCTTCGTTTAAATCCATTCCGGGGGGACAACCATCGACAATGCAGCCAATAGCGGGTCCATGGCTTTCACCAAAGCTTGTGACTGTAAATAAGCGGCCAAAAGTATTACCCGACATAGTCCACTCTCTTAGTTAAAATACTCTTCTAATTGTTGTTTAGTAAGCAAAAAGATCCCTTGTCCACCATGGCTCATTTCCAACCAGGTAAAGGGAACAGAAGGATAAGCTTCGCATAAGGCTTCTTCACTATTACCTACCTCGACCACTAATATTCCCTGTTCACTTAAATAAGCGTGAGCTGTGTTCAGAATTTTTTCCACTATAGATAAACCATTATTGCTGGTTTCTAAAGCTAAAACGGGTTCATGACGATACTCATCCGGTAAGGTTTGCATTTCTTCTTTACCCACATAGGGAGGATTACTGACAATAATATCGTAGTGTTGGGCGGGGACCTCATCGAAGCAATCAGATTCGATTAAAGTTAGTTGCTCATCAACAGCTAAGCGTTCTTTATTAATTGCCGCAACCGCTAAAGCTTCACTAGATATATCAACTGCATCAACTAAGGCCTCTGGAAACGCATAGCAACAGGCAATAGCAATACAGCCGCTGCCTGTACATAAATCTAAAACACGCCCTACTTGCCCTTCCTCTATCCAAGGTGAAAATTGTTCGCGGATTAGTTCAGCAATTGGAGAGCGCGGAATAAGGACCCGTTCATCGACATAAAAAGGTAAATCACAAAAATAAGCCTCCTTAATTAAATAAGGAACTGGAACGCGTTGATTAATTCGCTTTTCCAATTGCTGGCATAAATATTTTTTTTCATTGGTAGTAAGCCTGGCATTTAATAAAGCGGGATCCACATCATAAGGTAGGGATAAACTACGTAAAATTAATGAACGCATATCATCCCAAACATTATCGGTGCCATGACCATAATATAATTGTGCTTCTGTAGCACAAGATAAACTAAAACGTAGAAAATCCAGGATAGTAACTAATTCGTCCGTTTCTTTGATAATACAATTGGTCATGAGTACTCCAAGGGGAAGGCAGTGCATTTACCTAACAAAAAGAAAATTGTACTCTATCTGCCAAAAGATGTCTCGGGCAATAGATTTGCAATAAAAATAATTTAAAGCCATTGGTCTTTCGTACAAGTCCTGGTACTGTACCGCTTTTATTTACTAATGACCTTAGCTATGACTGATGATTCCTTGTCTGATGAAGATAAAGCACTATTTCGCGAACAAATGCGAAGTGTCAAGCCACTTAAAAAATCAGTCCTTAAAAACCAAGATAAAGCACCGTCAGTTAAACCATTAAAACCTATAAGCCCTAAAGAAAGGAAATACCCCGCGGTTAAACCGGAAAAAAACTATTTTTTATCCGACTATATTAGTGAACCAGTACAGAGCCATAGCGTTTTATCGTATGCGCAGGCCAGTTTACCGAGCAAGCGATTCAAAGCCTTAAGAAATGGGCAAATTCCTTGGGAAGCGCGATTAGATTTGCATGGTTTACAAGCAGAAAAAGCTAAAGACGCGCTCTGTCATTTTATTAGTACGCAATTAGCTCAAAATAGGCGTTGTTTATTAATTATTCATGGTAAAGGAGGGCAGGAAGGTGCAGCCCCGGTGATTAAAAATTTAGTAAATCGCTGGCTACCCCAAATGGAGGAAGTTCTCGCCTTTCATAGTGCTTTAGCGAAAGATGGCGGCTATGGAGCACTTTATGTGCTGTTAAAAAAATACCAAGACTAAAGTTACATGCAGAAGTCTTGCGTTACTTACCTATTATGAAGGATAATCCAGGCCATATAAAAACTCTTGAGTATACGATGAATCAATTTAGTCAATTTGTAATGCACCATTGGCCACTATGGGTAGCCTTTGTTATCCTTATCCTATTAGTGTTTGCTAATGAGTTAATGAGCCAAAAGAAAAAAGCACAAGAAATAAGCCCGCAAACCGCAATCGATTTGATTAATAATGAAAACGCGGTAATTATTGATTTAAGAGATAAAGAAGCATTTAAAAATGGCCATATCATTGACGCCGTGAATGCGAATGCGGATGATTTTAATCAAAGTAAAATGGATAAATATAAAGAGAAAAACCTTATATTAATCTGTGCACGTGGCCAACAATCACCGATGGTAGCCGCTAAAATAAAGGCGCTAGGCTTTAAACCACGCGTTCTTAGTGGCGGAATTGCTTCTTGGCAAAATGCGGATCTTCCTTTAGTTAAAAATAAGGGCTAATCCATGGCAAATATTATAATCTACAGTAAAGATTATTGTCCTTATTGCACCAGAGCGAAAGAATTATTACTAAAAAAAAATCAACGCTATACGGAGTTCAATATTGGCAAACATCCTGAATTACGTACAGAGATGATTAGTAAAAGCAGGGGTAGGACCACCGTACCGCAAATTTTCATTAATGGCCAACACATTGGGGGCTGCGATGATTTATATGCCTTAGAAGACCAAGGCAAACTCGATGAACTTTTAAAAGGATAAAAATAATGAGCGAACAAAATAATCAAGAAAATACTAACGAAACTCAATTTATGATTCAAAGGGTCTATCTGAAAGATCTATCCTATGAAACCCCCAATACTCCAGCTGTATTTCAACAACAATGGGAACCAGAGTTAAATTTAGATCTAAATACCACTTACAGCAAGCTTGAGCCAGGCGTCTATGAAGTAGTATTAAGCATCACTGCAACCGTTATTAACAATAAAGCCACTGCTTTTTTAGTTGAAGTAAAACAAGCGGGAATCTTTACTATTCAGAATGCGCCAGAAAATCAATTAGATCATTTAATTAATAGTTTTTGCCCAAATATCCTTTTCCCTTATGCGCGTGAAGCAATTACCTCTCAAGTTATTCGCGGTAGCTTCCCACAATTAGTATTAGCGCCTATTAATTTTGATGCTTTATACATGCAAAAATTAGCCGAGCGTCAAGGTGCTACTACGGAAACCGCTGCCCACTAAGCATGAATAACAAAACAATTGCCCTCTTAGGTGCCGGTTCATGGGGCACCGCTGTTGCAATCCATTTAGCGCATTTAGGTCATCGTGTCTTGTTGTGGGGACATAAACCACAACATGTAGCGCGAATGGCTGAAGAGCGCGCTAATCATCAGTATTTACCTGATATTTCTTTTCCGGATAGCCTGCAGCCCTTAGCCGATCTCAATCATTGTATTAGGGATGCAGATGAAGTGATTATTGCGGTTCCCTCTCATGCCTTTGCCGAACTATTAGGCCAGATTAAAATTAAACCTAAGGGTTTAACCTGGCTCACCAAGGGAATTGATCCGCAAAGCCATCAACTTTTGCATGAACTGGTTGCAGCACGTTTTGGGGCAAGTTTTCCGGTTGCGGTCATTTCAGGCCCATCCTTTGCTAAAGAAGTCGCGCGATTTTTACCAACCGCATTAACTTTAGCGGGTAATGATTCCAATCATCAAAAAACTATTCATCAACTGTTGCATCACAACAATGTACGCGTGTATTTATCCGATGATCTTATAGGGGTTCAACTCTGTGGTGCAGTAAAAAATGTGCTCGCCATCGCTTGTGGAATTAGTGATGGGCTAGGCTATGGGGCTAATGCAAAAGCGGCTTTAATTACCCGTGGTCTTGCAGAAATGAGCCGTTTAGGTTTAAGTTTTGGTGCGCGTCAAGAAACTTTTTTAGGCCTTGCTGGTGTAGGTGATCTCGTATTGACCTGTACAGACAATCAATCTCGCAATCGCCGTTTTGGGCTTTTACTTGGGCAAGGCATAGCTATTACTGAGGCGGAACAACAGATTGGTCAGGTAGTTGAGGGTAAATATAATGCAGCGCAAGTGTGTTTCCTAGCCCAAAAACAGCAAGTAGAAATGCCTATCTGTGAACATATTAATGCCTTATTAAGCAGTAAAATGACGCCACAACAAGTGGTCCAAGAATTAATGAGTCGGCCGGCAAAGGATGAGTAGAATCTAATTTGCGGCATAGTGAAGGGCCAAAATCTCTTTCACTCAAACTGCAAGAGAAAATCGCCCCGAATATATTATCATCAGGAGGCTGGGCGATGAAAAATTTACTCAATGAACAACTATGTATCTGGCTAGAAAAATATTGCCAACAAAGTACCAATAGACCCATACAAGAGCTTGCTCAACACTTACTAGTTCAGGTTTCATCCACCTTTACCCTGTCCGAATTAATTGACGTTTTAAAAACCTCCACCTCTAAACCCAGTTATGCTCAATCCATCTATTTCTATAGCGCCCTATGTGATTGGCAAAAACGTCTTGAGCAGCGGTTAAACGAACACGAAACAGCCTGTAGACGCATAGAGGGAACAAAATACTCTCCTAGAATTGAACCCTTAACTCATGTTACGCACGGTCAATTTTAAGCTGCCATATTTTTAAGCTCCTGCCAAGCAATCTGGTTCGCTCTAAGAATCAATTTGTACTTAATAGCAAAGTGATTTAAATGAGTTTTTA
>NZ_RZGQ01000081.1 GCF_003989735.1 Legionella sp. km772 | reverse complement strand
AAACTCATTTAAATCACTTTGCTATTAAGTACAAATTGATTCTTAGAGCGAACCAGATTGCTTGGCAGGAGCTTAAAAATATGGCAGCTTAAAATTGACCGTGCGTAACATGAGTAAATTAGATAGGATAATTGTGTAAGTTCTGCTTTAAATCTAATTGTGCACTATACTTTCTGTGAGGGGTGCAATAATGGAGGGTATTATGTCCTTACACGAAGATTTAGATGATTATTCCTTTTCCGATTCTAAATACGATGATGTTGACGATGTTGAGGAGTTAGATCAAAAGAAAAGAATAAAACGCTTGCTTGATGAGCGTCTTGAACGCAAACGATTGAAAGATGAGTTTAAAGACGATTTTGATGAGTTGAATGGGGAATTCGATTGGGATGAGCTTGATAAATAATCTTCACGTGTTCGTGAGGATTAATAGGTCATCTCAGCTACGCCTGCTGCTCTTAAAGTATTCTCCAACAAGGACACTATGGTCATAGGGCCCACACCACCAGGGACGGGACTTATCCAGGATACTTTATCTTTTGCCTTATTAAAATCAACATCACCACGGATCGAACCATTTGCAAGACGATGGATTCCAACATCAATAAGAATTTGATGAGGCTGAAGCCAATCGGCAGAAACTACGTCTATTATGCCGGTTGCTACAATAACTATATCTGCGCTTTCCACAAATTGCTGTAAATTCTTAGTAAAACGGTGGCAGATAGTCACTGTAGCCCCGGCTAACAATAGCTCTAGACTAAGAGGACGCCCTACGATATTGGAAGCGCCGACTACAACAGCATGTTTGCCTCGCACATCAAGTTGATAATGGATTAATAAATTCATTATCCCTAAAGGAGTGCAGGGGCGTAAGAGTGGATTTCTTTGTGCTAATCGCCCGAGGTTGTAGGGATGGAAACCATCAACATCTTTTTGGGGATTTAAATGTTCGATGATATCGCTAGTAGTAATATGAGAAGGTAAGGGGAGTTGGATTAGAATTCCATCGACATCATTAGCATGATTTAATGAGGTAATTAAATTAAGTAACTCCTCTTGGCTACTACTTTCAGGTAAATCATAAGAAAACGATTTAATGCCTACCTCTTCACAAGATTTACGCTTATTATTTACATAAATAGATGATGCGGGATCCTTACCTACTAAAACCACGGCTAAGCCCGGAGCTCTATGCCCTTGTTTCGTATGCCTTTGCACTCGTTGTTTTAGTTCTTCTTTTTTAAGAGTGGCAACTTCATTTCCACGTATTAACGATGCAGGCATATCTTCTCCTTTAAATCGGCGAAGATTATGAATTAGTGGTTAAGCTAAAGCAAGAAAAGTTCAAAAGAAAAATTGCCCTTTCTATGAAATTTGCGCCAATAAAATAAGCTTTGCTTCAATGTTGTTCATATTTAAGCTTTATACATTTGTGGTGATTGATTTTATTGAATAGAACATCAGATAATGTTATTTTTTATCAAGAATTTACTCATATAATTAATCCCTCTTATGGCGCGGAGTTCTGATTGAAAAAAACTCTTCTAAATGCTGCTTTACTGGCCTTAATGACACCCATTTCTTCTATTTATGGACTGGGTCTAGGTAAAATGACGGTAAAATCCGCGTTAGATCAACCATTTTTAGCCGAAATAGAAATTGTTGATGTAAAAAGCGTGGCTTTAAAAGATGTCAGGGTTGGAGTGGCTGATCCGGCTAATTTTGAGGAAATTGGTTTAGAGCGGGCAGCCGTTTTATCTTTGTTAAGTTTTAAGATTGAAAAAAATGAACAAGGTAAAGAAATAATTAAGGTTGAGTCAACGGAGCGAATGTCTGAACCTTATATGGAGTTAGTCGTGGATCTAACTTGGCCTGAGGGGCAGTTATACAAGGCCTATACCATCTTGCTCGACCCTCCTGGCTATCGTTTAGTCTCATCCACCATCCAGGGCGGGGCACCTCATTATAAATATAATCAAAAACATAGCAATGAGCCAGGTGTTATTGATAAAACAGTAGTCACTACAGTCAATCATAATCCAGCAATGGGTAATGACAATAGAAAAAAAGCAAGTTATGGACCAACCGTTACGAATGACAGCATATGGCAAATTGCCCAAAGGTATAAATCTGCTGATGTAATTTTGCCACAAGTGGTTCTTGCTATTGTGGGTGCAAATCCTGAGGCCTTCAATAAAGGCAATCTAAATGGTTTAAAGGTTGGCGTTCGTTTAACCATTCCTGCCACTTCAGATATAGCGAAAGTCCCTGCAGATTTAGCAACAGCAGAGGTAATGGCTCATGATAAAGCATGGAATGATAAACAACCCATTGAACATGTTTTAACTCCTCCTTATCTGAGTAATAATCAGAATGTAGCGAGCCAAAATAAACCGGTTAGTACACCGTCTGATTTAACTATAGTGCCCTCTATACCTACGCCCAATAGTTTACCTTTAATCCCAGCACAGGTAGGCAATCCTTTAACTGTTAATCCAGCACCAGTGCAAACTACAAAACCACAGGATATTGAACAAGATCCTACAATTAAAACAGAAATTTCATTAACGGCAGCGGCAGTTGAATCGGTTAGAGAAGCGAATGCTTTATTAATGGAGCAGCTGCGCTTATTGCAAAAACAAAACGATAAACTCCAAAAGCAAGTAGAGCAACGAGATAAAGAACTTAAGCGGCTTAAATCGCAAATCCAAGTATTAGTGAAACAAAGACAAGGCTTGCCAAGTCAAGCAACTAATAATGATACTGAAAATTCGCTAAGCCTATGGCCAATTCTTCTATTATTGCTTGTTGGCGGTGGAGGAGCCGGTTTTGCTTATTGGTATTTAAAAAACCGGAAACCAAATAGCGTTAAATCTGGTGTTCCTACCACACAATCTTTAGATACGGATAGCCCGTTTATAAAACCAAGAGAGGAAGGTAATGCAAGTCAAGTAGTTGTTGAAACTGTAAAGGTTAAAAAACCTGAGGCTCCACCCCAAACCGAACTGATGCTTGTTGAACCCCCGGTAGGGCAAGAGCTTGCGGGTAAGGAACATAAATTAGAAGAAGAGACTCGCCCAAAAGCAGCCGATTTAGACCTAGAGAACACTGTAGCAGCTGAAGGAGCCAATAATAGTGAACTATTAACTTTTGAATCTAATCAGGTGCAACAAAAACCCAGTGAAGCAGATGAGACATCCATTAAGAAAGAAGCAAAAGAAGAATCTCCAATTGAATTTAGCAAGGAATTAGCAACACCCAAGACGGATATTGAGTCAACCTCATTAACGCAAGAGAGCACAGACTCCTCTGAGGAATATTTAGAGTTTGAATCTGGTTTACATCATAGTCTCAGTTCATCTTTAGAGCCTTTAACAGTGGAAGAAGAAAAAAATGAAGAGAGTATTGATTTTGTTCTTCCAGACGCTCAAGAAACTAATTCGGTAAACCTACCAAAAGATGAGAAAGAAGAGAAAACAATCGAAGTCGATGAAAGCCTTAGTCAATTTTTTGTAGAAGATAAACCTCAAAATAGCGACGTCGAAGAAGAGTCTGCGCTGGAGACGGAGCTTAAAAAAGACCGCCTAAAAAGTAAAAAAGCCTTAGAAACTCTTTTAGCTCTCGCGAAAACCTACATCAGCATGGATGATTTCGAGTCTGCCCGTCACTCCTTAGAGGAAGTGGTTGAACACGGGAATAAACAGCAAAAAGAGGAAGCCAACAATTTACTCCAGTCAATTAAGGATAAGTAACGAGTAAATTGAAGTTAGTATCTTTAGTATATAATTTGCTAAACTATTTTGAAAGCTGAGCAACCGGGACCGAATTATCTTCTAATCACACGCTTAAAGATAAGTCACGCCCATGTTTTGTATTAATTTGTCTGAATTGTATTTTTATGATAAAATAGAGTAAATTTAATGCAAATTATTGAGTTGTTATGCTGTTCAATATCCACAATATGCTTGTGAGTCAACACGGCCAACAGAAACTTAGAGAGACATTAAAATACAATTTTATAGAGTTGCATAACGCTATTATTGAAGACATGATGGATAGAATTAAACACGTTTTTTCGCTAGTTCGTTCTATTGATAATCTCAGCCAAGAGGAGTTGGATGATTATGAGGACTTTTCGATTCCTTGTAATGCGCTTAAAAAATGTATAGATTCCACCTATTAAATGCATTTTATCTGAGCGAAATTTTAGCTGTTTTTCATCGTCATAAGCATCTACGAAAATTTCCTATGCCTCATGAGGAGTACTTAGATAAAAAAGCAGAAAACCTGGTTAAATTAATTCATGCGATCAATCCGGAAGTAAAAAAAAGTCAATCTATCAAATTGTTAGATGTAGGCTGTGGAGATTGTCAGTTGACCGTTCGTGTTTCTCAGAAATTAGGAGCTAAACCAACTGGAGTCGACTTGAAGGGGCCCGCAGAAGATGGCAGCCTTTGGAGTGGAGAGGCCGGCCTTGTCAATAAATTAGATAATGAGATTGTTTATTATGATGGTCTTAATCTTATTGGATTTTTAAAAGAAAAAACAGAAAATTACTCTCAACTCTTCGATGTAGTAAT
Source organism: Legionella sp. km772 (assembly GCF_003989735.1). Taxonomy (GTDB): domain Bacteria; phylum Pseudomonadota; class Gammaproteobacteria; order Legionellales; family Legionellaceae; genus Legionella. Next base: position 9,299 of record NZ_RZGQ01000081.1, on the reverse strand, counting down.
GTTGAATCATGCGCTACACCACTACCCAGGAAGAAAGTCTCAAATAGAGGGTTTACAGCAAGCCATGGCACTGCTCAAAGAAGGTGGTGTAATGCTTTTATCAGAGCATGCCACAGTATTGGACGATGAATTCATAGAGCTGCAGCATGTTTTATTTGATCTAAAGGCAAAGGTTTTATCTTCAAGCAGATCAAAAAAATCGGATTTAATGGCTTTATGTCAAGCAGAGGTAGCACACTATGAAAATGAGAAACATCGAGCCTATTACCTCTCGGGGCCCTTGCTTTTAAAAATTGCTGAAGCCCTGGGTTTAAAAGCGGTCCTTTACAGGAAGCAAAGCAAAGAGGGCGAGTCTGACGCATCAAAGACTATTATTATCGGCTTTGTTAAAATAATTCCATGTTTACAGTCGCGAGAGTTGGAACGATTTCAAGCAATACCCCTGGGGACTTTAATGAGTTCTAGACGAATTTCATCTTTAACGGGAGAAGATATAGAGTTCAATGTGCGAAATGATAAGAGCATAACCAAAGCACTTTCATCTAAACCCTTGTAAGAACGTACCTAAAAAATTGCCAATAAGGCCACATTATTTATCATAGTTTAACGAAAAAGTAACCTTAAGGCTGTTTATTGAGTTGTTGTCTTTTAAAATACGCTAATGCCAGTATTTAATCGGCTAAGCTTTAGACTAATTTACACTGACCAGCTTTAATTGCGGGCGCATTTTTATTATGGGTACAAATAAACTCAAATTTTAATTGAGGTAAACTAGCCGTTTTTTGTGTTAAGCGCTTAATTTCTTCAACGAGTTTTGGCTTGGCTAAATTGTATAATAAGTGTGTTTTATCAAAGTCTAAGACACCACAACCCCCATGGCTAAAAGTTGTGGTACATTTATTGTTTATACAATCAGTGCTGGAACGATCAGGATTGCGTTGGAAACCTATAAACCAACTACCAAAAGGTAAACCCTAGTTTATTGGATTCATTAATGTAGCTATCCATTGCTGTTTGACATTCGGCAGTATTTTTATAATCTATAGTGCCAGCATGCACTATAATTGGAAAAGACAAAGCCAAAAATAGCGAAAGTATTTTAATCATAGTGTTCAAGATAAACGAAAAAATTTATTGTATACAAGTTTTGTAAAATTTGAAATATAAATTTCATTTTCGGCTTAGTGAGAATTTATACTGAAGAGTCATAAAAGAGTAGCAGGTCATGCTCCTTTATAGCGCGCAAACAATATAGTAATTAGAAGTTAATCCTAGGAGAATGGACAAGCATCGATCCACTTCTGAGGGCTTTCAAAAGAGCAGTTCAATTTGCTACTAGATTAAATATCATAAAAGCACGTGATATTCTTTGCTATTTCCACTCGCGAGACTATGGACAAAACAACAAGGGTATTATAAATTGACCCTTTTATCGGGAATATTTGATGCGTATTGCCTTAGTGGTTGAATACGATGGATGCCAGTATCATGGTTGGCAGGCGCAAACGGGTTTGCATACAGTACAACAAGCGCTTGAAAATGCTTTGTCCAGAGTAGCTGATTGTACTATTTCAGTGGTATGTGCTGGACGTACCGATACGGGTGTACATGCTACAAATCAAGTGATTCATTTTGATTGTGAAAAAGAGAGAACTATTCGTTCATGGATTCACGGGGCAAACTCCTATCTTCCTAAAGATGTATGTGTTAAATGGGGAAAAGAGGTTCCAGAGGAATTCCATGCGCGTTATTCGGCTACAGCTCGCCGTTATCGCTATGTCATTTATAACGGAGCAATTCGTCCTGCATTGTTGCGCTCGAATGTTACTTGGCAGTATCGACAATTAGACCATCGACTCATGCACCAAGCGGCACAAAACTTACTCGGTGAAAATGATTTTACATCCTTCCGCTCGGTGGAGTGTCAATCGAATACACCGATGCGCAATGTTCATCACTTAGAAGTATCACGTATTGGTGATTTAATAGTGATAGATATTACTGCTAATGCTTTTTTGCATCATATGGTGAGAAATATTGCTGGAGTGTTGATTGCAATCGGCTCAGGAAAGCATCCTGTTAGTTGGGTAAATGAAGTCTTAGAGGCTAAAGATAGACGATTAGGAGCAGAAACAGCGCCTTCTTATGGTCTATACCTGGTACAAGTAACTTATCCAAAGGAGTTCTCTATTTTGCAAAGCAATCCGGGCCCCTTATTTCTTTGGGAGTCATAGATTTTGCGCGTTCGAGTTAAAATGTGCGGGATGACTCGTACTGAGGATATTCAAAAAGCCATTGAATTAGGAGTGGATGCCTTAGGCTTGATTTTTTATGAAAAAAGCACTCGTTGCGTGAGTCTTGAGCAAGCTAAAATCCTATTAAACAATATCCCACCCTTCGTAGACCTTGTTGGGGTTTGTGTGAATTCAGAAGCGGATTTTATAAAGCGTCTTATTGATGAGTTACCCCTGCACCTATTGCAATTTCATGGCGATGAGGATGCTGAGTTCTGTGAGCAGTTTAAAAAGCCTTATATCAAAGCTATTCATCCTAAAAATGAAGAGCATATTTTAGGCTCAATGCAAGAATTCCAGCATGCTCAAGCGCTTCTTCTTGATACTCCCTCGGTGATGAGAGGAGGAAGTGGGCATTGTTTTAATTGGGAAATTATCCCCGAAGCCTCTCCTAAACCGTTTATTTTGGCGGGCGGCTTGAATGAGTTCAATCTTGGTGAAGCAATTAAAACCTGTTCACCATGGGCTGTTGATGTATGCAGTGGTATCGAATCCTTACCTGGGATTAAAGATCATATAAAAATGAGTCGCTTTATGAAGACTCTAGGGGATGTAAACCATGAGTAAAATAGAACTTCCTGATGCTCAAGGGCATTTTGGTATTTTTGGTGGAATGTTTGTTGCAGATACCCTTGTTCATGCTTTAAAAGAACTGGCGCAGGCTTATGCACAATACCGCAATGATCCCAATTTTATTGCTGAGTTAGATGCAGAATTAAGCGATTATGTCGGCCGGCCTAATCCTTTATATTACGCAGAGCAATTAAGCCTGCGTTTGGGTGGAGCCAAAATCTATTTAAAGCGGGAAGACTTAAATCACACCGGAGCTCATAAAGTTAATAATACCGTAGGGCAGGCTCTATTAGCTAAACGGATGGGGAAAACTCGAATTATTGCTGAAACAGGTGCAGGGCAGCACGGGGTTGCCTCAGCAACTGTGGCTGCTAAATTAGGCTTGGAATGCGTTGTGTATATGGGCGCCGACGATATTAAACGTCAAGCAATGAATGTTTATAGGATGAAATTGCTTGGGGCTGAGGTAGTGCCTGTTGTTTCTGGATCGAGAACCTTGAAGGACGCTTTAAATGAGGCGATGCGTGATTGGGTTAGTCATGTAGATAATACTTTTTATATTATTGGCACTGTTGCAGGTCCGCATCCCTATCCACAAATGGTACGGGATTTTCAAACCATAATTGGTCGAGAAGCTAGGGCCCAATGTTTAGAAAAAACGGGTCGACTACCTGACGCTCTAATCGCCTGTGTCGGAGGCGGCTCGAATGCCATAGGTTTGTTTCACCCTTTTTTAAATGACGAATCAGTCGCTATTTATGGGGTTGAAGCCGGTGGTAAAGGTCTAGATAGTGGTCAGCATTCAGCGTCATTGATTGCTGGAAAACCCGGTGTATTACATGGTAACAGAACCTATCTATTGTGTGATGAGAATGGACAAATTAAAGATACCCATTCTGTTTCAGCGGGTTTAGATTATCCAGGAGTTGGACCTGAGCACGCTTATTTAAAAGACATTGGCCGAGCTCATTATGTGGCAATTAATGATGATGAGGCTTTAGAGGCTTTCCGTACTTTAACGCGGGTGGAGGGAATTATACCTGCCCTTGAGTCTAGCCATGCCATCGCTTATGCTATGCAGCTTGCAAAAACTATGACCCCTGAACAAGTTATTATTGTGAATTTGTCTGGCCGTGGTGATAAAGATATCCATACTGTGGCTGCAATTGATGGAATTAAGGTTTGATTATAAATGTAGTAGGTTAGGCTCTACTCTAACAATCGTTGAGTAACGAGACGACCTACAGTAATCCTTTTAATCTAATCGAAAATATGCTGTAAGGAATTTTAATGAATCGTATTGATAAAACTTTAGCACATTTAAACGCTCATCATAAAAAAATGCTTAGTCCTTACATTACAGCAGGAGATCCTCACCCTGATGTTACGGTTGATTTGATGCATGAATTAGTGAAGGCTGGAGCTGATATTATTGAATTAGGAATTCCCTTTTCTGATCCTATGGCTGAGGGCCCTGTAATTCAACGGGCAATGGAGCGTGCCTTAAGTTATTCAATAAGTACTAAAGACGTATTGGAAATGGTCAGCCGATTCCGTCAAAAAGATAGTGAAACCCCTATTATCATCATGGGTTATTTAAATCCCATTGAACAATACGGCTATACTCATTTTGCTCAAGATGCGGTAAGGGCGGGTGTTGATGGCACTATTTTAGTTGATCTTCCCCCTGAGGAAAGTGGGGATATTGCCAAAATATGGGAAGAGCATGGTTTATATTCAATTTATTTATGCTCACCCACTACCTCTGAACAACGTATGGCTTTAATTGCTAAGTATGCAAAAGGTTATCTCTATTATGTTTCCTTAAAAGGAGTAACCGGCTCTGATACTTTGAATACAGAGTTAGTACAGGGCCAGTACCAACAAAGAAAAGCACAAACGCACTTACCCCTCATGGTGGGTTTTGGGATAAAAACGGCAGAAATGGCTGCGGCTATAGCTCGTTTTGCTGACGGAGTTATTGTAGGAGCTGCTCTGATTTCCCGAATTGAAGAGGCTTATCCAGAAAAAAATAATTTTATGAACGCTGCTGGGCGCTTAATTAATGATATGCGTCAAGCAATTGATAAGAATGGAACAAAGTAAATGACAGAAACAGCTGAGAAACGCCCACATTTTATTAGACAATTAGTTACGGAAGAATTAGAAAGTGGTAAACACCAATCGTTAGTTACCCGTTTTCCTCCTGAGCCTAACGGTTATTTGCATGTTGGTCATGCAAAGTCTATCTGCTTGAACTTTGGTTTAGCAGAGGAGTTTAAAGGAAAATGTTTTTTACGTTTTGATGATACTAATCCAATGAAGGAAGAGGAGGAGTATGTCAATGCGATTATTGACGATGTGCGTTGGTTAGGTTTTGAATGGTGCGAGATGACCCATTCTTCGGATTATTATCAAGAGCTTTATGATTTTGCTGTTTATCTAATTAAGCAAGATAAAGCGTATATTGATAGCTTGACTATGGAGGAAATTCGCGAGTATCGCGGGACTTTACAAGTACCTGGTCGTGAAAGTCCTTATCGAGATCGACCTCTGGAGGAGAGTTTAGATTTATTTCAGCGTATGAAAGAAGGCGAATTTCCAGATGGGAAACATGTCCTTCGCGCTAAAATCGATATGAAATCAGGCAATATCAATTTGCGTGATCCAGTTTTATATCGAATTCGTCATGCACATCACCAACGCACTGGTGATCAATGGTGCATTTATCCTATGTATGATTATGCGCATCCTATTTCTGATGCATTGGAAAAAATCACCCATTCTTTGTGCACATTAGAGTTTCAAGATCATCGGCCATTATACGACTGGCTTATTGAAAATTTGCCTTTACCTGCGCGGCCAGTACAAACAGAATTTGCTCGGCTTAACCTCTCACATACAGTGACTAGTAAACGTAAACTCAGGGAGTTGGTAGAAAAAAATATTGTATCAGGTTGGGATGATCCTCGCTTGCCTACATTAAGAGGGATGCGTAAACGTGGTTATCCGCCGGCAGCAATAAGACAATTTTGTGAGATTATTGGCATATCCCGTAGTGACTCTGTGATTGATATGTCTATTTTAGAAGAGTGCATTCGCGCTGAGCTGAATAAAACTGCCAAACGAGCCTTGTGTGTTTTAGATCCCATTAAAGTGGTCATTGAAAACTATCCTGAGGGAAGGGTAGAGCAACTTAAGGCTAATTTTCATCCGCAAGATCCTGAGTCTGAAAGCCGTGAGATACCTTTTTCGCGCGAATTGTATATTGAGCGCTCTGATTTTATGGAGGAGCCACCGAAAAAGTATTTCCGTCTATCTCCGGGCTCAGAAGTGCGGTTACGGCATGCTTATGTGATTAAATGTCATGAAGTAATTAAAAATAATCAAGGTGAAATTGTTGAATTACGCTGTACTTATGACGAAAATACCTTAGGTAAGAATCCTGAGAATAGAAAAATAAAAGGCGTGATTCATTGGGTCTCTTGTGAGCAAGCCTATCCGGTGAGTATTTATCAATATGATCGCTTATTCAATGATGCCAATCCAGCCCGTGAAGAAGACTTCTTACAATTCTTAAATACTGATTCATTGCGAACTCAACAAGCGTTTTGTGAGCCTTCATTGGCAAAACAAGCAGAGGGTGAGGTATTTCAATTCGAACGACTTGGCTACTACTGTGTTAATAAGATAGAAAACAAGCAGGTACAGGCTTTTCATCGCATAGTCGATTTAAAAGACACATGGGCAAAATAAGCTAAGGGGAAAAAATGTTATTTTTATATAATTCTTTAACCAGAACTAAAGAAGAATTCAAACCCTTGGTGCCTGGAAAAATTGGCATGTATGTGTGTGGAGTGACCGTCTATGATCGTTGTCATCTTGGGCATGCGCGCTCTATGGTTTGCTTTGATATTATTGTTCGCTACTTGCGTTCACAAAACTATGAGGTGACCTATGTGCGCAATATAACGGATATTGACGATAAAATTATTACTCGTGCTAATGAACGTGGTGTAGCTATTAATGAATTGACCTCACAATTTATTAAAGCTATGCATGATGATACGCAGGCCTTAAATATATTACCTCCTGATTTAGAGCCCCGTGCAACGGGTCATATCCATACCATTATTCATTTAATTGAGCGTTTAATAGAGAAAGGCAATGCCTATCTTAGCGATAATGGAGATGTATGTTATCAAGTAGATTCATTTGCTGAGTATGGGAAATTATCGAATAAAGATATCGAAAGTTTAGTTTCTGGCTCACGAGTTGAAATTGTCAAAGAAAAACGTTCCCCTTTAGATTTTGTGTTATGGAAAAAGGCAAAAGAAGGTGAACCGAGTTGGCCCTCACCTTGGGGTGAAGGACGCCCTGGTTGGCACATTGAGTGCTCGGCTATGGCCATGCATGAGTTAGGCGAACAATTCGATATACACGGTGGCGGTTTGGATTTGCAATTTCCACATCATGAAAATGAAATTGCTCAAAGCGAAGCGGCCACTTGCAAACCCTTCGCCAATTACTGGCTTCATGTGGGAATGTTACAAGTAAATAATGAAAAAATGGCTAAATCCTTAGGTAATTTTTTTACTATTGAGGATGTTTTAAAAGTGCATCATCCTGAGGTAGTGCGTTATTTCCTTCTAAGCAGTCATTATCGAAGCCCTCTAAATTATTCCGAAGATAATTTATTAAATGCTAAAAAAGGCTTGATGAGATTGTATCAAGCGATTAAAGATATTTCGATTAATGACGATAGCTTAGATGAGCACTGGATAAATCAATTTAACCAGGCGATGAATGATGATTTTAATACTCCAATTGCTTTATCGGTTTTATTCCAATTAAGCCATGAGGTAAATAAAAATAATTCAACTGTTTTAGCGGCAACTTTAAAATATTTAGCTGGTTTAATGGGCCTTTTACAAGAAGAGCCCTGTTCATTTTTACAAGCTGGCTTTGCTGAAGATGACAAAGAAATGATTGAAAGGCTTATTGCCGAGCGACTTCAAGCAAGAACAGCAAAAAACTGGGCTCGCGCCGATCAAATCAGGGCTGAATTATTGACACAAGGTATTGAGTTAGAGGATGGTGCAAACGGGACTACGTGGCGGAAAATATTAGGATAAGGGTATAAAGGTAGCTCTATATGGTCTTTTTCTTAGGAAATTAGCTTTGATTTTCTCTTAAGGCTAGCAATCGGCTGGCTTTTATTTAGATAGTATTGGATAAAAATTAAACAATGGCTATACTTACAATAATTGTGTAGAAAACTATTAATCGTTTTTTATACCTGTATTAGTGTAAGGAGATGTGCCATGGGTAATTTAATTGGCAGCAACGCGAATGATATCGTTAAAGCAGCTACAATTAATAATGCTCTACTCTCTCAAAAAAATACAGTTAGTCAGAAATCAATTTTAAAAACCCCTAAACTAAGGGTTGATGACAATAACGTAAACCCTAATGCTGCAGCACCAGTTACTATAACTAATTTGCAGGGCTTGTCGCAATATCTTGGCTTATATAATAGTAAAGGTGTAGTTCCTGTTGCCTCCTTAAACAAAGCTGATAATGAGGTAAATACTAAAATCAATACTAGTGACACTAGAATTAATTATGTGCTTCAGTCAAATACAAATTCTAGAGGTGCAGATTCTAGTTGGACAGCAAACACGATAGTTAATGGTGCATTTATTGCATCGGGAAGTGATGTTCGGGTTGATATTCTAAACTCTGATTCGGGTTATGATAATAAAATCTATTGGTCAACAGACAATTTCCAAACCAAAAATTATTTAGGGCTAGATAATCAAGGTGGCAGCTATGATCTAGGATCGTTTGCTGCAGGCACTCAGATAAAGTTTGCTATCGATAATGGTGTGGGTGGTTTTTATCAAACCGGTAATCCTTCAGCTAACCCTGATAATTATCAACATGCGAAATTTACTACAACAGCATCTGGTACTGAAATTGGATTTGAAGATTTAGACGGAGGAGGGGACCAAGACTTTAATGACGCTATTATTCAAGTTAAAAATGTTAACCAACCTCCAAAAAACGAAAGCCAGCTTAACCAGGCTACCACGCAGTACCATGAGGTAGATAGTAAACAGAATCAAGCTCCTGTTGAGACGGTTAACAAATCTAAACTTGTCTTCAAATCGGTGTTAAAGGGTTCAGATTTGAAATCATTAGCCCATGATAAGTTTATCCATCCAAGCGAAATAAACAAAAACTTGTTAGGAAGTGCTCACAATATCGATCTGCATTCGGATCAGACCAAGATTAATTTTATAAATTCCTTTAGCTAGGTCCGGGGATCTGGAACAAAATTCAGGAAAAATAAGAGCTATTCCCGGTTTGTTAGTTCATTCACCTTACTCTCAGAATGGCTTATCCACAAGTCCATAGGCCAGGAGAGCT
>NZ_RZGQ01000080.1 GCF_003989735.1 Legionella sp. km772 | reverse complement strand
AAACTCATTTAAATCACTTTGCTATTAAGTACAAATTGATTCTTAGAGCGAACCAGATTGCTTGGCAGGAGCTTAAAAATATGGCAGCTTAAAATTGACCGTGCGTAACATGAGTTATTAATAGGGCAGGAGCTAATCGAATTGGATGTCGTATTTACCGTATACAGTACCCCAGCATGATTAGGATTACCATTTTGTGCTCTTAAAACATTAATACTAACCGCTGTTGCTGGGTAATTAGAAGGGGTAGAAACACTACATCCACTCCACGAGTTGCTACCTGTACCAGTTTGAGCAGTAGTACAATAAGTTAAGGTCCCATTATTATTGGCAAGCCATCCCATACCATTTAAAGCAGCCAGTCCTGTTGGACTGCTTGCATTACTATTTGAAATAGCTGTTCCAGTAAAAGGGGGTTGGCTTGAGCCCGTAGTGTCGATTACGACTAAGGGGTTACTTCCACCCGCATTGCTTATGGAGAGTAACAATCCGCTCCAAATCATAGCGGTGGGATTGTTCAGTGGCGTACCTTGCACTGCGACTCCACTGCCTGTACATGAAGCTAGTCCTCCACTAATACTGTCTGAGGAACAATTACTAATTGAATTATTTCCAGCATTCAAGATCCATGTCTGATCGCAAGTATTGCCTACGGGTGGCGTAGTAAAGGTACTTATGACCCCTCCAGTTTGTAAGGCTACTCCTTGAGCGCTAGTAATATTGGCAGGGGTAGGAATGATGATTTGGTAACTGTTGTTAGCCGTCAGTGGTGCGCTGGTGCTAAAAGTGACTGTCTTGTTGGCGTTGCTATAAATTGGATTAGTCAAGGTAATATAGGTCAGTGTGTTTTGATCATACAATTGAAAATTAGCTGGAATCAAGGTATTGGTTTTCATTGGTATACTAAAAGTAATACCTATATTAGTTGAAGTAGGAACATTTGAACTACCATTCGTTGGGTTGGTAGCATTCACAGTAGGGATAACCGCAACCTTCAGAGTTGCTTTATTACTGGTAATTGATTTTAAGCTTGCCGAGATGCTCACTGTCCCCGTACTTACTCCTGTAGCTAAACCGCCCGTCGCGATGGTAGCAATATTATTATTGGAAGAGGACCAAATAACAGAGGAGCTTATATCGGCTGTTTTTCCATTAGAATAGCTGCCTATCGCCGCATATTGTTGTGTACTCCCAGGAATTATAGTGGTTGAGGTAGGAGTAATAGCAATCGATAAAAGCACCGATTTTGAGTTTTCGGTTACATTTAGCGGAAAATTAGTTCCTGCACAGCACGTTACACATCCCCCTAAACAAATAAAAAGGTGATGATTAGGATTAGGATCTTTACTATTCACCGCTCCGGTTATATTTAATTCTAAAGTACAATTTCCTCCCGAAGCTAGAGCAAAGCTCGCTCCACAAAGGTTGGTAATTTTACTATCACTTTTTACTTGCGACACATTAAGTGGGAGGGCTTTTACATAATTACCGCTATGAAACCGTCCAGTAGTATTGGTAACTGTATAATATGCTTTTACGCTACTACCGGGAGTAATTGAGGTGGGTAGGGGCGTCTGAGGAACAATTTTAAATACATTAGCATGGCTTATGACGCTTAATACCAAAAGAAAAAATGGCATTACCCATTTGAATTTTTTATTCATCCTTGTGTTCCTTAATTTATCGATGGTATAAAAGTTATTTGAGCAAAAATTTGATTTGCATACAAATTTGATTGCCGCAAAGTGCTGTTAGTAGGAAGGTTATTGATTTGCGCCTCTCCTGTACGGACAGTACCCAGATCAGTGAAACGATAACCCATACCCAGACGAACCGATTGATTTAAGGACAGGTCAAATCCAGTACTTAATGCATAAGTAAAATTAGTTTGGGTATGAGAAGGGAAATAGGGAGTAAAAGCATAAAAAGAAGGCACACTGGTTTGATAGTCAGAGACTTTATTAAAAGCAAGTCCTATCCCTAAGGTTATAAAAGGTTGAAAATATTTTTGCCTAGTCCAATACCATTTCCCTTCGGCTAATAATTGTTGGCTTTGTATTTTATACCGGTAATTATACATATCGGAGGATAAAGAATCAGCTCCTTGGATTAACATCCCTTGGGCTCTGAGCGAAGTAGGGTGAAAATAACTCAATCCTGCAGTTAGGGTTCCATTGGGCAACTTTTAATTTTCGATCCTAAAAAGCCACCCCATAGCATGTGAGTCGTATTCGATTGATTGGGGTTATAATAGTACCTGCAAAGATCGATGGGTTGGAGTAATTGAGATTGCGCAAAATGTGAAATGGAAGCGCCTGCTATAATTGTTAAAATAGGTTGCACATCGGATAAAAATTTGAGTGATGTGGATTGAGTAGCTGTACTCCTTAATTGATTCTCTCCCTGAGGCGCGGCAAACAAGGGCTGCATACCAAAGAGTAAGATAAAAAACGAAGTGTGATAATTAGTTAGTCCCTTAATCATGTATTTTTAACTCCAAATGAATTTATAACACTGGTTGATTAAATAATTTAAATACTAAACTGGCCCAATCATTTCCCTTTTCTATGTTGTACTTTTTTGTCGTAAATAACAATTGTTATTTCTTAAAGGCTCGCATAGATCATTTCTTATTTTTTAATTTTCCTATCGGGGTTTAATTTTGGTTATTAAAGTTCTTTTTGCAGATGGATAAAAATTTAGCGCTTCTATAGTGGGGATAGTTTATGGTTTTGTCAAATAAATAAAAAAATACTGAATTCATTTGGGTGCTTAAGTGTCATTATGCGACCAAAACGAATTCAGCGTGGGTAGATTAGTGCTACTTCTAGTTATTGTAATTATTTAAAAAACTTAGCAAATAAATAACCTATACCTGAGGCAATTAGGACTGAGGTTAGAGGTTGTCTACGAATTGACATCGCTAGATTATCGATAGAGCCTTCAAGATAGCCTTCTGCTTGATATAATTTATCTTTTCCAGTTTCGTAGAGATCAGACGCTGTGTTGGTAATTTGTTCTGCTAATTCCTCTGCACTGGGTTTCGTTTCATAATACGCATTGGAAGCTTTGGTTTTTGCAGTATCGTATAAAACATTGGCTTTATCTTTAATCTGTTTTGCGTTTTCATTAAAATCGGCCATGATTGTTCTCCCTTTTATCCTTACTTTATGAAGTAGGGCATGAGTTAAATGGTGTAGATTACAAAAACTAGAGAAAGATAAAATTGCTTAGCTAATCTTTCCTAATGTAAAGGACTATATTAAGACGCAGTATTGGTGCGATTTTGATTTCTTGACTTCTCAGTTAGAGATACAAGTACTAGGTAATCTACTCTTAGTTAATTATAGACAACTTTTTGCTGCTGTGGGCAAATTTAGGGCTAATGCCGTATAAGCTTTGGATTTGATGAGAACAAGATTGAAAAGGCTTAAGTCGAAGCGGTGCATAAAAGAGCACGCAAGCGTTGGGCATCTTTAGGCGCATTAGCTTTTTCATCGTTATCAAAATAACAATAAATGGCTTTGCCATCCTTGTGCCAATTAACTAATTTTTTTGCATATTCTTCCAAGGTCGATTCTTCATAGGCTCCTTGATAAGCTGTGGCATTTGGCCCATGCATTCGTATATAAATAAAATCACCTGTAACGACTTCGGGAGAACGAAACAACTTATGATCATAAAAACAGAGTGCTGCTGAATATTGATGCAATAATTCATAGAGCTCTTCACAAAACCAACTTTTATGCCTAAATTCGAAAGTATATAAATATTTTTCCGGCAATTGTTTGATAAATTGCTTCAAGCGTTCAATGTCTTTGGCCCAATAAGGGGGAAATTGGAAGAGTATAGGGCCAAGTTTCTCCTCAAAATGACTAAAAGCATGAAGTAATCGTTCTAAGGTTTCGCTGGTATCCTCTAATTTTTTAAAATGGGTAATGTAGCGGTTTGCTTTGCAAGAAAAGATAAAGTTATCCGGAGTGATGTCTTTCCATCGGGTTATATTTTTGGTAGAGGGTATTTGATAAAAGCTATTATTTAATTCGACACTATCTAAGTGATTTGCATAATAAGGCAAAATAAGAGTAGATTTTATTTTTTCCGGATAAAAATTTCCTAACCATCCCGCATAACTCCACCCTGATGTCCCTATATTAAAAGTATTTTTTTTCATGGCTGCTTGTTTTAATCAATTTATTTAAATATAGGCTCCTTTTTCAAATAATTTAATTAAGGTTAATAGTAGCGACAAGAAAATAGTCGTCTGGCTGCTCTGTTTAGTTAGACGACTAATTCAGGTAAACCATCCCATTATTGCTTTGCTTATATTTGCTTATAAATGAGTTAAAAATGGCGTTAAATTAGGTTTTTGATTCAAGCGATATTGATAGACCACCGCAAAAGCCATAACATTTTTTAAATAATTACGGGTTTCTTGCCAAGGTAAGGTTTCAATCCATAAATCAATTTCTTTCGGCGGATGATTTTTTAACCAATATACTACTTGTCGGGGACCAGCATTATAGGCTGCAGCAACGAGAACGGGATGATTACTAAAACGTTTAGTTAATTGCTGTAAATAGGCGATACCAATGTTAATGTTCTTTTGAGAAAGAAAGAGTTGATCTTGATTTGAATAGGGGATCTTGCTCATTTTAGAGACTACACTTGCTGTACGCGGCATGACCTGCATCAAGCCACGAGCCCCCGCAAAGGAGACAACATCCTCTCTAAAACCACTTTCTTGTCGGATAATGGCATAAACAAATTCAGGTGGTATATTATACTGTTTGGCATACATTTTTACCGCATTTTGATAGGCAAGTGGAAAACGTAAACTCAATTGGTTATTTAATTTCTCATTATTGCTTAAATAAACCGACTTGCCGTGCCATTGTAAGCTGGAATCAACCCAATATACTAAAGCGCTGGCATCCTCCTTGGGTAATTCACTAATAAAATCATTTAATAAGCGAGAGGCTTGTGTATCTTGTTTCGCTGCATGGAAGGCTTTAATTTGATCAATGATGGGTTGATAGGGTTTTAAGGTATTTAAATCGGTAGTGACTCCTTCATTTTCAAAACTAGGTTTTTGGTTTAAACGTAAACTCGCTAAGAAACCATAATATTGCCGACTTTTGGCAAGAGGGGCATAAATTGCTTGGGCTTCTTCTTTTTTTCCTTGGGCTTCTAAAGCGCGCGCCAGCCAATATTGCCAGCACGGTAGATCCTTATTTTTAGAATTATTAATTAATTGTTCAACACGCTGCCAATGACCTAATTTTAAGGCAAAACGAATTTGCCAATCGACGAGCACATCATTGTAATATTGAGGTTTAATTTTATTAAACCAACTTAAGGTGTCTTCACTATTGCGCATAGCTTTATAGAGGGCAACATGGGCAAGAAAGGCTTGCTGATGTGCTTCATTCATAATGAGCTTAGATTTGGGCAGGTTCCAAATTTTTAGCGCTTGATCCATGTTTAACGAGACCAAACGTTTTAACCCATAGAGGTATAAATTACTATTAAACTCACTGGGCTCTAAGGTGGTAATAAGCATAGGCCGCTGATGGATGGCGGATAATTGATCGGCCTCTTTGGGATGAGGGATTTTATAATGTTTTAACAGATAACGCGCAAGACTTATATTGCGTTTATCTAGGGCAAGCGTAATTCGTTGAGTAATAAGGTTTTGATCGAATTTATCGTTTTTTAATAAAAGATCAAATAAGGTATTACAGGCTTGAGGACGGGATTCACCGATGAGCCAAATGGGGGCAGAATCTTTAAGAACTTGCTCTTCATGGCCTAAATTATAGCGCGCAATTTGATTATAACAAACAAGATTAATATCGGATGTGGGTTGATAATAGTCTACATAGCGTTGCCAGTCTTTGGTACGTGCTAACTCGTAAAGCCATTTATCACGTAATTTATTCGCCAAAGGGCTACTTTCTTTAACAAATTCTAAAAAGGCAGGGGAGGGTACTAAGGGTAATTGTTGGTACCAAGCGGTGAAGGTATTAAAGCGATCCATATAGGCTTGGCCAGATAAAGAAAAACTAGCCATGGACCAAAATAACCCACACATTAAGATGATGAACTTTTTCATAATACCTCTGTTATAAGGATATCGGTTAGCCTTGCGGAACACGTGCTAATTGCACCCGCATTTTACTAATAGTGTCTTGGTAATCTGAACTATTGAATACCGCTGAACCGGCTACAAACTGACTTGCTCCTGCTTGAGCTAAACGCGCAATATTTTCAATAGAAACGCCTCCATCAATACAAATATTTAAATGCGGATAAAGAGTTTTAATGTGTTTAATTTTATTAATGACTGATGGTATTAATTTTTGTCCACCAAATCCTGGATTAACGGTCATTACCAAGACAAAACTTAAATGATGAATACACCAGGTTAAGGAGTCAATAGAACTGGCTGGGTTTAAGGCTAAGCCAGCTTCGCAGCCTAAATCTTTAATTAATTGCAGACTGCGGTCTAAGTGTATGGTGGCATCAGGATGAATAGATATTCGTTTTGCTCCAGCTCGAGCAAAGGCCTCAATGAGGGCATCAACGGGTTGAACCATTAAATGGACATCGATTAGAATTGTGGGCCTGCGTTTAACCAAAGCCTCGCAGAATAAAGGACCAAAGGTTAGATTGGGCACATAATGATTATCCATCACATCGAAATGAATGTAATCGGCACCTGCCTGGATAACAGCGTCTACCTCATCCCCAAGACGAGTCACATCAGCAGACAATAGAGAAGGTAAAATGAGGTAATTCATGAGTGTTTATTCAAAATTTTAATTAGCACTATAATAAGCTGTTCAGAAAAAACATTCCATAGAGTTTATTGTTTAAGTCTATTACTATGAGGTCATTTTATAAATGAAGGAGCATTCATGTTGACTTTAGAACAAGCAAATCAAATGATCGCTGCAGTGTTTTTGGAAGGACAACGGCAGCGATTTAAACCGCTAACGGCGGCTGTTCTTGATGTGGGTGGACATTTAAAAGCGTTTCAAAAGCAAGATGGGGCTAGTTTATTACGGGCCGACATTGCCCTAGGTAAGGCATGGGGTGCTCTAGGTCTAGGTGAACATTCGCGTACCATTCAAAAAATGGCTGAAGAGAGGCCACTTTTTATTACTTCTTTGATGAATGCTGCTCAGGGAAGGTTGATCCCTGTAGCTGGCGGTGTATTAATTGCCAATGGGCAAGGTGAGCTCATTGGGGCTATTGGGGTTACAGGCGATAGTTCCGAGCATGATGAGCAATGTGCCTTAGCAGGCATCATGGCGGTAGGATTAAAACCATTTGAGAGGAGTTAATGGCTGCTCTTGAGCTGAAGCGTGGTTTTATGGTAAAATTTTTGTCTATTTCTATGCTTGTAATTCAAAAAAATTACCTCAGCTAGTAGATAAAATGAAGCCTAATTATGTTTTTTAGGGGAGTATTTATGAGTCAAAACTGGCCGACCAGAGAAAAAGATTTGCAAACTGCTCGCGTTATAATGGAAGAATATGCAAGTGAGCGGGATAGTACTTCATTAGGTTTATTTGAAATTGTAGTAGACCAAATGGAAAAAAGAATGAATTTTCGTTTATCCGGTTGGGTACTTATTTTGGCTAAACATTTTGTTTCTACCTACGGGGCAACGCAAGGCGATTTTGTTACACGGCAAGTTATAAGCCGCTGTATCACCCAAGATGCTACTTTGCATTAAGAATGTATTGAGTACAAGTAGGTCGAGACAAGGGCTGCAGCTCTTGATTCTTTCTATCTCAGGGGATAAAAGCATTTCTACTCTGTAGGCTTTAAAAGGTCTCAAGGAAACGTTGATAATTTTGCTTGTAATCAGGTGAATTTTGATATTGGATAACCGCTTGATTAATGATAGGTATCAGATCTTTATCTTGATCACTAATTACTATTCCGATACCAAAACCATAGACATAAGGCTCGCCAATGACTTTAAATGCCCCTGAGGAATTAGCTGCCCAATATAATGCGGTAGGATTGTCTAATAAAATATAATCTACATCTTTATTGGTTAAGGCTTTCAACACATCCTGATACCCTACATAGGTTTTAATGATTGGGTTTGTTACTCCAATATGAGAGGCTTGGTCTTCATAAATAGTCCCTTTATAGACCCCAATTTTTTTTCCATCTAAGGATGAAAGGGTGAATGGATTGGCTACAGGGGTGTCACTATTGGTTAGGAAACGTGAATAACTTAAGCCATAAGGTAGGCTAAAGTTCATTTGTTTGGCTCGCTCTGGAGTAATGGTGATTGAGCTAACCACTAAATCTACTTGATTATTCATGACCGCTGGTAATAAATCGAGCCATTTAATCGGTTGAAACTTACATGTTCTTTGGATAATTTTGCAGATAGAATTCATCATGCTAATGTCATAACCATATAATTCGCCATTACCCCCCTGCATGACGAATGGAGGGACAAAACTATCTACCCCAATAATGAGTGGTTTTAAGGTGGGGTTTGTTTGACCGGGCATTAGGGTTACGGTTCCTGTGGGCGTAACAAATTGTGAAGGTTGGTTGTTTGGTTGAGCCCATGAGCTAACAGCATATAAAGCGAAAAGCGCCCACAATAGAACCTGTATACGATTTAAGCAGCCCATAGAGATTCGCAAAATTAAGTTAAGAGAATAATAGAGTATCATTAGAAGTATAGTAGAACAAAAAAATTAATAAAAATAGTTAGTTGCTATTAACAGGGATTTTCTATCTACGATGACAACACCACAATTTATTAACCCTGAGCTTTTATCGGCAAAAAAATGGTTGATTGATAAATACACGGGTAGTTTAACCCACCCTTTAAAGGAAGCTGCTGCCTTACTACTTTTAGTCAGTGATTATGCTGGGAAACAGGTATCCACATTAATCGCTCTTTTAGAGGATAGGAAGCTTAATCAAGTATTAAGCAGAGAAGATTACTTTTCTGAGATCAATCAAATCAATTTAGAACAAACCCAAACCATGTACGCTTCGATGTTACGGCAACATCGCCATCGTTATTTACTACAATTATTACTGCTTGAATATGCAGGCCTAATAGATACAGAACAAGCTATGCGAGCGTGGTCTCATTGTGCCGATGCGCTTATTCTCCACTGCTTAAACTATTGTCAAAAGAAACTCAGTGAACGTTATGGCAGTCCGCGTGATGAACAAGGTGAATTGGTTTCTTTGTATACTTTAGCAATGGGTAAACTGGGGGGGCAAGAACTGAATTACTCTTCAGATGTTGACCTTATTTTTGCCTTTTCAAAAGCTGGGCATACTGATGGAGCAGAGACGCTTAGTAACCAAGAATATTTTGTCAAAGTCATTCAACTGTTTATGCAGATTTTGCAAACTATTACCGCAGAAGGGTTCGTCTTTCGGGTGGATTTACGTTTAAGGCCTAACGGTGACAGTGGATCTTTAGTTCTTAGTCTTGCGGCAATGGAAACTTATTATCAAGAACAAGGACGTGATTGGGAACGTTATGCCATGGTGAAAGCCCGAATAATTGAGGAGTCTTTAGAGGCTAAATCCTTATGGTTTGAGCAATTAATTACTCCCTTTGTCTATCGTCGTTATGTAGATTTTAGCGTTATTGAATCCTTGCGTAGTATGAAAGCGATGATAGAGCGCGAAGTACAATTAAATCCTCGTTTAGATGATATGAAACGTGGACAAGGGGGCATTAGAGAGGTTGAGTTTATTATTCAATCGATTCAACTGATTCGGGGTGGACGCCTACCTCAATTACGCAGTCAAAATGCCTTAGTAGCACTTGCTGCCTTAAAAAAAGAGCAATTATTGCCTCGCTGTGACGTTTTAAGACAAGCTTATTTATACTTAAGAAAATTAGAAAATATTGTGCAGAGTTTAAACGATCAACAAATACATTCTTTGCCTGTGGACGCCTTAAAGCAAAGTCAGGTTTGCTTGGCAATGAAGGAAGAGAGTTGGGATAGTTTAGTGGCAAAACTACATCAATACCAAAGAATTATAAGTCATTCGTTTCGGACTATTTTAGGAAAAGTAGAGGATTATGAGGATGCGCAGCGTCTATTGGCTCACCAAATAACTAGCCTATGGCATGGCCAAGTAGAGCAGGGCATGGCTATTAATTTATTAACTAGTTTAGGGTTTGTAAATGCTGAATATTGTTATCAAATGCTTTATAACTTTAGACACGGTTCAAAATGCCGGCGATTGTCCCAAGCGGCCCGATTAAGGCTTGATCGCTTTATGGTGTTATTACTAACTCAACTAAACCAGTATAAAAATACAGATACCGTTTTATTACAAGTAATTCATTTACTCGAGAATATCGTGGGCAGAAGCGCCTATTTAGCCTTGTTAACAGAAAACATGCAAGCATTGCAAGAATTGTTATTTTGGTTTTCTCATAGCCCCTTTATTAGTTCTTTAGTGGCAAGCCATCCTTTTTTACTGGAAGTCTTATTGGAGCCCAAAGAATATTGGCGTCCAAATTCCCGACAAGATTTAGAAAAAAAATTAGGAGAGCAGTTAAAACATCTTATTGATGTAGAGAGTAAGGCGGAGCTATTACGCCAATTTAAATTAACTCATTGGTTAATGGCGGCGCGTTCTGAGCTCTATGATTTAAGCAGCTCAGTTCGGATTGGTAAATTTTTAGCAGACTTAGCCGAAGTTATTGTAAAGCAGGTATTTGAACTTGCAAGTACGCAATTGGAAGAACGTTATCCTGGAATTAAATGCATAAAATCTCGTTTCGCGATTATCGCCTATGGAAAATTAGGTAGCCGAGAAATGAACTATTCCTCGGACTTAGATTTAGTCTTTTTATACACAGCAGAGCCCTCCGAAGAGTCCTTAGTTATCCGTTTAACTCAAAAAATAGTCCATATGCTTACTACTCGTTCCCAAGCAGGAGTATTGTTTTCGGTTGATACTCGACTTAGACCTTCAGGCTCATCAGGCTTACTGGTGAGTCGCTTGCAAGCCTTCATTGACTATCAAAAAAATCAGGCCTGGACTTGGGAGCATCAGGCTTTACTGAAGGCACGGGTGCTTTATGGCGATGTGGCATTAAAACGGCAATTTTCCTTGTTAAAAAAACAAATCTTAAGCTTAGAGCGAGATCCGAGGGTGCTTCGTCAGGATGTCCGTGAGATGCGCGCAAAAATCGATCAACATCAAGCTCGAGATCCCATCAAACACTTGCCCGGGGGCTTACTCGATTTAGAGTTTCTCATCCAATATTTGGTTTTATACACTCGGGAAAAACATTTGGCTTCCTACACCCATCCGTTAAGCCAGCTAAAACAACTATTAAAACTTAAGGTGGTAAGCAAAAATGATTATTGGCTACTTTATAAAGCCTATCAACAATGCCATCACTTATTACATCGACAGACTATTTGTTTTGAAACAGGAACAGATAAATTACTTTTAGCTCAGCAAATAAAAAGGCTTTGTGAACGCTTGTATAAAAAATATTAGCTATGTACTTCACTTATCTGTTGATTTCGTTATCTCTTGTCTTTATCAAACTGGGGTAAAAGCCTAACGCAGGGAGAGATGTAGTTTGTTACCCCTTAGAGAAAACCTTGGTTGCACTTACTCTTCATTAGGTCTAGGCTAATAGTTATAAAAAAGTCTTCATCATTTGAATTCGATGTTGATAAGAACACTTTTTGCATCAACTTCTTTTATTTCTTAAGATAAAACTAGGGAACTGTTTACATCAACAACCTCAGGCTTAGGGAAGAAAAAATATAATATTCAAAGGATATTTGATATTACCGCACTGAGTAAGGGACGAACTATGACTTTATCAAATTCCGTATTTTTAATAGACTCTTGGATAAAATCTTGCCAACAACTTTATTTCGTGGTGGATAAAGAATGGGAAATAGAAGAGGTTAATTCGCCTTCTTTTTTAACCCATTCTATTTTAGGAAAACCGCTCGTTTTTCTTTGGAATTCGCAGCCTAATGATTTCTATACTCAAGTATGCGATGGGATTCACCAGGTTTTCAAAAACGGTAGGCCAAAAACAATAGCCTTGGAATTAGGTTGCTTGCCTTTTTATAGTCCTCAAAAACACTATTGGCAATGTAATTTTTACCCTATTTTTGCTGATTCACAAGTGCACACTGTTTTGGTCAAATTAGAAGACATATCCAATTTAATTAACCTAACTTGCGATTCTTCCACTGAAGAACGCTTAAGCCAAGCATCAAAAGAGGAAGACCGAGACGTTTTTCAGCAATTTAAATTAGCTGAGAAGCCATTTCGCTTGTTAGTTGAAAATATTAAAGATTATGCCATTTTCATGTTGGATACCCGGGGCTATATCCTTACGTGGAATAAGGGGGCGCAAGCGATTAAGCAATACAAAGCTCATGAGATAATTGGCAAACATTTTTCTATTTTTTATACCCAGGAGGCGAGGGACAGAAATCATCCCCAAGAGGAGTTAGAGCATGCGATGAAAAATGGTCGTTATGAAGAAGAGGGATGGCGGGTAAAAAAAGATGGCTCATTATTTTGGGCTAATGTAGTGATAACAGCTATCTATAATGAGTGGGGCGAATTAATTGGTTTTGGGAAGGTAACGCGCGATCTTAGTGAGCGAAAAAAAATAGAAGATTTAAAAAATGAATTTATTTCAGTGGTTAGTCATGAATTAAGAACACCGTTGACCTCAATTAGGGGGTCTCTAAGTTTATTACGGGAAAGTGAATTAGCCCATACAGAAAAGAATAGAAATTTATTGAATATTGCCCATATAAATTGCGAACGTTTAACCCGTTTAATTAACGATGTCTTAGATATGGAAAAAATCCAAGATGGTCATATGGTGTTTAATTTTGAGGAATTGAATGTAAAAACCTTAATAGAAGAGGCTGTGCACTTAAATAAATTATTTGCAAAAAAATATGGTGTTCATCTGGTCTGCACGTCTTTAGTTGATGCCTATGTTTATGCTGATGCAGACCGCTTAATTCAAGTTTTAACCAATTTATTTTCCAATGCCATCAAATTCTCTCCTATGGGGGCAAAGGTCAATATAAGCATGAAATTAAATAAAAAATGGGTATCAGTTTCTATCACTGATTATGGACCGGGTATTCCAGAGCATGTCAAACAAAAAATTTTTCAACGATTTTTCCAAGTTGATTCCTCGATTGCCCGTAAAAAAGACGGTACAGGATTAGGGTTGTCAATAAGCAAATCAATCATAGAACACCATCATGGTGTATTAAATTATCGCTCTGTAGTTAACAAATGCACCACCTTTTATTTTCGTCTCCCCCTTATCAAAATTAAGAAAAAATAGCGAAGGGTTAATGGATCTTTAAAAAGAATAAAAGTTTGTGCTAATTTTATCTGTAGATTCATAATTAAAGGGGCTTTATTAGGGCTAAAATTTTATGAACGAATTAAATAAGATTGCCTATGTTGAAGATGATGCAGACCTTCGTTTTTTAGTGCAACTAACGTTAGAAGAAAAGGGAGGTTTTACTCTTAAAACCTTTGCCAATGGTCAGGATTTTTTAGCTGAAGTAGACGCTTTTCAACCGCAATTAATTTTATTAGATGTAAGTATGCCTAAAGTTGATGGTGTTTCGCTCTTCCTCGAATTAAAGAAAAATTCTCTCTTGGAGGGGGTTCCAGTGATTTTTTTTACTGCCCAGCTCAGTCAATCTGATTTAACTTTCTATAATGCTTTGGGAGTTAATAAGGTCATCGCCAAACCTTATAATCCCATTAATTTAATCCAGCTGCTAAGTGCTTTCTGGAAAAAATATCAAGCAAATTTGCCTAACTAACAAAAGGTCAGCGGTATGACTTATAGACTCATGTTACGCACATAAACTTGTAGTTTGACTAAAAAGCATTAGAATTCCGCCCTTAATTTTAGGGAGGGAATTAAATGGATATGCTTGATCTTTATAGTGATTATTTGATTTTCCAAA
>NZ_RZGQ01000008.1 GCF_003989735.1 Legionella sp. km772 | reverse complement strand
AATCAAATAATCACTATAAAGATCAAGCATATCCATTTAATTCCCTCCCTAAAATTAAGGGCGGAATTCTAATGCTTTTTAGTCAAACTACAAGTTTATGTGCGTAACATGAGTTACTAAAAGTTTTTCTAAAATCTTAGGCGGCGATGTGACTATCGATAGTGAATACGGTAAAGGTTCGACTTTTACCCTCTTATTGCCGATGATGAGTACAGTAGGTGTTGAAAAAATAGCTCCAGGAAAATCAGCTCCGGTGACCATCGAAGAAAAGGCTGCAGTCAAAACAGTCTTAGTGGTGGATGATGACCCCAAAATACATCAATTAATGCAAGAATCTTTAGAGAAGGCCGGTATAAGAGTTCTACATGCTTTTCATGGCGAAGAATGTTTGTCTTTAGCAAGAAAATACCAACCCGACTTGATTACCTTAGATGTGATTATGCCGATGATGGATGGCTGGACCACTTTATCGGCTTTAAAATCAGATCCTGCTTTAGTAAACATCCCAGTGATATTAGCTTCTATGTTGTTGGAAAAAGATCTGGGTTTTGCTTTAGGAGCTGTTGATTATCTCAATAAACCGCTTGACCCCAATCTTCTATTGAAGAAAATTGAGCAGCTACTACCCCAGGATGCCATTAAATCAGTATTGATTGTCGATGATCAAGAAGATGCGCGCAATATTATTCGTCGGTTCATTAAAAAGTCGGGTTGGGAAGTCTTAGAGGCTAAAAATGGCCGCGATGCTTTAGCGGTTTTAGCTCACCATTTCCCCTCTATTATTCTCCTGGATTTAATGATGCCGGAGATGGACGGTTTTGCGGTCATTCGAGAATTGCAACAACATGAGAAATGGGCGCAAATTCCGGTAATTATTTTAACCGCGAAGGAATTAACGCAGGAAGAGCGTGATTTTCTAATGACTTCGAGCAAAGTGGTGTTGCAAAAAAATGCTTACAGTCGCGAACAACTTATTGCAACCTTAACTGAACAAATTGGGCATATAATTAAAAATCGTTAGGAGATAGTGCGATGACGATAAAAATATTAATTGTGGAAGATAATGAACTAAACCTCGATATGTTATCAAGGCGTTTGCAACGCAAGGGCTATGAAGTGATTAGTGCCATTGATGGTGAAAAAGGCGTGATGAGGGCCAAAACTGATAGCCCTGATCTCATATTAATGGATTTAAGCCTCCCCGTTTTAGACGGCTATGATGCTACCCGACAGCTCAAATCGGACTCAGATACCAAGGCTATCCCGATTATTGCCTTAACTGCCCATGCCATGGTTGGTGATCGGGAAAAAGCCGTAGCGGCAGGTTGTGATGATTATGAGGTAAAGCCAATTGAGCTACCACGGCTCCTTGAAAAGATTGAGAAATTAGTGAAAACTGGTTAATGAGATAGCTAACGTATTTAGGAATAACTAATGGCTTTCAATAAAAAGAAAGAGCTGGAGCTTGAGAACACGTCAATGCGGGAGCGCGAGGCCCTATTCGCCAGTTTGCGTAGTGAGTTCTCAACCCCACTAGATGTTATTGTCGGTTATTCTGAAATCTTAGTTGATGAACTTAGTTTCTATAAACTCGAGCACTATGAAGCTGATCTTAAAAAAATCCTTCAATCAGGAAAAATCTTACAAAATCGAGTCGATGAAGTATTAATTTTTGGCGCCAATACTCGGAATGCCAAAGAATTTAATTTAAAAAAATTTAGTAGTGAGTTGCAATTTAACTTACTTACCCCGCTGAATTCTGTTATTGGTTATTGTGAATTGCTACTCGACGAAGAGCTTACTCTTGCCCAAAAACCATTTTCCATCGACATTGAAAAAATTCTCGCAGCCGCTAAATTATTTGTTAACTATATCAATGAGATAGACAAATTAGCGCAAGTACAATGGCAAGGTACAGCCTTATTAGCAAAATTTGAAAAATCGAATCTTGTTGTTCATGATGTTATTATCTCTATTCCTCCACTTGAGAAGAAAAGTGCCTATAAGCCTAAGCCCGCTAAAGGCTCAATTTTGGTGGTGGAAGATAATGACCTGGCAAGGAATTTATTAATTCGTCGTCTTGAGCATTATGGATTTAATGCAACACCTTGTGCTGATGCTTCCAAAGTCCTCAACGAAATAGATAGAGGCAATTTCGATTTAATACTCTTATCGATAATCACCTCAGGAATAAGCGGTTTTGAGATTTTAAAACAAATCATGGCTCACAGTCGTTATTATTATCTCCCAGTGATTGTTATTTCTCCGCTAAAAGAAATTGATGCGGTAGTGCGTTGCCTCGAGATGGGCGCGGATGATTATCTTCTTAAACCATTTAATCCCGTGATTTTTAAAGCTCGGGTCGAGGCTTCGATAGAAAAAAAGGTCTTACGAGATAAAGAAAAACTTTATCTAGCCCAATTAAAAGAAGCCAAGAAAAAATCAGATGAGTTATTGCTCAGTATTGTACCGAGTGATATTGCCGAACGTTTGAAGCTGGGCGAGCAAACCATTGTGGAGCGATTTCCAGCGGCCACTGCAGTATTTATTGACATCGTAAATTTTTCCATTTTGGCTGATAAACTCAATCCAGATAAATTGATTAGGTTGTTGAATAAAATATTTTCAACCTTAGACGAGTTGACGGATCAATTTGAATTGGAAAAAATTAAAACAATCGGTGATTGCTATATGGCTGTGGCTGGTGCCCCCTTAGATGATCCCTTCCATGCCGAGCGGGTTGCTAATTTTGCCTGCCGCGTCCTTGAAAAGCTGCATACAATGAATGAACATGCCAAGTATCCAATCCAGGTACGGATTGGTATTAATTCTGGCGCAGTAGTAGCAGGGGTAATTGGTAAGAAAAAATTTGCCTATGACCTCTGGGGAAAAACAATTAACTTAGCGAGTCGGATGGAATCTCATGGCGAGCCCGATCGCATCCATGTCAGTGAGGCAAGTTATCAGCTTTTGAAAGATCGCTTTGTATTTGAAGCCCGAGGTGCTGTGTTGATCAAAGGGGTAGGGGAGATGGACACCTATTTTCTCCTAAGGCGAAAAACAGAGGGTGAGTAGCCGGATTCCGTCCATCCCCAGTCAGCTTAGTTTAATCTTATTCGACTAAAAAGCTTGGTTATTAAAACAACTAGATCTAATCTTCATAGTGTTTTTAAACCCACCAAAGGGAAGGCCACATCACTTCATCTCTTGCTTGGATGATGAGACACTTCATTTTATGAAAGTTCAATCTTTAATTTTGTTGTAGGCGGTAATTGTCTTTGTAATACATAAACCTTGAATTCCAGCCCCTAGTATGAGTACACTAGAATTTTGGGACTATTTTAATACTATGGATCTTCAAAATATTGCACATATTCTCTCTTTAACCTCCACGGATAAGACTGAGGTAACGGGTATTTGTACCGACAGTCGGCAAATAAAACCAGGGAATGTATTCATTGCTATTGAGGGAGAGCTCTTTGATGGCCATGCTTTTGTTCATGAGGTAGAAGAAAAAGGTGCGGCTGCAGTAATTGTGAAAAAAAGAATAACGGATGTTTCCATACCCCAATTCGTTGTTGCCGATCCCTTGATGGCTTTAGCACAAATTGCCACAGAACATCGTAAGCATTTCCCTTGTCCGGTTATTGCCTTGACGGGTTCAAATGGCAAAACCAGCGTGAAGGAGATGATTTCCGCTATTTTGCCTAAGCCTTCGCATGCCACCAAAGGAAATTTAAATAATCATATCGGCGCACCTTTAAGCGTACTCGCCTTAACTGCAGAGCATCGTTATGCAGTATTCGAATTAGGAGCGAATCATCCGGGCGAAATTGCCCATACGGTGGCGGTAGTACGGCCTGATGTGGCTTTAATTAATAACATTGCTCCTGCTCACATAGAAGGTTTTGGGTCGATAGATGGTGTGGCGCTTGCAAAAGGCGAAATTTATCAGGGTTTAACTGCGGAAGGGGTTGCGATTGTTAATGATGATGATCACTACGCTCATTTCTGGGATGAAACTCTGCTAAACAAAAAAATCATCCGTTTTTCTTTAGAACATCCTGCTGATGTCTATACAAAAGAGGTGCGTTTGGATGCGCAAGGTCGAGGTCAGTTTACTTTGGTTCTCCCTACCGGAACAATTGACCTGCACTTACAAGTCCCTGGTTTACATAATGTACGTAATGCTTTAGCTGCGGCCGCTTCCTGCTATGCCTTAGGAATTTCTCTTGAGGCTATTAAAAACGGCTTAACCCAATTTGGTGGAGTACAAGGAAGAATGACTATCCTTAATGGCAAAAACCATTCCACGATCATCGATGATACCTATAATGCTAATTTACGTTCGGTTTTAGCTGGTTTAGAAGTGTTGGCCAAACAGCCTGGGAATAAGATTTTTGTTTTTGGGGATATGGGTGAGTTAGGAAATTGGGCTGCAGAGCATCATGAAGAAGTGGGAATAGTCGCTCGTCGTTTAGGCATCAATCAATTATTGACTTGTGGTTCTTTCAGTAAATTAAGTTCGCAAGCCTTTGGTGAAGGAGGACTTCATTTTGCAAGCCAAGATGAGGTAGTTCGTTTTTTAGACAATAAGTTGGACTCTAATACGACTGTTTTGGTTAAAGGGTCAAGATCTAGCGCTATGGAAAAAATTGTTCAGAAACTGCTTAATTGATGGTATAGGTATATGATATGCTTTGCCGCTTTTCATCTTTGGCACAGCAAAGACCCTATTAAATAAGAGGAATCATTTATGCTCTATTGGCTAACGCAGTTATTTCAAGGACAGTATCATGCGTTAAGAGTTTTTCAATATTTAACTTTTAGATCAATTTTAGCAGCGCTAACCGCTTTACTGGTCGGCTTGTTATGCGGACCCTTAATGATTCGATGGTTAAGAGGTTTGCAAATTGGTCAAATGGTTAGAGATGATGGTCCTCAAACTCATTTGTCAAAAGCTGGTACTCCCACCATGGGCGGGGTACTCATATTACTTGCAGTCACCATTAGTTGTCTGCTCTGGTGTGACTTAAAGCAATCTAATTTGTGGCTCGTATTATTAGTGACCTTGGGTAATGGTATTGTCGGTTGGGTTGATGATTACCGTAAATTAGTTTTAAAAAACAGCAAGGGTCTTCCAGGGCGGTGGAAATATTTCTGGCAATCCATGATTGCACTCATGGCGGTTTTATATCTTTACCTGACCGCTAGTTTACCCGTTCATACCCAGTTGACTGTTCCTTTTTTTAAGACGATAGTTATTAATTTAGGAATTCTTTTTCCGGTTTTAGCCTATTTTGTTATCGTTGGTAGTAGTAATGCGGTGAATTTAACCGATGGTTTAGATGGCCTGGCGATTATGCCTATTGTCATGGTAGCCGGTGCATTGGGTATTTTTGCTTATGCGTCTAGTAATTCAGTTTATTCTATTTATTTAGGGATCCCTTTTGTCCCGAATACCGGTGAGCTTACCATTTTTTGTTCCTCCATTGTCGGTGCGGGTCTAGGCTTTCTTTGGTATAACAGTTATCCCGCTCAAGTGTTTATGGGCGATGTGGGTTCTTTAGCCCTCGGAGCTGCTTTAGGTATTGTTGCCGTCGTAATAAGACAAGAGTTAGTCCTGCTAATCATGGGCGGTTTATTTGTGATTGAAACCTTATCGGTTATTTTACAAGTGGGTTATTTTAAATATACGCATGGCAAAAGATTATTTCGGATGGCCCCTTTACACCACCATTTTGAATTAAAAGGATGGTCTGAACCAAAGGTGATCGTACGTTTCTGGATTATTACTGTGGTATTTGTATTGTGTGGTTTGGCTACTTTAAAACTTCGATAGGACATATATGATGAGTAATCCTTTTTATTTGGTTGCCGGCTTGGGTAAAACTGGTCTTTCAATTGCTCGTTATTTACATCGAAAAAATAAAGCTTTCGCGGTATTTGATACGCGTAAAGAGCCAGCGGGATTACAGGAGTTTCAGGCTGAATTTCCCCAGTGCCCCATTTATGTAGAGCATTTTCCAGAAGAATTATTACACCATGTAATAGATATTATTACGAGCCCCGGTTTGCCCATAGACCTTCCCTTGTTTAAAAATGCGCGCAAACAAGGCATTGCTATTTATGGGGATATTGAATGCTTAGCTCGAGAAATACATGTGCCGGTGGTGGCTATTACAGGTACCAATGGAAAATCTACTGTAACCACTTTAGTGGGAGAAATGGCTCAGGCGGCGGGTATCAAGGTCGCTGTAGCAGGTAATATTGGTACTCCGGTATTAGATAGGCTTAATGAAAACCAACATGATGATTTATGGGTTTTAGAGTTATCAAGTTTTCAATTGGATTTAACCAGCACTCTAAGTTCTATCGCCGCCACAATACTTAATATAAGTCCGGATCATCTTGACCGTCATCACAGTATGGATGGCTATATTGAGGCAAAACAACGGATTTATCATCAAGCGCAAACCATTTTATATAATCGAGATGATACCGCGACCTTTCCAAAAACCGCGGATCGACAAGCTGCTGAACGGATTATATCTTTTGGTAATGATAATCCTCCATCCATGAATGATTGGGGATTAGTGCCTAAGGACGGGAAAATTTATTTAGCGCAAGGCGAACACTGTCTTCTTGCCGTTGACAGCTTGCGCATTAAAGGCGTACACAATTGGCACAATGCTTTAGCTGCTTGTGCTCTCGCTGACGCGGTGGGTATTCCCGTGGCTGCGATGATTCAGGTTTTAAGCTCCTTCGCAGGGCTAAACCATCGTTGCCAATGGGTAAGGACTCTTGACGGCGTCGACTGGATCAATGATTCTAAAGGAACAAATATCGGTGCAACCATCTCAGCTATTAATGGAATAGGAGGTTCTATGCAAGGGAAAATTGTACTTATTGCGGGTGGGCAAGGAAAAGGCGCAGACTTTAAGGAATTGCGTCATTCTATAGCGGGCTTCGTACGTTCAATTGTTTTGATTGGTGAGGATGCAGATAAAATGGAGGCTGCACTGGCTGAGGTCGTCCCCATTTCTCGTGCTGTATCGCTGGATAATGCGGTTACTATCGCTAAAACTCAAGCCAAACCCGGCGATGTGGTTTTGCTCTCTCCGGCCTGCGCGAGTTTAGATATGTTCCGTGATTATAATCACCGCGGGGAAGTCTTTACTGCTTCCGTTAGGGGATTATAAACACCATGCGGCCAAGACATCTAAATCAACGAGGCATGCCGGTTAGTAAACCGATATCTCTTTATGATAAATGGTTAATAGCAACTATTTTTGGTTTATTAATTATTGGCTTGATGATGGTAGCTTCTAGTTCGGTTATGGTTTCTACGAAGTATTTCCATCAACCCTTTCATTTTCTTGTAAGACAAGCCTGCTATTTATGTGCAGGATTAGCGGTTGGTTTAATTATTATTCGTACCGACAGTAGTGTTTGGGAGCGAATTTCTATGCCAATGTTAATGATTTGTATTCTTATGCTGGTCATTGTCTTAATTCCAGGAATAGGCCGCTCTGTCAATGGAAGTCGTCGTTGGCTGGCTTTGGGACCCATTGGGGTTCAAGTGTCTGAAATGGCCAAATTAACGATGATTTTTTATTTGGCTGGTTATTTAGTCCGTCAACAAAAAGCAGTAAGTGAAAGTATTTTTGGTTTTATTAAGCCGATGGTTGTTTTAGCTATAGTGTCCTTTTTATTATTGTTGGAGCCCGACTTTGGTGCTACGGTAGTTATATCCGGTACCGTGATGGCCATGCTTTTTTTAGCGGGGGTAAGATTACGCTATTATGTAGGTTTAATGGTATTAGTAATGACCGCCCTGGCCTTTTTAGCGTTCTCCTCTCCTTACCGTGTAGCCCGTCTTACTGCTTTTCTTGATCCTTGGGCTGATCAATACAACAGCGGTTATCAATTAACTCAATCGCTCATTGCCTTTGGGCGAGGGGGCTGGTTTGGGTTAGGCCTAGGAGAGAGCATTCAAAAATTATTATATTTACCTGAAGCCCATACTGATTTCTTATTTGCGGTATTGGCGGAGGAGTTTGGCTTAGCAGGGATTTTAGTAGTAATGGGATTATATAGTATACTTGTCTATAGGGGGCTCAATATTGCTTATATCGCTCATAATCAAGAGCGTTTATTTGCATCGTACACTGCCTATGGCTTGACTTTTTGGTTAGCACTACAAGCAGCAATTAATATGGGCGTTAATGCCGGTTTATTACCTACTAAAGGCTTAACTTTACCATTATTGAGTTATGGTGGCGCAAGTATGGTGATAAATTGTGTGGTCATTGCTTTATTGTTGCGTATTGATCATGAAAATCGTTGGCAATCTTTGGGATTAGGGACTGCTAATGGGTAAGGGGGAAATCGTGAGTAATTCAAGACAATTTTTAGCGCCTAGAATGGGGCATGTAGAACAAATTCATTTTGTAGGAATCGGTGGTGTTGGCATGTGCGGCATAGCAGAAATGTTGCACAATGAAGGATATCGGATTACTGGGTCGGATTTAGGTGAAGGCTATACGGTTCAAAGATTAAAGTCCTTAGGGATCAAAGTATTCCAAGGCCACAAAGTAGAACATATTCAAGGTGCGGACGTCGTCGTTCGCTCTTCAGCCGTAGATATGAATAATCCCGAGGTTAGTGCGGCCAAAGAGCTGATGATTCCGGTTATTCCCCGAGCAGCCATGCTTGCTGAGTTAATGCGTTTTAGGCATGGGATTGCAATTGCTGGAACTCACGGTAAAACTACGACTACTAGCCTTGTGAGCAGTTTATTGGCTGAGGGTGGTTTAGATCCCAGCTATGTTATTGGTGGCAAACTAAATAGCTCTGGGGTGAACGCCCAGTTAGGCAGTTCACCTTATTTTGTAGCTGAGGCAGACGAAAGTGATGCGTCTTTTTTATTTTTAAAACCAATGATGGCTGTAGTAACCAACATTGATGCTGATCATATGGAAACCTATGATGGTGATTTTGATAAATTAAGAACGACTTTTCTTGAGTTTCTACATCATTTACCCTTTTATGGTTTAGCCGTGGTTTGCCTAGAAGATGAGGAAATTAGAAGCATTCTTCCTGCTATTGAACGACCAACCTTGACCTATGGTTTCAGAGAGGACGCCCATTATCGCGCAATTGACTGGACGCAAACCGGCATATTAAGTCAATTTACGGTCATTAGACCGGCGCCTCATAAACCGCTAACTATTCAATTCCAATATCCCGGCCGCCATAATGTGCTTAACGCTTTAGCTTCTATTGCGATCGCTACTGAAGTGGGCGTGGATGATCAATCAATTATTAATGGCCTAAAAAAATTCCAAGGGGTTGGCCGACGTTTCCAAATGCTTGGTGAAAAAACTTTTCAAAATGGCTCGGCGATGGTCGTTGATGATTATGGACATCATCCGCAAGAAATTTTATCGACTATTGATGCCTTTAGAAAGGTTTGGCCCGATAAGCGTTTAGTTCATGTCTTTCAACCGCACCGCTATACACGAACTAAGTCTTTATATAGCCAGTTTATAGACGTATTAAGCTTATCAGATGAATTATTGTTATTAGATATCTATTCAGCAGGCGAAAATGAAATTCCGGGGGTTAGTAGTGAATCTTTGGCTCAAGAAATTAGAACTAAAGACAAACGGGTAACTATGGTTAATGAAGAATCACTTAAAGCACGGTTGGATGAGTTTATTAAAGATGGTGATGTGATTTTAATGCAAGGGGCTGGCAGCATTGGTCAAATGGCTGTCAACCTGATGAAAAAAATATAAATATTTAGCGGGAAAACTTTGTCGCTACGGCTGATGTTGAAGCCTTAATTTATTTAGTGCAAACTATGTTCAAGAGCAATGAAAAATTGAACCTGTATGAAGTACATATTATTGGAGATCGCTAATGTCTAAACCCGTCAACCTTGTTTTACTTTATGGCGGAAAATCTGGCGAACATGAGGTATCCTTAGTTTCTGCTGCCTCTGTTCTTAGGTATTTAGATGCCGAAAAATATCATATTATCCCTATTGCTATGGATAAAAATGGTCAATTTCATGTACATGAATACACTAATTTATTAGCCTACAAAGACAAGCTTCCCGTTGTAACTAAAGAGTCTAAGCCCTTGCCCAGTTTGTTAGTGAACGGTCAACTGGCCGTTGATGCCTCTCTGGTGTTTCCAGTGGTCCATGGCCCCTTATATGAGGACGGGTGCCTACAAGGCTTGCTGGAACTTGCCGGGGTAGCTTATGTAGGTTGTGATGTATTAGCGTCTGCTATCGGTATGGATAAAGACATGGCAAGACGTCTTGCTTGCATTAATGGCCTAAAGTCAGCCCAATATCGCTTATTATCTTGGCATAGTACTGAGCAAGAGCGCCAGGATTTTTGCCACCAAGTTGCAGGTGAGCTAGGCTGGCCTTTATTTGTAAAACCTTGCTCTTTGGGTTCGAGTGTTGGTATCCACAAAGCAAAAAATATGGCCGAGCTTCGCAATGCTGTTGATGATGCCTTACGTTATGACGAGGAAATTCTTGTTGAGCAATATGTTGAGGGACGGGAAATAGAGTTATCTGTCTTAGAAAATACCAATCCCTCTGCCGCGCCACGAGTAAGTATTGCAGGGGAAATTCGGGTGAATCATCCTGATGGGTTTTATTCCTACACGGCTAAATATCTTGAGAGTGGACAAACTGATTTAATTATACCCGCTCAGTTAAATAATCAATTGCAAGAGCGGTTAAAAGCTGCTGCGGCCGATATTTTTACTCGTTTAAAGTGTAAAGGAATGGCACGGGTAGATTTTTTTGTTAATGACCGTACAGAAGAAATTTATTTTAATGAAATTAATACTTTACCTGGATTTACTTCCATTAGTATGTATCCAAAATTATGGCAAGCAACCGGGTTAGAGTATTCTCATTTACTTGATGAGTTGATCCATTTGGCTACAATTCATCAAAATTGTCGTAAACATTTGGTGACTAATTACTTGTGAAGCAACATCGAACTAATAATAAAAATAATGATGCCAGTGGATTGCGCTATGCCTGTATCTTGTCTTTATTGATACTTAGCGCTCTAGTATTAGCGGGGCGTTTGCTGTATTTATTTATAGCCGACGCCGAACGTTTTCCAATTACAACCATTAAAGTAGCTGCAAGTTATGATCACATTACCCATAAAGATTTGGAAACTATCTTAGCTAAATATGTGGGTGCCAGCTTTTTTGCCTTACCGGTGGGCCGTTTGCAAGATGAATTTAATAATTTAAATTGGATAGATACAGCCTATGTAGAACGGGTTTGGCCTGATACTTTAAAAATTAAACTTGTGGAGAAAAAACCGGTTGCAATCTGGGGCAATTCATTGATGACGCAAGATGGTCGTTTATTTAATGAAGGGAGTATTCCTAGTGATTTAAATGTGCCCCATTTAGATGGACCCATAGAACAACAAAATGAAGTCTTACAAGTTTACGAAAAATTGAGTAAGATATTATCATCCTATAGTTTAAATGCTAGCGGTTTACAGCTCCGAGAAAACCAAACTTGGGTTTTATCGCTAGTGAATGGTACAAAAATTTATTTAGGAAAGAAAGAGTTAGAGGCGCGATTACTGCGTTTTTGTAAAGCATATCCTGCAGTGTTTGCTGAAAAAGCAGACCAATTAGCTAGTGTGGATTTGCGTTATCCACGTGGAATGGCAGTGCAGTGGAAACAACAAACGGGACGATAATGGCTAAAAAAATAGAAAAAAATATCATCACAGGCTTAGATATAGGTACTTCAAAAATAATCGCTTTGATTGGTGAAGTAACTTCTGATGGGGCCATTGAAATTATTGGCATTGGCCGACATCCTTCCCGTGGTTTAAAACGAGGCGTTGTTGTCGATATTGAGGCAACCGTTAATTCCATTCAACGTGCTGTACAAGAGGCGGAGTTGATGGCCAATTGTGAAGTGCGTACCGTTTATGCTGGAATTGCAGGCAGTCATATTAGAAGCTTGAATTCTCATGGAATAGTTGCAATTCGCGATCAAGAGGTATCTAAAGCAGATGTTGAGCGGGTGATTGAAGCGGCTAAAGCAGTTGCTATTCCCGCGGATCAAAAAATCCTACATATTTTACCTCAGGAATTTATTATTGATAATCAGGGCAGTATTCGCGAGCCCATAGGTATGGCCGGTGTTCGCCTTGAATCACGAGTTCATATTGTCACAGGTTCAGTGAGTTCCGCCCAAAATATCGTTAAATGTGTACGTCGTTGCGGTTTAGAAGTAAGTGACATCATCCTTGAGCAACTTGCATCAAGCCATGCGGTATTAACGGAAGATGAAAAGGATTTGGGTGTTTGTGTGGTAGACATTGGTGGTGGTACGACTGATATTGCTATCTTTTGCGAGGGAGCTATTCAGCATACGGCAGTACTTCCTATAGCCGGTGATCAGGTTACTAATGATATTGCGATGGCATTACGTACTCCGACAAAATCCGCGGAATCCATAAAATTAACTCATGCTTGTGCATTACCTGAACTAGCTAACCCCAATCAAATGTTAGAGGTTGCAAGTGTGAATGATCGACCCGGCAGGAAGATTTCTGCTAAAGCATTATCGGATGTGGTTTCAGCACGTTACGAGGAACTTTTTTCATTAGTGCGTAATGAATTAAGACGTAGTGGGTTTGAAGATCGTATGGCTGCCGGTATTGTTCTTACTGGCGGCGCTGCCAATGTTCGTGGTGCGATAGAACTGGCGGAGCTCTGTTTTGAAATGCCGGTAAGAAAAGGCTGCGCCGATTATGTTTCTGGTTTAACAGAGGCCACTGAAAATCCTGCCTTTGCAACAGGAGTAGGTTTATTACTTCATGGCTACCAACAGCAATATGAAGGCGGTTATAGTGCTCCGGCAATGAATGATAATGCTAAAGGTATCTGGTCGCGCATGAAAGAATGGTTTCAAGGTAACTTTTAAAAAGAATAAAGGGGTTGCATTTAATGCAACAAAATAACGATTAATCAAAGAATAAAAGCAATGCAGCAAATGCACAGGGGAGCAGGTTATGTTTGAATTAATGGAAAGCAGCCAACATGATAATAATGCCGTCATCAAAGTTGTTGGTGTTGGTGGAGGCGGTGGTAATGCTTTAGAGCATATGGTTGCTGAAAACATTGATGGCGTAGAATTTATTTGCGCTAATACCGATGCACAAGCATTAAAGGCATCTAATGCTAAAATTCATATACAACTGGGTGAAGAACTTACTAAAGGACTTGGTGCTGGTGCTAACCCTCAAATTGGCCGTGAAGCAGCCGAAGAAGATAGAGAATTTATTCGCGAAATTCTTGCCGGTGCCGATATGGTTTTTATTACTGCTGGAATGGGTGGCGGTACTGGAACTGGTGCTGCTCCGGTGTTCGCAGAAATTGCTAAAGAACTAGGTATTTTAACCGTAGCGGTAGTTACAAAGCCGTTTGCCTTTGAAGGTAAACAAAGAGCTTTGGCGGCTGAAGAAGGTGTTCGTCGTTTAGCAGAACATGTCGATTCATTAATTACTATTCCCAATAACAAATTACTCAGTGTATTGGGTAAAAACATTAGTCTTTTGAATGCTTTTAAAGCAGCTAATAATGTTCTTCTAGGGGCAGTAAAAGGGATTTCTGACTTAATCACTCGCCCCGGCTTAATTAACGTAGATTTTGCAGACGTGCGTACTGTAATGTCCGAAATGGGCATGGCGATGATGGGAACCGGTAGTGCTACTGGTGAGCAACGAGCTCGTCAAGCAGCTGAAGCTGCTATCGCATCCCCTTTGTTAGAAGATGTTAACTTCTCGGGTGCGCGCGGAATTTTAGTAAATATTACTGCTGGTTTAGACATGTCTATTGGCGAGTTTGAAGAAGTGGGTGATGTTGTTAAAGAGTTTATTTCTGATGATGCCACGGTCGTTGTGGGTACCGTAATTGATCCTGATATGACAGAAGAAATGCGGGTAACCGTCATTGTAACTGGCTTAGGGGATGCGCGGCAACGCACTCCAGCCCAACAACAACCGCAACGCGCTCGAATCATGGAAACTACAAAAAGCGATGGCTCTTTAGATTATCAACAATTAGATAGACCTGCTTTAATGCGTAAGCAAGCACAGGCTGCCGCCTCAGTGCCCACTCCCCTAGCCACTAAAAAGCAACATAGCGATGTACCTGATGTAGATTACTTAGATATACCTGCTTTTTTACGTCGTCAAGAAGAGGAAGTGTAAAAAATACTATCGAGAAAAGATTGTGTTGAATGAATGTGTTTTGTAATATAGTGCGTTTTTTCATCCAATCTTTTTCTTTTAGATGGAAAATAAAGAGTGAGTGAAAAGCAGCAACTAGTTAAAAAGATGAAAAATTAGACTAATCAATAA
This sequence comes from Legionella sp. km772, assembly GCF_003989735.1. GTDB lineage: Bacteria > Pseudomonadota > Gammaproteobacteria > Legionellales > Legionellaceae > Legionella. The sequence goes on along the minus strand of NZ_RZGQ01000008.1, from coordinate 28,775 downwards.
ATTGCTGTTAAAATTAAATGGTTTGTTGTAATCCGCTCAGGACCTCATGTTAATCTTAACTGAATGGTCTGCTTTAAGCATAAGTTGTAAGATAACCTTTCAAAAAAGCTTTGGATAGCCTGGCTGTTCTTTGTTTTTTTGAAAGGTTTTCTTGTACCTTGCGCAAAATGTAGATTTTCTGATTGAGGGGCTGGGTTGTTACATGATTTTTTGCGTGTAAATAAATACTGATGAAGGTGAGCACTGAATGATAAAACAAAGAACTCCTAAAAAGGTAATCCAAGCTACTGGTGTTGGATTGCATTCCGGTGAGAAAGTGCTCTTAACCTTGCGTCCAGCTCCGATAAATACAGGAATAATTTTCCGTCGTGTAGATCTCTCACCAGTAGTTGAAATCCCAGCCTCTTATGAATATGTCGGTGATACCATGTTGTGTACTACCCTTAATCATAATAATGTTAAAATTGCTACGGTGGAGCATTTATTATCGGCTTTAGCAGGCTTAGGTATTGATAATGCCTATATCGATGTGAATGGTCCAGAATTACCAATAATGGATGGAAGTGCTGCTCCTTTTGTGTTCTTAATTCAATCCGCGGGTATCCGTGAACAGAGTGCTGCCAAAAAATATATCCGTATTTTGAAACCAATCCGAGTAGAAGATGATGGTAAATATGTTCAATTTTTACCGCATAAAGGCTATAAAATTTCCTTTACTATTGATTTTGATCACCCCGTATTCAACGAACGCCCACAAACCGTAAGCTTTGATTTTTCGGGTACTTCTTATGTAAAGCAAGTATGTCGAGCCAGAACATTCGGTTTTCTATCCGATTATGAAAAATTACGCGAGTATGATCTTGCTAAAGGTGGCAGTTTAGATAACGCTATCGTTGTCGATAACTACCGTATTCTTAATGAAGATGGTTTACGTTTTGATTCGGAATTTGTTACTCATAAAGTTCTTGATGCTATTGGTGATTTATATCTCTTAGGTTCAAGCTTAATCGGCGCCTTTGAGGGATATAAATCGGGTCATGAACTAAATAACAAGTTATTACGTGAATTAATGGTGCGACAAGACGCATGGGAATACACTTATTTTGATTCGCCAGAGCATTTACCTGCAATGCAACCAGAATTCTACCCTCTAGAAGCTTGATCCTTATTTGTCGGGATCAAGCAGCCTGGCTAAGGAATGCTACATTATAATTCTTTTTTACAGCCTTAGTGCTTGAAAAACCATTCTCGCTGGCAAAGCTAAGCAATTTATCTACCAGGCCTTGAGTTTTATCTCTTAGGCTGTCTTTTTCATTTTTAAATCGCTGCTAAACTCGACAGTAGAAACAATCACTTATATTATTAAGATCGAATTTAAAATATAACCCAGTGGAGTTGCATTGATGAAATTGAATATAGGTCTTCTTAGCCTTTCTTTAGCTTTAAGTTCTTCCGCCTTCTCCACCGATTCACCGGTTAAAAGCGATCTGGAAAATGATCCCTTGCATTTGAATTGGATTAACAAACAAATAAAACCAAGTGAAGATTTTTATACTTATGCGAATGGTTCTTGGCAAAAAAATAATCCCATACCGCCGGAATATTCTTCTTGGGGCACGTTCAATATTCTTAATGAACGGGTTTTAGATATTATTCATCAAATGTTAATTAAGGCCTCTGAAAATAAGAACGCGAAACCTGGAAGTTTAGAGCAGAAAATTGGCGATTTTTATTATAGTGGTATGGATGAGAGCTTAATTAATAAAGAAGGTTTTACGCCATTAAATACAGAATTTAAAGCGATAGAAAACATAAAAAATTTAGCTGATTTACAAAAGGAAATAGCTCAATTACATCTCATCGGGGTAGACGCTTTATTTAATTTTGGCAGTATGCAAGATTTTAAAGACAGTAGCCTCGTAATTGGTGCGGTAATGCAAGGAGGTCTCGGCCTTCCTGATCGAGATTATTACCTAAAAGATGATCCTAAATTTAAACATATTAGGGATGCTTATTTAGAGCATCTCTCAAAAATTTTTCAATTGTTAGGTGATAAACCTGAAGCAGCGGCTAATGAAGCAAAGACAGTGATGAAGATCGAGACTGAATTAGCGAAAGCATCCATGTCCCAGATAGAACAACGCGATCCACATGCTATTTATCATATGAAGTTAGTTAATGAGCTTGGAAAAGATAGTCCTAATTTTAATTGGCCGGATTATTTTGCCGCAATGGGCCAGGGACAAATTAAAATGATTAATCTAGCTATGCCGCAATTTTTTGCTCGCCTGGATAAATTATTAACCGAAACCTCCAGCGATGATTGGAAAACCTATCTGCGTTGGCATTTGATTGACCAATACGCTTCCTATTTATCGCAGCCATTTGTCGAACAAAATTTTAAAATGACTCAAGCTATAACCGGTACAGAAAAATTGCTTCCGCGTTGGAAACGCGTGGTGGGCACAGAGAGTGCGGCCCTAGGTTTTGCGATAGGTAAAATCTATGTGGATAAGTACTTTCCTCCAAATTCTAAAAAAGAAGTGATGGGAATTTTGCAAAACATTCGGGCAGTTTTAAGTGAGGATCTCCAGACCTTAAAATGGATGACTCCTGCGACTCGTACGGCAGCTTTAAAAAAATTAGAATTAATGCAAGAGCGGATCGGTTATCCAGAGAAATGGCGCGATTATTCTAGTTTGAAAATTGACAGAGGTCCCTATGTACTTAATGTCATGCGGGCGAATCAATTCCTAGTCCAACGCGATCTTAAGAAAATCGGTAAACCTCTAGATCGCACCGAGTGGGCAATGAGCCCGCAAACAATTAATGCCTATTACGATCCCTCTATGAATAATCTTAATATGCCCGCTGGAATTCTTCAGCCCCCATTTTTTGATCCAAAAGCACCTGCAGCTGTAAATTACGGCTCAGTAGGTTTTGTCATGGGCCACGAAATGACGCATGGTTTTGATGATCAAGGCGCTCAATTTGATGGTAATGGTAATTTAAAAAATTGGTGGTCCCCCAGTGATTTAACCAAATTTAATCAAGCCACCCAATGCATCTCTGATCAATTCTCTAAATACGTGGTGGATGGCGATATGCATGTGCAAGGCAAATTAGTGGTGGGAGAGGCGACTGCCGATTTGGGGGGAATTACTTTAGCGTATAAAGCCTTTCATCGTTCTAGCGAATACAAGCAAGCTAAAGTGATTGATGGAATGACTCCAGACCAACAATTCTTCTTGGGGGTTGCGCATGTGTGGGCGAACAATATGCGTCCCCAACAAATGCGTAATCAAGTGACCACTGACCCTCACCCACCAGCACAATATCGGGTGAACGGTAGTTTGGCTAACATGCCGGAATTCCAAGCTGCTTTTGGTATTCCTGATGATAGCCCGATGGTTAATAAACCTCGATGTGTGATCTGGTAGTCGTTATTGTTTAATGAAGGAAATAGTTTCTGGCTCTAGGAAAGGTTTAAGTTTTTAGGGCCAGAGTAGGCAAATTGCTACATCACGACATACAGTAATACGGCTAAAAAATGACAAATACTTCCGGCTAAAACAAACAAATGCCAAAGGACATGACTAAATTTCAAACGCTCCCAAATAAAAAATATTACGCCAATGCTGTAGCATAATCCTCCGGCGACAATATAAGCTAATCCTCCTAAAGGCAGCAATTGGTAGAGAGGTTTTACAATCAGCAAAGCCATCCACCCCATTACCAGGTAAATAATCGTAGAAAGCAGCTCAAATTTATGGACAAAAAATAATTTAAACAAAACTCCGGCGAACGCTAAAGACCATATTAGAGTAAACATGGTCCACCCTAAAGAGCCTTTAAGCGTGACTAATACGAAGGGGGTATAACTTCCTGCTATTAACAAATAAATGGAGGCGTGATCAAGAATACGAAATACATGCTTTACTTTGGGATTGCTGATGCTGTGATAAATAGTGGAGCTTAAATACATCAACAATAAGGTAGAACCAAAAACAATACCTGAAATTAATTTAACTTTATCCGCTTGGGGTATAGAAACTAAAGATAATAGGATAATGGCGGCAATACTTAAAAGAGCTCCCAGCGCATGCGTTGACGCATTCCCAATTTCTTCTATTCGGGTTTGTACAGTATCTAATTTAATCCACATGATTAGTCCAACTAAACGGTTGACCCTGTTGGGAAGGTACAGGCTATTATAATGAGCGCTGTATAATTGTCCAAATTATTTTGCGCTAAAAATAAATTACTTTATCTAAGTTATTGCCTTTTATGCAATATTTGCTTAAATAAGCACATTAATGTACAATGCAGCTTTTTTATAGCTGGAGAGTATCAATGGCAAAAAATAAGCCTTTAACAACGAGTGATGTAATAGCAGAGTCAATTTTAGCTATGCCTGTTGGTGCCATACTTGGGGGCATCTCTGGAGTCTTAGGAAGAGGGGCTATCTCCTTTTTTAATCCCGTCGTTGCTGGTGCTGCTGGTACTTTTGGAACTTTTGCAGGTGTGGGCTTAATTGCACTGCCCTTAACAATTATTCCTAACTATATTACCAATCGTTTACTATCCCAAAGTGAATTTTTGAAAAAGCATCCTCGACTATCAGGTTTTCTTGCTGACACGGCAGAGTTTCTTATTACTCTAGGTGCTGTCGCTGCCGGTGCGGCCTTAGTAAGCAGTACGTTCGCTGCTACTTTAACTGCCGTAATGATTATTCCTGCAATATTATATGCGTTAAATACTTTATGTAATGTGATTAATGCCTGTTTAGGCGTAGAGGACGACTTAGAATCTACTGCTTCTGTTTCTTATCGCTAAGTAAAAAAGAACTAATTCAGGCTCTTGTCTGAGACTGGATTAGTTCTATTAAACTTTTCTAATAAATTCCTTCCCTAGCTTCAAAAAAAGGCTACAATAGATCCGATCTTATCCATCTGAGGAAAATACAATGTCTAAAGAAGAAATGATTTGTCGTATCGTCCGTTACATTACTAAACAACCTAGTGGCAATAAAAGTTGTTGTAGATAATGAACCTAGTACTTGCAGATGTTCTCGCCTACCAGAATTTTTTGGTGTTAAAACAATTTTGCCATACTCACAGCGAGTACTCTTTAACAGAGGCAGAGCAATTATTTAAGGATCTACTGGCTTGGTTTTGGTTAAGGGACCAACGTGCTAAAAAGAATAAAACCACTTATCTTTTTGGTCCTTTACTCATTTTAGATGAACTCTGGCATCTGTTTATTTTACATACTCGTGACTATTGCAATTTTTCCTTTCACTATTTTGGTGACTATGTACATCATGAGCCTGAGCCCCCTGGATTTGAACATCGTTTAACGCACGATGAATTAACTGATTATCTTAATGATTGTATTAATTATCTGGGAGAGGAGTGGGTCGCACGCCGTTTTGCCGAAGCCCTATCTTAAAACTAAGTCCCTTTTTTAGCAAAATTAGCTATTATTTACTTTCCTTCTGCCAAATGGATTAATGCTTTACGGAGCGGTTCGTAAGCGCAGTTTTGACTTTCGCTGAGGATACTTTCTTTGGCTTGTTGAGTTAATTCATAACTTTTTGATTTTTTGATTTTTTTATACTCCGATGTAGGTGCGTCAATGGTTACCTTAATGGAGGATAATTGGTACATTCCTGCTTTTCTTAGCTTATCGCGTAATTCGGGTAGGGCGTAGCGAATTTGCGAAGCCCAGACAGCATCCACCGCGCTTAAAATTAAACTACCTTTATTAAAACTGCTTACCCTACAATAGGGGGCTAACTCTTGCGGCAGTAAAGCATTAATTATTTGCGTAAATTCTTCTAGTTGAACTGATCGCTGACAAATTTCAGCAAGTTGCTTGTTTAAGCAGTATCTTATCGATTTCATTTAAGCTACTCTCTCGCCAAAACCTTTCTTTTGGGTATAGAATAACAAATTATTGAGAAAGACAATAGATGGAACATAAAGGTGCGGAATGACTGAAAATCTTAAAGAAACAGATGTGCTTTACTTTACACGCTTACATTGGATTATATTTTTCTGGCCTATTGTGGGCTTTTGTGTGCCCCTTGCCTTACAAATTTATTTTCCCCAGTTAAGCGATTTAAGTCTGTTCTTATTGGTTTTTGCCTTACTTTGGCTGGGGATGACTTGGGTTACCTATTATTTTTCATCAATCACGATTAAGAAAAGACAGGTCATATTGCGCACGGGAATTATTGTCCGCCAAACTGTCGATATGCCTTTAAGTAAAATTGAAACCATAGATATCCGCCAATCAATTTTAGGGAGTATTTTTCAATATGGTGCTTTAATTATTACGGGTACCGGTGGGACGCGACATCTAATCAATTACATTCATCGGCCCTTAACCTGTAGACGGTATATTGAGCAATTAATGAATGCACCGCAATAAGCAGTTCTTCTAGCTTAAGCGTTTATTATGACCTAGAGAGTCTAGGTCAAGCGAGGTCAGGCTAAACCTAAGATAGTTGCTGGTCTAATTTGGAAATGACTTAAGGGCCTTTGGAGCCCCAAATTGGCTTTATAAAAGGCCTTGTCGTGTAATTAGAGACTAGCAACAGATTCAGGATTTTCTAACTGACATAAAAGAAGCAGCCCAAGACTTGAATTCCTTGAACCGCTTAGTCATTATTCTGAGATGATTCATGCAGGTTGAAGACTATTCTTCCTTTTCTGAGTAACCACAGCCTTCTTTGGGACATAAAATTTGACGACCAACTTTTTTGTTTTCTTTAACCGTCAAAATAGGCCAACTGCATTGTGGGCAGGGACGGTCAATGGGTTCATTCCATAAGGCATAATCACATTTGGGATAATCACCACAAGAGTAGAAGATTTTCCCTTTACGTGATTTACGTTGCAAGATATGGGCGTGATTGCATTTAGGACAGGTAACCCCAGTATCTGCCGGTTTCTCAATAGGCTCCATGTGCTTGCATTGAGGATAATTGCTGCAGCCAATGAAGCGTCCATAACGTCCTGCTTTGATATGTAATTCATGATTACATACAGGACAGCTACGACCTTCGACTACTTCGCTCTCTTTTTTCTCGGCGTCTTGACCACTTAGATCTTGAGTGTAATCACATTCCGGATAGCCCGTACAACCGATAAAGCGTCCACGTTTGCCTAGGCGGATTGATAAGGGTTTGCTGCATTTAGGACATTGTTCTGCCAGTATTTCGGTTGTTACGTCCTTACGTTGTACCTGTTCATCGGTATCTTGAATTTGATGAAGGAAAGGCTTCCAAAAATCTTCTAAAACCGGTACCCATTCTTTTTCGCCCCGTGCAATGGCGTCCAAGGTGTCTTCAAGTTGTGCAGTAAACTTATAATCCACATAGCGAGTGAAGTAATTGGTTAAAAAACGATTAACGATCCGGCCGACATCGGTTGGCACGAAGCGTTTTTTATCGACTACGACGTATTCCCGTTGTTGTAGGGTGTGGATAATCGTGGCATAAGTGGACGGACGGCCAATATCATGTTCTTCTAAGGCTTTAACTAAAGTGGCCTCTGAATATCTAGGTGGTGGCTCAGTAAAATGCTGATTAGCTAAAATATCTTGCAGACTAACTTTGTCTCCCACACTGAATGCGGGCAGAATAGTCCCTTCACCGTCTTCTTTGTCTTTTGAATCATCACGGCCTTCTTCATACACCGTAAGAAAACCAGGAAAAGTTACTGTTGAACCATTGGCTCGAAAAATATTGCCTTTACCTGAGCTTAAATCTACTGCGACAGTATCCATAATCGCATCAGCCATTTGGCTTGCCACTGTACGCTTCCAGATCAGAGCATAGAGCTTGTATTGCTCCCCGGTTAGCGATTCTTGGATCATCTCTGGAGTACGTTTAACCGAAGTGGGCCGAATAGCTTCATGTGCTTCTTGGGCATTTTTCGACTTGGTTTTATAGGCTCTCACTTCTTTAGGGCAATTTTCTTTACCATACCGCGTATTAATAAATTCTCTAATTTCTTCAATTGCCTCATTAGCCAAGTTAACCGAATCGGTACGCATATAACTAATAAGACCAACTGTACCTGTGCCTATATCAATCCCTTCATAAAGCTGTTGTGCCACCATCATGGTTTTTCGGGCCGTAAAGCCAAGCTTTCGTGCTGCTTCTTGTTGTAAGGTAGAGGTAATGAATGGGGGGGAGGGTTTGCGTTTGCGTTGTTTTTTCTCGATTTCTGTAACACTGAGCACTCCCTTTGCTTCTTGAAGCAATAGCTCTTTTATTTGTTCAGCACTTTTTTGGCCTTGAATCGTAAATTGTTGCAGCTTTTCATTTTGATAGTGGGTTAGTCGCGCTTCAAAAGGAGCATTTTGGTGCTGACATTGCGCTATTATTTTCCAATATTCTTGGGATACAAAACGCTCAATTTCCTCCTCTCGCTCCACTATTAAACGTAGGGCTGGGCTTTGGACGCGGCCAGCTGAAAGGCCACGACGAATTTTTTTCCATAATAAGGGGGAGAGATTAAACCCTACTAAATAATCTAAAGCTCGCCTTGCTTGTTGGGCATTAACTAAATCCATGGATATTGCTCTGGGGTTGTTAATGGCCTCTTGAATAGCTGATTTAGTAATTTCATTAAAGAAAATTCGATGCACGCTTTTTTCTTTAACGAGATTTTTTTCTTTCATAAGTTCAAAAATATGCCAAGATATTGCTTCGCCTTCTCTATCCGGGTCCGTTGCCAGTAACAAGGAGTCTGATTTTTTTAGCGTTTTAGCAATGGTTTCAATATGGCGGGAATTTTTTTCCAAAGGGGCGTAGGTCATGGCAAAATGTCGCTCGGGATCTACAGAGCCTTTGCGTGGGGGTAAATCCCTGACATGCCCATAGGAGGCTAAGACCTCATAATCATTACCGAGATATTTTTGAATTGTTTTAGCTTTTGCGGGTGACTCTACGATCACCAAGTGTTTACTCATATCAAATAAACCTTTCCTTTAAATAAGTTTTATAATTATTTTGCTTAATGAATTTTGTTGCTAGGGCTAGTGCAAAGTTAATTCGTCTTCTGATTGGTATAGCACAAGATCAAGAAAAGCCAACTGTTCTTCATTAAAATTATTTGCTAAAACATTTCTAATGGTCCATTTAGCTTCTTGGAGAGTAACGATACGGGATTCGGAAAATTGCAATTGGTTCATTATGAGCTCAAGGGCATCATTATCAATAATACCTAATAATTTCATTTTCATCAGAAATTGATAGCTCGCTTTCGTTAGTTTCATTTGCTCATCATAGGTAAACACGCGAGTTGAACTTAAATGGGCGGTACGTATATACAAGGATTGATTCTCTGCATTAGGCGTTTCGTCATCAACTAACTCTACTGAGTCAGGATCGGCAGATTGGTGCTTTTTTTGTAATTGGGTTAGACTTTGTTCAAATAAATTTAATAAGAGTTCGAATAAATTATCTTTCATATTAACACCTTATGTAGCCGCCGGGGACAGCAGTAATGGTCCCTTGTAATTCTAATTCAGCAAGTTGATTAGTGATTTGTTCTAAAGAAAAACCACTGCGTACTACCATTTGATCAATGCTTGTCGTTTCAAAACCGATGAACTTTACTAGGTTTTCGCTCTCACTTGCAAGGGAAAAAAAAGATTTATCCGTTGCCAAGGGAGGACTGTCTAATCTAAGCTCATTTAAAACATCATTAATTGAGGTCACTAATTTAGCACCTTGTTGTAACAAGTAATGACAGCCTCGTGCTAAGGGGTTATGTATCGACCCCGGAATTGCTAGTACATCCCTATTTTGATCTAAAGCCATGCGTGCTGTAATTAGAGAACCACTCTTAATTGCCGCTTCAATAACCAAAGTGCATAATGATAGACCGCTTATTATACGATTTCTGCGTGGAAAATGTCCAGCGATAGGTGGGCTTTTTAATGGAAATTCACTCATTACTAAGCCTTTTTCCCTAATTTGTCCTGCGAGTTTTAGATGACGGCGCGGATAAATGCAATCAATTCCAGTTCCAAGCACTGCAATAGTTTGTCCTTGAGATGCAAGACAACCCAGATGAGCTTGGGCATCGACCCCTAACGCCAAACCACTAACAATAGTTACTCCTTGGTTTGCGATTTCTTTAGCGAATTGCTTAGCATTTTCACTTCCTGCTATGGAGGGGTTACGGCTTCCTACGACAGCCAAAGTCGGCTTTTTTAACGCTGATAACTGTCCTTGAGCATACAATACAACCGGTGGATCAGCTATTTCGCGTAATAGCGCAGGGTAGTCTGGCGACTCCCAACTTAGTAAATGGTTATCGCTAGCGGCATTTTGCCAGTTTAAGTCCTCATCAATTAAATTGAAATTAAATTGTTTAAGGGTATGAGCTAAACGAGTAGGTAGGCCGGCGTGTTCCATTTCGCTAAGTGATAATTCAAATAATTCCTCTAAATCGGGCCAACGTTCCTGTAATTTTAAGACGGTTCGAGGACCAACTTGATTCATCCTGTTTAGCGCGAGATAATAGACTAAATTTTTCATGGGTTTCCAACAGTATCCAACAAATAGACTGCTCGAGTCGAGCGGACGATTAAGGCAAAACTTGTTTTAGTGAACGGCCGAAAGACCATTGCCTCCCCTATCCGTTCGGGAGGAAGTTTTATCGAACGTAGATGATTTTTAGGATCGGGAACAACGCGCGCTTTGGCATAAACGCCTAGAACATCCCCAGCTTTCAGACCTGCGTCAGCACCGACATTTAATACAATGACATTGCCTACGGCGCCTTGCGTATTACCAGAAGGCATGCCATTAGGCATCTCAAGAATTAAACCATAAATGCTTGTGCTAGGGGCACTGGGCTCAAAATACAGCTCAAACTCTGGACTGTTGTTGATTAATACTTTATCTTCAATTTTAATTCCTTCAATAATATTGGTTAGCAATACTGTAGCAGGCTCACCACCGGCAATGAGCTCCCCATAGCCTACTAATTTAGCTTGATAACCCAAGAGTATTTTTCGAATAGGGTCGATATAACTTCTTCCAGTACGAAAGAGTGAATAAGCTATAGTCCCGCCCTCGGGTAAAATAGGCGAGCTATGGAGTCCTCTGACATAAACTTGATCTCCCTGTCCTCCTAGCATCCGCTCAGGCGGTAGTGCTATCACATAAGGCGCTCGACTTAACACATCCTCATCTAAGACTAATGATTCATTAAGATAGGGTTTTATATCCCCTAAAGGGATAGGAGGAATTTCTTCTTCTAGCGGTGTTGCGCGCATAGTTGGTGATAATTTAATTGTCCCATTGGATAAGACCCGCAAATAAGGTTTTTGGGCATGATAACCCAGGGCTATCACGGCACCAGCATATAAACGATCAGGATTTTTAATAGCAGGATTGGCACGCCATAATTCCTTCCATTCCCAAGGATTTTTTAAGTACTGACTTGCGATTGACCAGAGAGTATCACCGGGTCGTACTACATATTCTTTAGGCGCGTCCGCCCTTAAACTGAGTGCCTGACTCAGGGGTGATAAGAGGAAACAAATAATGAAAAAAAAGTATCTCATGCATCATTCCTTTGCTAAGCCTAGTATGGTGTAGCCTGGTTGCGGGCAAGCAGACTAGTTTTGCCAGTCATTGGATTCTAGCCTATTGACTGGTCATCTTTCCGTCAGATTAGGATGAAAGAGCTCACGTGCATCTTGCAGCCGTACTTTAGATCATGCGATAATAGCATGATAGTTATGTGGAGAACCAGATAGCAATGGCTATTCGTAAAATTCTTTATTTACCCGATGCACGCTTAAGAACTGTGGCTAAACCAGTTGTTAACTTCGATGACAATCTGCAAACCTTAATCGATGATATGTTTGAAACCATGTATGACGCACATGGCGTGGGGCTAGCCGCACCTCAAATTGGGGTTAGTCTGCGTTTATCAGTGATTGATATAATTGGCGATAAAAGCAAGCAATTAGTCATTATCAATCCTGAGATAATCGCCTCTGAGGGCGAGAAAAAATATGAAGAAGGTTGTCTCTCCGTTCCTGGCGCTTATGATACCGTAGTCCGCGCCCAAAAAGTTACTGTAAGAGCCTTAGATCGAACCGGAACCCCCTTCGAAGTAACGGGTGAGGATTTATTTGCAGAATGTTTGCAGCATGAAATTGATCACTTAAATGGCAAATTATTTGTGGATTTGTTGTCCCCTCTTAAAAGAGCCTTAGCTCGTAAAAAGCTCGATAAATTTAAAAGGCGCCAAGCTTCCAAATGAGTTCTTTAAATATAATTTTTGCCGGTACTCCTGAGTTTGGCCTGCCTTGTTTGACGGCTTTAAATCAATCGCCCCATCACCTAGCTGCTGTTTATACGCAACCTGATAGGCCTGCGGGTCGAGGGCGCAAACTTCAAGCCTCCGCGGTGAAGGAGTGGGCTTTAGCTCATAATATTCCTGTTTATCAACCCTTGAATTTTAAAACACAAGACGCGGTCGACGAATTGGCAGCCTTAAAACCGGATCTGATGGTAGTCATTGCCTATGGCCTTATTTTACCCCGCAAAGTGTTGGATATTCCACGCTTAGGTTGCATTAATGTCCACGCCTCCTTATTACCGCGTTGGCGGGGTGCATCGCCAATTCAGCAAGTTATTTTGCATGGTGAGAAGCAAACGGGTGTGACTATTATGCAGATGGATGTCGGCTTGGATACGGGGCCGATGCTGGCTAAGTCAAGCTGTGTCATTAACGCCACTGATACTGCCGGAAGCCTCCATGATAAATTAGCGGCTTTATCGGCTAAACCCTTGTTAGACACCGTCAATTTATTAGCTCATGGACAGGTACAAGCGGAAGTTCAAGAGGAACACCTAGCCACTTATGCTAAGAAAATTAATAAAGAAGATGGGTGTATCAATTGGCAAAATCCTGCCTCGTTAATTGATCAACAAATTCGGGCTTTTAACCCTTGGCCTATTGCTTATACTTTTTTAGACGATAAGCCCCTGAGAATCCACGAAGCCTCTGTTATTGAGCTGTCTGAAGAGTCAACTCCAGGAACTATAGTAAGCCTTGATAAAAAAGGGATGCTGGTGGCAACCACGCAAGGGGGATTATTGATTAAAAAAATTCAGTTCCCGAGTGCTAAAGCAGTCTCTATTGCCGATTGGTTAAACTCTGGAAAAACTCAATTGCATGTGGGTTTAATGTTTCCATGAGTCAGAATGAACGTCTGTCTGCCTTAAAAATTTTAGTGCAGGTTACCGAACAGCACCTTTCTTTAGCCCAAACTTTGCCTTCATCGGCAACGCCCATGACAAAAGAGCTTTGTTTTGGTGTCTGTAGGCATTACCTGCGCTTAAGTAAATTAGCTGATTTATTAGTCGACAAGCGGCCCAAAGCCGATGAAGTCTGGCTTGCCATTCTCATGGGCTTATATCAACTGCACTACATGAATTTGCCTGATTATGCGGTAGTGAAAGAGACAGTTGCTTTGGTTGAAAAAGTAAAAAAGCCTTGGGCCAAAGGTTTAGTCAATGCCGTATTGCGCAATTTTTGCCGTAAGCAAGCTGAGCTGCTGGCTACTTTAAACGATGATCCCCAATTTATTTATGGGCACCCACCGCATTTATTAGCACGAATTCAAAAGGCTTGGCCTCAGGATTGGCAAGCAATTGCCTTAGCTAATGATGCCCATCCGCCGATGACTCTGCGAGTTAATTTGCAACTAACTTCTGTTGAAGACTACCTCCATGAGCTGGAAGTACTAGGCATTGCGGCCAAAGCGCATCCCTTAGTGTCTTCGGCAATAACTCTAGTAAGTCCTTGCGATGTGCGTAACCTACCTGGTTTTACTGAGGGCAAGATCGCCGTACAAGATGCTGCAGCACAACTGGCTGCGTCCTTATTAGATTTAAAACCAGGTTTAAGAGTATTGGATGCTTGTTGTGCTCCGGGTGGAAAAACCTGTCATATTTTAGAAACCCAAAGCCAGTTGGCGGCTTGTGTTGCGGTGGATGTAGATAATAAACGCTTATTGCGAGTCAAAGAGAATTTAAATCGGCAGCAATTAACAGCAGAGATAGTGCAAGGAGATGCTTTAAACCCGCAGCAGTGGTGGGATAGTCAATTGTTTGATCGTATTTTGTTGGATGCTCCTTGTTCAGCACTTGGCGTGGTTCGTCGACATGCCGACATTAAACTGTTGCGCACCGAGGATGAGATTAAGGCGGTTGTTCACACTCAATACAGCATGTTACGCTCTTTATGGCCCTTATTAGCCCCTAAAGGTATCTTGGTTTATGCTACCTGTTCCATTATGCCGGAAGAGAATGAACAACAGATAGCGCAGTTTTTAAACGAACATGAAGAATGTACACTCCTTCCTATTGCAGCAGAATGGGGAAGAGCAACACCTCATGGCCGACAAATACTCCCAGGTGAACAGGGAATGGATGGGTTTTTTTACAGTATTTTACTTAAGGAGAAGTGATGGTAATTAACTGGCCCTTAGTGGTGGTGTTGTTTTGCTTATCAATCCCCGGTGTTTTTATTGCAATGACTCGCTTGGTTTATTTTTTATTACCCGACAATACCGAACCCGTAAAAAAGAAAGCGAGTCGCATGGTTATTTTCCAAGCTTTATTCACGGTTTTGGCCATGAGTTTTGCGGGCACGGTGTTATCGGTTCGCACCGGCTTAAGTGACCCGGTATTGGTGCCTTTATTGCAAGGTAAAGAAGTATTAAATACCTTTTTAGGGTCTTTACTGCCGACTTTTATGTATGCGCTAGTATGTTTCCTGGTTTTTTGTATTTTGTATTATGGTATTGTGCGTTCAATTTTAGATGAAAAAAGTTTGGCAATTATGGCTAAATTACGTGTTGCTTTAAAGCCTGATGGTTTATTGCTTTATGGCGGTGTGGTTGAGGAAATTATTGCTCGCTGGGGCTTAATGAATTTAGTTACTTTTTTCGCCTTGCTTTTTACTAAGCAGATGAATGATGGGGTGGTCTATGCATCCATTATTATCAGTGGTTTACTCTTTGTAATCGGTCAAATACCCATTTATATTGCTGCAGGGTGTAATTCTTACCGTCGTTTAATTTATTCCTTAGTGCTTTTAAGTCTTTGCCAGTCTATATTTTTTGGCCTGGTATTTTGGCTTTATGGCCTTTTGGCTGCTATTATGGCCCATGTTTTATTCCATCTTTTTTGGTGCATTTATGAACGTAAATAGACAGGGCTTAAATAACCATTACTACAGGCGCTAAGAATTCTTAGCGCACAGCTAGCTTGCCATTCTTAATTATTAATCAAGACCTGAGGCGGTGTTATAGACATCTCTTCCCCCATGGATAAATGGGGTATTTTATAGCTGATGCAACGATTCACATTAACGGATTTAGTTAAAGTAAGGTAGCAATTAATGACTTCTCCTTTTACGTTATACATCAACAAATCCACATTACCGGGACAATCGCCACTAAGGTTAATTTTATAATGCTCTGGGTTGGCAACTTCCTTATCAAACACCTTGGCTACGCATCTGACTAATTGTTCACCCTTTACCTGATTGGGGTTTTTATAGCAGTCTTTGATAACTGCCAGCGTCATGGTCAATAGGGCTTGCGAATAAGCAGTTGGTGATTTGGGTTGCACCTTCTCAGTAGCTAGAGCCTGAAAGGAAAAAGAGCTAAGCACACTAAATAAAATAATTTTATAAAACATGGGTTCTCTAATTTATAAGGATTATAGAATATATTCTAAATGGAAATAACTTCTATTAGCAAATTCGTCTTGTTGGCTATTATTTACTGAGTCATACTAAGCTCATTATTGGTTATCATGAGCTAAAGTTTAATCCATGCAGCCTGAATTATTTTTTTTACCTATCACGAGTTTAGTGGCAGGCCAGTATCAGCCCCGACAGGACTTTAATTCTGCGGGTTTACAGGAATTAGCACAATCAATAAGTTCACAAGGGTTGATTGAGCCTTTAATTGTTCGTGCCATTGCTAAACAACGTTATGAAATTATTGCCGGGGAAAGGCGTTGGCGTGCTGCGCAATTAGCGGGCTTGGACAAAGTACCTTGTTTGGTGGGGGAGTATAGTGATAAACAAGCTTGTGCGCTAAGTTTAATAGAAAACATCCAACGGCAGAATTTAAATTTAATTGAAGAGGCGGGCGGTTACCGTCGCCTCATTGAGGAGTTTAATTACCAGCAAGATGAAATTGCTGTTTTAGTGGGTAAATCGCGTAGTCATATTGCTAATCTTTTGCGTTTATTGAGTTTAACCCCCCAGGTAAAAGCCTTGATTACTGAACAACTCCTTTCTTTAGGACATGCCCGCATGCTTGTAGGCCTTGAGCCTCTCCAGCAAGAATATTTCGCCCAATTAGTTATTAATGAGCAGTGGTCGGTGCGTCAACTTGAACAGGAAATTAAATTATTTAAATCGAAAACACCTTTAAAAAATGCCAAGAAAGATCGGGATGTTGAACGTTTACAACGTATTTTAGCAGAACAAGTGGGCGCTCCTGTACAAATAATAAACGACGGGGGCGATGGCGGCTGGCTTAAAGTTAAATTTTTTGACAATGATACGCTCGCAGGGCTTTTGGAGAGGTTAGGCTTGCGTTATGATTAGCCTATTCTTGTTTCATAAGGAACTACCTGGATGAAAGGGACACTTACTGGCCTTTGTTTAGGGATTTTATATTCTACTTGTGCTTTAAGTTTAGGGCTGCCCAATGGAATAGATAAGTTAATTACTAAGGTCAACCCTAAAGTAAATTTAGGGGCGGTGGTTATTGATTTAACCTCAGGGGAGACCATTTATCGCCGAAATGCCGATCGTCTTTACATCCCAGCTAGTAATATGAAATTATTCTCTGAAGCGGCAGCTTTAATGGCTTTAGGCCCTGATTACCGCTTTAAAAATCAACTCAGCACGAATGCTACGCAATTAGAGAATGGCATTTTAAAAGGCAATCTTTATGTTCATTTAAGTGGTGATCCTTCTTTTTCTCGCGATGATTTAAGGCATCTTTTAGCCTCGCTTCGTGACTGGAATATAACCAGCATTCAAGGCAATATTTATATTGTTAGTAGCTTGGCTGCGGTGGATGCTTATCCTCCTGGCTGGTTGAAATCTGATTTAGCTTATAGTTATGGGGCGCCTATCGCACCCTTAATGTTAGACGCTAATCGGCTCACAGTAACCGTAAACCCGGGTGCCCAAGTGGGTGCCCCGGCTTTAGTTGAAGCAGATGATGGCGGTGGGGTGATTGCTGTGACCAATCAAGCGAGCACCAAGGCGAGCGAGAAAGGATGTGGGGTTGGTTTTTCTTTAAATCAGGATAACCAATTAGTAGCCCGCGGTTGTGTGGGTTTAGGCCAATGGGCAGTACAACAACGCCTAGCCATTAAAAATCCCTTAAAATACGCCCAAGGCGTTATTCGCTCCATCTTAGCTAAGGAGCATATCGCTTTTAATGGTCAAGTTGAGCTTGGCAAGTCACCAACAGGCACTTTACAGATCGCGACCCAATATTCAAGGCCCTTATCCCATTTAATGGCTGACACTTTAAAGCCTTCTGACAATCTCTATGCCGATAGCCTCTATTTACATGCAGCAGCTAAAATCCATGGCTCCCCGCTAAATTGGAATGATGCGCAAGCGGTGGTAAAAAACTTCTTACAACAGCAAACGGGCATTGATCTTAAAAACGCAACCTTTACGGATGGATCGGGTTTATCACGGTATAATTTAGTCACACCGCAACAAACTATTTCCTTATTAACTTTTTTATACCAACGTTTCCCTATGTCCTATGAATACATTGCTGCTTTACCTATATCGGGACGTGATGGCACTTTGCAAAAACGATTCAAAACACCGCAACAACAAGGTTTTGTGCGGGCGAAAACCGGTACAATGACGGGGATGAACAGCCTATCTGGATATTTATATACTACCAATGGACATACTTTAGCTTTTGCGTTATTTATAAATCGCCTGCCTGGCTCTAATGCGGGCCCGGGACGACCATTATTAGATGCTTTATGCACCTATCTTTTACAATTAAATCCAAGCAGTAACCGTTTGGCCCGCGTTTTTGCTCCTCATAGCCGTATTAAATTCCAATCAAATCCCACTCAAGCAGAGGTGCAAAGAAGCCAGCAGGCCAAATGGCGCCATGTAGAAGCAGGGATACGTTTAGCGCTTAGAGGGCAGCCGGTGAGTATTGCTTATCGCAATCATGAATTGGTCATTACTGATAACCAAGCGGATTCCGGTAAGGTATGGCTCGCATTAAAAGCCGCGGCAAAAAAATATTCGTTTGCAGTAGCTTTGACGGCGGCTGAAAAAGTCGTTGTTGCCCCGAATGACAAACCTTTAATGTTATGGATTCAAGCGCCAGCGGTAGCTACTCAACGTACTTGGGTCATTAGGCAAGCAGTTTAGATTACTTAGATTAAAATTGGTTTGGAGCTTTTGCTATGCGTGTACTTCTCTTAATCGCATTATCGACCTTCTGGGTAATGAATGCCTTTGCAGGACCGCAATTTCTTATTCTGACAGATATTCATTATGGCGCCGATAATAATGCTCGCGATGGCGAAGATACCGGGCCTGCTTTTTTGAAAATCGCTTTAAGGCGAATGGAACAGCTGAGTAAAGAGGTCGATTTTATCCTGAATTTAGGCGATCTTCCTACTCATATGCAGATTTTTACCTCTAAAAAGGGGCAGTATGAGCGAACTTTATTCCATGAGCTGTTTGCAGCAGACTCATTCACTAAACCCATGTTTTATATTCCCGGGAATAATGATTCATTAGGGGGTAATTATCAACCTTTTGAGGTAAATGGTGAATCACCACTTTCTTACGCCAATGATTGGGATGGGGCTTGTGTTGACTGTAAAGAGCTGCTTATTGATCCAAGTAATATGCGTCATGGAGGCTATTATTCTTCTTATGTGATACCCAATAACAAAGAACTTATCCTTTTTGCTTTAAACTCTGCCCCCTTTGTTAAAGTTCCCTTACTAGCTTCAAACTATCCGCACCAAGAGGAAGATGCTGAAGCAGAGTTAGCGTGGCTTGAGGAACAATTACAACAACATTCCGCCAAACAGTTATTAATCGCGATGCATGTGCCGCCGGGGATTAATTACAAAGGTAATCCCTTTTGGAATGAAAAAGCTTTAAGCCGTTTTATTGCGCTTTTAGACCATTATTCGCCTTCCTATGGCGAAATAACTTTGCTTTCTGGACATACCCATATGGACGAGTTAAGGAAATTGACCTTAGCTAATGGGCGGTCTATTTATGACTATTCTACCCCTGCTATCAGTCGTATTCATCATAACAATCCAGGAATGAAGATTATCAGTTTAAACGATAAGTTGGCAGTAAGTAATTATACGACCTACTACACAAGCGAATTAAATAATTGGGGTAATGAGCACTATCAGGCAAGGGGAACTGAACTTGCTATTTTTCCTAATTGCCATAGCGATAATTTGGCAGCCTGTTTGAATGCCTTAACTACCCAACAAGCCTGCGCAGACTTAGAAAAAGGCCTATTTTATGGCTCAAAAAGTGATCGCGTTCCTCAAGATGTTTGTCATTATACTTATGTCATCCAAGAGCGCTTCAAGTAAATAAAATAGTTGGGCCTTTGGCCCAACTTAGATTTAATAGTATCAGGGAAAGTACTTATTAGGCGGTGATGGAATCAACGCCGCCATCTGCAGGCATAGTGCGAATACGTTGGGCTTCTATAACTAATACTTTAAAATAGTCATAAGACATATAGAAGTTTCCTTTATCGCCTAGTTTGTCACCCCAAGAATTACGTAAGGTAAATAAGCCTTTGTGTTGATTACCTTTTTCATCCGTTGCGATAGCGTCATCATCATAGCCAGTAATAACCATTTCATGCCCACCAAACATAGGGCGTAAATAAATATCCCGTGCTATTTCAGGAGTTAAAATCCAGGTATCAAAAGTACTATGGTGAGAACCCACTGCGCCCATCATCCCTAAATCAAAATCCAATAAAAGCACTCCAAAAGTGACGCGATCTTTTTCATTTAAAGCTTGTTTAATATCCATTAAAGTTTTATCGGTATCAACTCGGTCTAAGGCGGTGAAAATATCTAAAATAGGGGACCAGCTTACTTTATCATTAATTGATTCGCTCATTTGGTGATAGTCTTCTGGACTAATAGATGAGGCAGGGATAGGCTTACCTACATTTGGATATTCGGTCAAGCCGCCACAGCCAAGCGCTTCTTGTTGTTTTTTACTCACAACACCATAAGACTCCATCTGACTTAAAACGGTACGACCTAAAGAGCCATCCCAGCCACTTACATTATAGCCATTGGTTTCCAAATAATTTCCTAATTGTAATTGGCAAAGTTGGCTGACGTAATCCCCTTGCCCTAAGGCGGCATTGATTGCTGCGGTGCTTGCAAAAGTAACGCAGGTACCAAAGCTTCCCTGATCCAGGACGGGCACGTTATTCATGCCTAAATCTACTTTGCTCGGAAAATGAGAAGGGCTTAGATGTACTTTTTTACTGGTGACGAGGCTAGTTCTTTTGCTAATTGCTGTTTCTGCCGGTTTACTAAGTTCTACTTTAAGAAGCTTAATGGAGCGGGAGGGCGATGCTTTTAATAGATGAGTATGGCCTATAGTTTTAAAACTATGGCTTAGAGTTCCAACTATTTTGATATCTTGAGCATACATAGGGGTGCTAAAGGCTGCGGCTAATAACAGCAACTTATGGACTTGCATTAATCATTCTCCTGAATATTGATGCTTGAAAAGGATGTTTATAATACTCTATGTGTTAAAATTTGGCAATATTGGCGATGCGCTATCTTATTTTCTGTGAGGATTTTAAATATAAAATGTAACGCAAAGGGAGGGATATCGAAGATTATTTTATCGAAAGAATACCCATTAGCAACCGCCTCGTTGCTAATGGGTATCTACAGATCTATTAACCTGGGCCACCTGATAGTTGGATGGTTGGATCGTCCGATAAATCTAAATCTCTATCACGCTCAACTTGGGGGGCAGTGGATTTTCTTGCTTCTTGCGCTAGGTGTCTTAGTTCTCTTTGTCTACTGAAGTCTAAAGGCACAATGCTTTCTTGATGAGGCGCATGCACTGCTTGATGCTGGGCTTCTAGTTCTGCTTTAGCGCCCTCTACTAATTGTCTGTTATTTTCCTGAATGGCATCAAATCGGGTTTGAGTAGCTGCTTCTCGTGATGCCCACCATTTAGGTAAAACTTTAAATAAAGTATAGGCGAGTAGGGTTACACCAGCAGCAGCTGCTATAACTAATCCCGCTGGTGGAA
The DNA here is from genome assembly GCF_003989735.1 of Legionella sp. km772. Lineage (GTDB taxonomy): Bacteria > Pseudomonadota > Gammaproteobacteria > Legionellales > Legionellaceae > Legionella. The sequence continues at coordinate 7,365 of NZ_RZGQ01000008.1, read as the reverse complement.
ATCCTGCAGTAATTCCCACCGCCGCTGCTATGCCTAAACCAATCCCTGTGGCGCCTATTGCTGCTGCCACTGGTTTTAAAGCACCTTTCATTTCTTTTAGCCAACTAAATTTTTGAACCCCATTAAACTCAGCTAAAACATTATCCGTAAGGCCCTTATGACATTGCCATTTAGAAGCATTTTTTACATTAGTGTGGACTGGCTCGGCTGAATTCGTATTGAGCAATTCACCCTTAGTGGACAATTTAGCATGTCCGCCTTGATCAATAAAACTAATAAGAGCTTGAAAGCCTTCTAAATTTAAAGAACCATATAGAGTATTCATATTTTTAGTGATATTGGGAAGATCACTGTGTTGAATAGCTGTTTCTAATCCGTCAGTGGCGGTTTTAAGCTCTTTTGCTTCCTCTTTAGAAAGATATTTATCCAGCAAAGCATCACGGGTTGCTTTATCTAAACTTACAAAGTCTAAAATAGCCGCGCGGCCATTCACCGCTTGGGCGCGTTCATTCGCGCTTTTACAGCCCCCAATGGATGCATTTTCGGCAAAAACAGAAAGGGCTTGATAAGTAAAGCCATTATCCAAGTCATTAAACGCTTTGGCTTTAAACAAAGCTGCCATAGCATGTTTCGCATCACTGAGAAATTCAGCACGATGATCTTCTAATGCGGTTGCAAGTCGCTGATCTCGTTGTGCTGCCGATTCATCAACCGGTATTACTACTTCTACCATGGGTTTTTCTGGTTTAGCCAGAGGGGGTGATGCTTGTATGGTAGCCAATTGTGCAAGAGTTGGGGTGTTATTTTTAACCACATAGTCATAAAAAGAGGTTTCAGGGGTAGTTAAAAATTGTTTATAGTCGGCAAAGATTTTTTGGGCATTGTTTTTGTCCTCTACCGAAAGCGTATCGTAAATGGTATGTAAGGCTGCTAATTGCCCCATTAGCGCGGCTTCATTAACTATGGAGGGGTTGCTTGGATCGATGTCTATATTGTGCCCCCATCCGTTTACCGGAACATTTTGTACTAAGCAAAGAGGCGCTACGGGATTATTTCTATTGTATTCATGGGCTGCTTTAAGTATATGGTCAGCGCTTTGGGTTTGTTTATTATTGCGTTCATCATACCATTCTGCAGGATGAGGCATCTTAGTTGAACCGTCGCCAGTACGATTAAGGCTAGTGTATAAGTTGTAGACAAAAGCTTTTGGTATCGGCCCTCTATCGATATCACCAAGTTGGTATTTACTCTGTAAATGCTGGATCTTCTGTGCCGTGTCGGTTACGATCATGGCATTAAATGCATCTAACCGGCTTACTGGTTTTTGGGGAGTGGCTTTAGCAAGCTCATTTCGCATAAGCTCATATTCAGCCTTAATTTGCTCGATTTCCGGTGCAGAAAGAGATTTATCTTTAGCTAATTTTTGAATTCTGGTGTCTATATCATCAAGAAGAAGTGGTTCTTGAAGTCCTTTTTTCTGAGCTTTTTCAGCTTTTGCGTGATGTTTATCATCTTGATCGAGTAATTTTTCTGTGTATTTGTGTAACACTTTAACTGCTAAAGCGGGAACTCGAACTTGTTGGCGATGAGCCAATGCTTGTACTACACCACTTTCTTTCAAATGATGAGAGTACAGGGTTTGATCAGCAACATACTTAGCACCTACCTGTTGATGATGGGACGTTTTCTCACTCGCCCCTATATAACTAATTGCCCCCGTACCCCTACTAATATGAACCGTATCATTCAGGCTTGCACTAGTGGATTTAGCTAGTTCTTTTGTTAAATGTTGCGTGATGTCTTTGTCAAATTGAATCCCTGTTGCTTTAATCAATTCAACCCGAACTGCTTTTGCGATTTCTGGTAAAATTTTCTTTCTTGCGGCATCGAGTTCTTTATTTAATGCCTTTTGGAAAGCTTCTTCATCAAAGGGATCTGTTTTGCTCACTTTTTTATAGGCTGTTACGAGCGCTTTGGCTTCCAATGCCTGTATTTTTTCATTCAATTTCAATAAGGCATTATCTAATCCTTTTTGAAATAATTCATCTTTATCGCCAAAGGGCGCATCTCTACCTGCACGATCTACAGCAGTTCTTACCATACGACCGATTAGGTGGGCATGGAAATGAGTTTCTTGATGTAAACTTATAATTCGCCCTTTAGCAAGATTTTGATATTGCGCAATAATTTGCTCTTTGCTTTCATCTATTTTTAATCGATCAGCCTCACTTAGTTTCTCGGGATTTTTCTTCCCTTGCAGAACAGTCACTAAACTGGATTCAAGTTTAGCTTTAAACAGTGGATTTAATGGCTCTTGGCTTCCCGTTTGGATATCATAACTAACTGAGGTTGTGGCGGTAACAGGGTGCCCTAACAATTTCTCAAATTCTTGTTTAAAGGCCGCTAAATTATATTCCGCGGGTAGAGGATCTTCTGCTTTTATTTTCTTTTGAGCGCGGTATATTTTTTCCCATGCATTAGCATCCAGTTTGACCTGTAACAGTACTCTTCCTTGGGGATCAATCGGCAATTTTGCTTTATCCCGCTCATAAATAATTTTTGCTTGAGCATTTACTTCTTCTAGATAGCGTGCTTGTGCTTGGGCGCGTTCAGCTGGTGTAGGCATAGGAGTCTCTCACGAATATCCATTCATTATATTTAGTTTATACCAGATAACTTAACTATTTATTAAGCAAATTAAGTTTAGTAGAAATTTTTATATAAGTGAAAATGAGTGTCTTTCGGGCTATTACCAGCCGTCATAACCTTAACCGATTTTTTTAAAGCGGAGCTGCTATAATTAACCTGGATAAGAAAACCGTAGAAAGCTAGATGCGAGAGAAATTAAGTACCAGAGGAGTTAGGAGCATGGATAGATCTAAATTTTTAAGCAAAGTCATTGGCTTTTATTTGATTATAGTTAGTTCAGTGATGCTCGCTAACATGCCTTCTTTTTATCATCATATAAATGAGGTAGTGAGTAATAGCTCCCTGATGTTCGTAACCGGTTTTTTTACCCTTATGTTGGGCTTACTCATGGTAGTAGCTCATAATATATGGGAATGGAATTGGCGTCTCATTATTACTCTTACTGCTTGGCTGGTGGTATTAAAGGCTTTGAATCTTATTATATTTCCCGATGCACTTGATCAAGTGACCAAGTTATTTTTGAACAATAATTCTTTAGCGTATGGAATTGCGAGTTTAGATTTTGTCCTTGGAATAGTGTTGGTGTATTTTGGTTTTAGGCGTTAGATGCGGTTAACTAACTAGTAAATGCAACCTAAGCCGATACTTTTGAGCGTGCTAGTTAGCCATGACCCCGATACGGCCAAAATTTTAATCTAAATAATCCCTTCTTGGAATGATAAGTAAAAATGGCTTACACTCTTTAGGCATTATCATCCTATTAATTTTCACCTAGTACACAGGAGTGTGTTCATGTATGGATATTTTAGTTGCGCAATTCGTCTTATATTAATTGGAGCTATGGGCTTGGGGACTGCAACAGCGGCAACACCACCTCAAAAAGTTCTACCTAGCTTTAAGGCCGCAGCAGTTGCTTATGATCCTGCTTGGGGTGATTTAGAGGGTAATATCCAACGCATGGTAAAAGGTGTGGAGGAAGTAGGGAAGCAAGGGGTCAAGTTAGCGGTGCTCCCGGAAACCGCAAATATGGGGTATATCTTTGATAATTTTGCGATGGCAAAACCTTTTCTTGATACAGTCCCAGGAAAAACGACCCAGGCCCTTGCTGAAATTGCTCGGAAATATCATATGTACATCGCGGTAGGATTGGGTGAACTCGATCCCGTCAGTGGTCTAGGTTACAATACTTCAGCCTTAATAGGGCCTGAAGGCTATATTGGTAAATATAGAAAACATGGTTTGAACCCCCAAGATCAACGCTGGGTCTCAGATGGAAACTTAGGGTTTCCGGTCTTTGATACTGAACTAGGACGGATTTCCTTACTGATCTGTTACGATGATACTTACTGGCAGTACGCACGTTTAGCTCTCTTACACCAAGTGGATATCATTGCCTGGTCAAGCGTCTCCGATCGCGTTATGCCTGGCACACCAGTGGCTCAAGCTAAGGGTGACCATTCTACCATAGCGAGTGTGCAGCATCTTTCAGCAGATACTGGCGCTTGGGTCGTGGCTGCCACTCGTAATGGAATAGAAACTAATCCCCTTACTCAACAACAGTTATATTATAATGGTGGTTCCAGTATTTGGGATCCTGCTGGAAATAAAGTCGCACAGCTTCCTGTAGTAAAACCAGAAGTATTGCCCTCAGGTGTTCATGGTGTGGCCATTACTACCATTGAGCCCGCTAAATCTGCGCCGGTGCGCGCAAGTCTTATGGCACGAAGAAGACCAGAACTTTATGGCGTGCTTGCCTTACACCGAGCTCCGACCGATCCCTCTAATGGAACAGTGCTAGCGAGAACAATAACTATAACTATTGAAGCTGGAGATCTTGCTCATGCCAATCAAAACACCTGGGTTGCGCCCCGAAAAAATGGTATAGCTGTATTACCGATGTTATTTCACTACGGACCAAATCGTTCAGCTGATGAGTATAAACGCCTTGCCGAGAAGCAAAATGGCCCTTCAGAAGCTATTATTTCCCAACTTGCTCAAGAGGGACAAGGTTATGTTGCTGGCAGTTATCCTGAGCGTTCAGGTGATAGCGTCTATCATACTATTGCTTTAGCAAATCCCACAGGAGCAATTATTGCCCGTTATCGAGCAACCCATTTAGGTCTTAATTCTTGGGCTAAAGAGGGTGATGAGTTTGTGGTTGTGACTACACCTATCGGTCGTATTGCCTTGGCTTTAGCTGAGGAGCTTGTGGTTCCTGAAGTTTATGGAGTCTATTCAGCCTTAAGAGCGGATTTATTAGCGGCTCCTTCAGGCAGTTGGGATAAAGCGATTTTATTACAAATCGATCCGCAATTATATGACAGTTCTTATCCACCTGGAACTCCATACGCACCCTATTCTGCAGCAAAAATGGGCCAACTGTGGGTTGCTGCCGCTGGATGGGGCAGCTCCTCACAAGCTTCCGCCTTCCTATTAGGGCCAGAGCCGGTAGTCGCTACACCACCGAAGGCGGTACAAGGCGGACAAGTACTACAAGCAGAAGTGGTTGCTCCTTGGGCAGGAACCTGGATTAATCAGCAGCAATTAATAGGAGGGCAACAACCCTGGAATACCATTCCGTTAGTCCTCTTAAACGATAATCCTTGCTTCAATACTTGGAGTAAGGCTGCAGGTTGGCAGCCCGTTTGTTGGTAAATACAGGGCTAATTGAGCAAGATACTTTGCTATTTAAATTTATAGCTTATATTGGCTGTTGATTGAGGAGCCGTTTATTCTGGCTCCTCTTAAGATAAATGAAGTCAACCTAGGTTAGGCTTTAATAAAAATCTATGGTAGTTGTGGTTACATCAATGGGTTCAACATAATCCACTAAAACTGGCTCTATTACCGGACTCACTACTCTAGTTACCACGGGGCGTACTGGGACGACCTTAACTTTCGTCACCACCGGTACATAAGATACTTTTTTTACAGGAACCACACTAACTTGTTGATATTCAACGACGCCAGTGCTACAACAACCGGTAGTTAAAGCGATAATCCCTGCTAGTATTGTCCATTTCATAATGAGCCCCAATTGTTATATTGTTAAACAAATTGTAGTTTATTTGATCTTTTTTTTCCAGGAAAATCGCAGGTCTTAAGGCTTATTATTTTTTTGGTTTTTTGCCATTAACATGATAAAGAAAGACGAGTATTTGGGCGACCGCTTGATACAATGAACGAGGGATTTCGTCATTAAGGCGTACTTTGGACAATAAGGCCGTTAACTCATCGTTTTTTTGCAAAGGAACACCATTAGCCAAAGCGGTATCAATAATTTTTTGCGCAATGCGTCCTTCCCCTTTCGCGGTAACTCTTGGTGCAGAACTGCCATCGTATTTTAATGCGACGGCTTTTTGTTTGTTTTTTTTCATATCCGGATATCCAATAAGTGTAAATTCTCAGTTTGAATTTTGTTATTTTCTAAACCTAATTTGAGATTAAAACCACCTAAGTTTAAACCCAGCTCTTTAAGGAGATCTTGCATATCCCCTTGGTAGTGATTCAAGGTATCAATAGTTTCTTGTTTATCGGTATTAATCTTTACACTAACCTCAGTACCATTTAAGGTAACCGTACCTTGAAGGTCTCCTAATTCAGACAGACTAACCGCAAAAGACATCGACCATTGGCTTGGTTCAGTGGCAGTTGCTTTTCTTTGTTTAATCATTAAAGGGATCACATCGATGTCATTTTGTGGAGTTTTGACCGGTATATCTAACATAATAAGAAAACCGGATTTATTATCATCCTGTTGCGCCATTTGGGTAAGATGAGTTACTTGGTTGGCGGTAATGCGAGATAGGGCCTGATTGACCTGTTCGTGAATGACCGTTTGGATGGTTTCTGGGGTTTTATCACTAAGATTTAGAATGGCATCCTTATGCAAGGGTTGAGGGATTGCACCGGGTAAGGGTAGCGGGTCACGTTGCAAGGTCGGGTTAGCATTATCTTGCGTTTCATTTTTAATGCTCATTAAGAAATTATTTTTGAGCTCAATTGGCAGGCTATTGAGTAGCTTAAGATATTGGGCTTTAAAATCGGTCTGTACAGGAGCGGTAGGCATGCCTGGTTGCCATTGCAATAAAGTTGATTCTAAGAACACCCCACTTTGGTTAATGGCTTTAGATAATTGCTGGGGTAATTGCGCGATAGCGGGAATGTTCGCTAATAAGGTTTTTATTTGTTGCATAATCGCTGGTGGGAGTTTATCTGTTTGTCCCACTTGGCTGGACTGTACTAACTGCTCTAAATTTTCTAAGAGATTGGTGGGTGGCGCTTGTTTGGGTAAGTTTTGCATCAAAGCATTTTGTAAAATAGTTTTTTGTAAGGCAGGCGCGTTTTGGGGCTGTTGCTGTACTTGAAGAACTATTTCATCGTCTGTATTGACGACCTTAACATCTAAGGTTTCACCGGGAGTAAATTGGTGGGAAGTTTTTGCATTGATATTTTGGCCATTGATATTAATAGTGACTTCACCATCATTTAACGGAGTAAGGACGACCGCTTTCAAGGCTTGGCCTAAATAAAGCGCCAAATCGAGTTTAGATAATTTAATTTCTTGGGACGTCAAGGCCACTGGGCCCGACGGTCAGGGCCACCTCATGAAAAAAATCTAGCTTAAATCGGTAAATAATGAGAGGCTAGCTTCATTTAAATGGATATAGGAATGAAGCTGGAAGAAGGATTTTTAGATTTTTTTATTTCACTTGA